>NZ_JADZDS010000118.1 GCF_020850895.1 Thermomonas sp. | reverse complement strand
GCGTTGTCCGAATGGCCGAGGATCGAGGCCACATGGTCGTAGCCCTTGATGGTCTTGTGGATCTGGGTGTCCAGCGCGCGGCGGTCGGTGATGACGATGACCGAATCGAACTGCGCTTGCGTTTCATCCGCCGCCGTCTTCAACTCCACCAACTGGTGCGCCAGCCACGCAATGGTGTTGCTCTTGCCGCTGCCCGACGAGTGCTGGATCAAGTAACGCTTGCCCACGCCGTCAGTGCGTGAACGGCGTAACAGGGCGCGCACCGTGCGCAACTGGTGGAAGCGCGGAAACACCGGCTTGCGCGTCTTGCGCTTTCTGCCGCTGGCGTCTTCCTCCTCGTCTTCCACCACCTGCGCGTAGTTCTCGATGATGTTCGCCAACGAGTCCTTCACCAGCACCTGCTTCCACAGGTAATCGGTCTTGATGCCCTTGGGGTTCGGCGGATTGCCCGCGCCGCTGTTCCAGCCCTGGTTGAACGGCAGGAACCACGACGCCTTGCCCTTCAACTCGGTGCAAAAGCGCACCTCGGCATCGTCCACCGCCATGTGCGCGATGCAGCGGCCCGACTGGAACAGCAACTCCTTCGGGTCGCGCGTGGTCTGGTACTGGACGATGGCGTCTGCCACCGTCTGCTTGGTCAGTGAGTTCTTCAGCTCGAAGGTCAGCACTGGCAGGCCGTTGATGAAGATCACCAAGTCCAGCTCGTTGCCCGAATCGTTGCTGTAGCGCACCTGCCGGGTGATGCTGAAGATGTTCTTGCCGAAGGCTTCGGCGGCAGCGGCGTTGCCCGGCGTGGGCAGCAGCTTGTAGAGATCGACCGTCACCGGCCCGTGGCTCACGCCCTTGCGCAACACATCCACCACGCCGCGCTTGGCGATCTCGCCTTGCAGCCGGTGCAAGAACTGCGTGCGCTGGATGCCGTCGGCAGCGAGGTTGAGCGTTTCCACCGCCTTGGGCTGGGTGGCGTGCAGGAAGGCCAGCAACTTCGACACGTCCAGCGCCACATCGCGGTTGTAGTCGCTCGCCTGGCCCAGCACATAGCCGCCCGGCGCATACAAGGCCTCCGGTTCACCAACGGCGTTCGGCGTCACCGGCGGATGCTCGCTGATGCCCGCCAGATGGCGCACGATCAGCCGTTCCAGGCCCAATTCGCTGGTGTCGGTCGGTTTCATAGGCTCTCCAGCAGGCGGGCGATGGCGTCGGGGAACGACAACTGATTTCTCCAACCTGCGGTTGGAGTTTTCTCTTGACGACAATTTCTCGCACTACCAGTGCGAGTTTTCCCGTTTCGATCATCCGACGCCATCGTCTGCCTCCTTCCTCTTGCCGGGCAGCAGTGCCTTGCGCCGGGCCACCTGTTCGCGCGCGCTTTCCAGCAAGGCGTGAATCCGGCGCTCGAACACCGGGCGTTCGGGGAACACCGTCCAGTATTCGGCCACCATGATCTTGTCCCGATCCAGCGGCAGCAGTTCGATCTGCTCGCGGCTTTTCTCGGCGCACAGAATCAGGCCGATGGGCGCGTTTTCGCCTTCCTGCCGTTCGTGGCGGTCGAGCCAGCCAAGGTAAAGCTCCATCTGGCCCTTGTGCTTGGCCTCGAACTTCCCGATCTTCAATTCCACCGCCAACAGGCGCTTGAGCCTGCGGTGGAAGAACAGCAGGTCGAGATAGAAATCCTCGCCGTCGATGATCATGCGCTTCTGGCGTTCGACGAAGGAGAATCCGCCACCAAGTTCCAGAATGAAAGCCTCCAGCTCGCGCAGGATGGCGGTTTCGAGATCGGCCTCCAGATAGCCGTCACGCAGCCCCAGCACGTCCAGCAGGTAGGGGTCTTTGAAGGTGTCCGGTGGAATGTTGGAGCTTTCCGTCAATTGCGCGTTGGCGATTTCCTTGCGCTCGAAGGCTTTGCGCGCGATGAGGTGGCGCAGCCCGTCCCGGCCAAGCCGCCGGGATGCCGCTTCATTCAGATAGAACAAGCGGGCTTCGGGTGTTTTCAGCGGCAGCACCTCGACCACGTGCGCCCAGCTCAATTGTGTAGCGGGCCGCGACACAATCTCGAAGTCCGGGAACTGCTCGGCAAACTGCATCATGCGGCGCAGGTTGCGCGCCTCGTAGCTGCGCCCGTAGCTGGCGGCCAATTGTGTAGCGAGCCGCGACACAATCTTCTCCCCGTATTCCGCACGCGCATCGTGCAGGATTTCGCGGTTGATGCGCTGACCGATGCGCCAGAACAGATACACCGTGGCGCTGCTGGCCTGCCGTATCAGGACGCGGCGGGTTTCTTCGATGTAGTCCGCGACCGTGGCGAACAGATCGTCCGACGGCGCAAGCGCGATGGCCTTTCCCGCCTTCTTTGCAGGTGCCTTACGGGTGGTTTTCTTACTCGTCGCCATCGGCTGTCTCCTCCACGGATTCGGCTTCATCGTCGCCCAGTGCCACCAGATCGTCGTCGTCGACCGCATCGTCCGGGCCGGGCTGCCAGCCGCGCAGGTCCACCTGGCCGGTGACGGCATCGGCGATCAGGCGGTCGCGGTATTCGCGGATGAGCTTGATTTCGTCCTCGGCGCGGGCGATGGCTTCGTCGAGCGGCTGGGTTTCTTCGGCGATCCAGCGGCAGATGGCTTGCTGTTCGGCCACAGTCGGCGGCAGCGGAATGACCGCGTTCTTCACGTCATGCTTGCCGAGCGCGAAGCGCGTGACGCCCGTGGCGAGGACGTGGAACTGTTGGGCAATGCGTGCCGAACCGATGGCGCGGAACAGGAACTCGCCCAGCACGCGCTCCGGCTCCGGGCGCAGCAAACCGAGGTGGTAGGCACAGACCACGCCGGGCAAACTTTCCGGCACCCACGCGGGTACGCCGATGTCGTCCGGCGTTTCGGAGTCCTTCGTGAGAATGACATCGCCCGCCTTCAACGTGAGGCGCGCAATTTCCGCTGCCGTTGCTGTGGCGCGCATCAAGTCCATGTCGCCGGTGATGCGGTCGTTCTTGTAAACGTCGGTGTAGTTGCACAGACGCACCGGCATTTCGTCGTCGTGCGAATGCTTGTCCACGCCGCTGAACCGCACGTCCGCAATGTGCTTGATGGAAGCAACTTCCCAATGCTCCGGCACATCACCCAGCCATTCGATGCCGGAAGGCTTGAGGCGGGCGTTCGCGTCGAGGCCGCGCGTGACGGCGTGGTCGATGATGCGCAGCTTCTGTTCGGTGAGCAGGCCGATGAGGTCGCGCTTGGCCTTGATGAAGCGGGCGATGTGCGCGTCCTGCGCGCGCAGGTAGGCGACGATCTGGTCTTGTTCGGGTCGGGGAGGAACCACCGACGGCATTTGCTTGAAGGATTCCCAATACAGCCGGTTGCGGTCGGCCACAATGCCACGCGAGAACTTGTTGACTTCCCGCATGTAGGCGGCAGTGCGGAACAGGTAGCTGTAATACGCGCTGTTGGCTTCGGGGTAAGGCTTGACCACCACATAGGCCGGACTTACCAAGCCATCCACCGGCGCGGGGCCGACCGCGCCTTGCCACATGCGCATCATGTTGTAGGCGATGTCACCTTTGGCCGCGCGCTTGTACTTCTCTTTCTGGCTCATCACCTGCTTGCGCTTCAGGTTGTCCATGTCGCGCACGCGCACGCCGGTGCGTAGCGACACTTCCAGAATCGGCAAGTCAGGGAAGCCAGTGTCCACGCGATGGCCAAACAGGCGACCGTTGCGCAGAACCTGCCAGCCTTCCGGTAGCTTGGCTGCCCACGGCAGGCCGGAATCGCAATAAACGGGATATGCACTTTCCGCAGTTGGAGAAGGCAAAGTCTCGCCTTCGACGCTGACAGCGGCGGCATCCGTGCCAAAAAGGGAGCCTTGCTCCTGCTCATCGGCAGCCTGCGTTGGCGGTAAAGCTCCGGCTACTTCAATCGGCTGCCCAAACAGCAGGAACTGCGGAATGTCCGGCGGTGCGATATCCAAAGCTGCATCTCGCCCATGCTGCTTCACCTGCTCGCGCAGTTCCATTAGCAGTCTGCCCAAGACATTCATGCCGACCAGCGTGCCGCCGTCGTCGATAACCTTGGCTCCCCAAAAGTCGTCCTTGCGCGATTCCTCGACGATGGGGCGTTCGCCGGTTCGCAGCAGCAATTCGCTGAAGGTGTTCCAGTTGTTGGCCAGCTTCATGCGCAGGCACCAGCGCATGATGCGCACGCGTACCTGATCCCAATCGGGGCGCGAATCCTTGCGGTAGGGTTTGCTGCGCATCTTGGCCGTCATCGGGCTGATCTGGCCGATGATCATCTTCTGCACGTCGGGCAGATGCGGGAAGCGGCAAGCCTGATACAGCGCTTCGGAGGTCAGTATCCGCACCCCGTTCACCTGGATCGGGTAACCCCCGGCCATGTTGGACAGGCCGCCGAACGGCTCGTCGGTCTTGCGGAAGACGACACTGTCTTTGCGGCTGTAGGTGCGGGTCTGATCTCTTCCACCCATCAGAGATCGCCTCCGGTCAGATCAGCGAACATCCTGCTTATCGCCGTCTGCGTGTTCGTGGTGCGCGGGAACAGCGG
>NZ_JADZDS010000117.1 GCF_020850895.1 Thermomonas sp. | reverse complement strand
TCGCGATAGACGGTGGCGCGCGAACAGCCCAGCTCGTCCTGCAAATGGCCAACCGTCACCGGTCGGCGGGCGGCCTGCAGGGTTCGATGCAGGGCGATGATGCGCTCGTAGCGATCCATGGTCGGATTATGCGACAGCGACGCGGATTCCGCGGAAAGGGGTTTGCTACAATCACAGGGTACAATCCGATGGTTCGCCATGCTTCCCCTGCCTGTGTTGCTGGCGGTGGTTTCGATTCCGCCAGTCATTGCCGAAACCGCACCGCCGGCCCTGCAGCCGGAGATTGCACGGCGCTTGGTCGATCCGCCGCGCTGCATCGCTGCCCGGTGCCTGCAAGGCGAGTGGCAGGTGGCCGCGATGCCGCAGATTCCTGCCGGGCAAGTGCGGATCGACGGTACCCGCCTGCCGGGCGCCGGCAGCCAACTCACCATCCCGGGCTCACGCCGGGACTGGGTCAAGGCACAGGGAAGCAATGCACGCTTGGGCCTGCAGTTCGGCGCGCAGATGCTGAAAACCGGTGAATCCAGCCTGTCACTGGCGATGGAAACCGGCTATCGCCTGCAGGGTTATGCCGACGATGGCATCGCCGGCACCGGGCCGGTGTGGCGGGGGCAACTGGAATGGAGTCACGAACTGGACGAGCGCTTGCGGCTTTCCCAGACCGCGCGCTTGGAAGCGGGCCAGCATGGCCTCTACCTGCGCAACAACCTGTCCGTGGATATCCGGTTGCACCCGCAGTGGCGGCTGGGAGCGGGCGTTGAAACCCGCCACGACAGCGACGTCAGTTCGCGCAACCAGACCGATGCGACGGTGAAGCTGCGCTACCTGTTCTGAAGGTTGGTCCGAACAACGCAAGCCGGTGGTTGTCAGCCCACATTGTGATCGGCTCAGGTCCGGGCTTGTTCCACATGAACCAATCACGCGCATGCAGGATTGGCAATGCCGAATGGTTCAAGGATCCCCTGAATCAGGGCGCGTCGATCCAATCAAGTGCCCCCTGCGCAAGCAGCGCGTTGGCCACGTTGATGCCAAGGTCCATCGAGACATGCAATGGCGCCTTGGCGCACGCACGCACGCAGCGACCGGCTGACACCGAACCCACCAATCCCTCCAGCGTCAGGCACGCGCCGTCAAGTCGCGCCAGCGCCGCCACCGGCACATGGCAACTGCCATGCAAGGCGCGGTTCATCGCCCGCTCAGCCTCCACGCAGGTGCGGGTGGACGCATCGTCCAGCGCAGCGCACAGCGCCAAGGTCCGTGCATCGTCGCTGCGGCATTCGATGGCGATCGCGCCCTGTGCAGGTGCGGGCAACCACGCCGGCGCGTCCAGCCGTGCGCGGATACGGGCATCGAAACCAAGCCGCTGCAGGCCTGCGCAGGCCAGCACGATGGCGTCGTACGCACCGGCATCGAGCTTGGCCAAGCGCGTGTTCACGTTGCCGCGCAGGTCGACCGGTTGCAGATCCGGCCGCAGCGCGCGCAACTGTGCTTGCCGCCGCAGCGACGAGGTGCCCACGCGGGCGCCATTCGGCAGCGCGTCGATCGAATCGAAATGGTTGCTGACGAAGGCATCGGCAGGATCGCCGCGGGCCAGGATCGCCGCCAGCGCAAAGCCCGGCTCCAGCTCCATCGGCACGTCCTTCAGCGAGTGCACCGCGCAATCGGCGTCGCCGCGCTGCATCGCCAGTTCGAGCTCTTTCAGGAACAGGCCCTTGCCGCCGATCGCGGCCAGCGATCGATCGAGGATCTCGTCCCCGCGCGTGGAGAGCGGCACCAGCTCCACTTGCAGGCCGGGATGGGCCTCGCGCAGGCGGCTGGCGACGTGTTCGGTTTGCCAGAGCGCGAGCTGGCTCTTGCGGGTGGCGATGCGCAGCATGGTCATGTCGGCATTATCGCCGCCTGCGTGATGGCCTGCGCACGGCGCCGCTGGCCGCCATCACAAATGGCGCAGGGAATCACGCAACTGGGTCAGGCAACGGCGGCTGATTTCCAATGGATTCTCGACATGACGCAGCATCGCATGCACGCTGCCATCCGGTGAGCGCCGCAGCTCGATGATTTCGTCACGCGCCACCAGGCAATTGCGGTGGATGCGCACGAAGCGACTGGCGAATTCGGTTTCCAGCGACTTCAACGATTCCTCGATCAGATCCTCGCCGCGCGCGTGGTGGACGACCACGTATTTCTCGTCGGCTTGCAGGTAGCGGATGTCCTCGATGGGAATCAAGCGCAGGCTGCCGCGCAGGCGCGCAGCAAGATGGGTGCGCGCAGCGGCCTCGACCGCGTCGTCGTGCTTGCGTTTGCGTCCGGCCAGGAAGGTGCGCACCTTGTCCAGCGCCGCTGCCAGCCGTTCGGCACGCACCGGCTTGACCAGATAGTCGATCGCCTGGGCCTCGAAGGCCGACAGGGCGTGGGCGTCGTAGGCGGTACAGAACACGATGGCGGGCGGCGCATCCAGTTCGGCCAGCCGGCGCGCGGTCTCCAGCCCATCCATTCCGGGCATGGAGATATCCAGCAGGACGAGGTCGGGCGTCGCGTCTTCGCAGGCCACCAGTGCAGATCCCCCGTCGCCCGCTTCGCCACAAATTGCGACGCCTGCTTGCGCATCGAGCAGGGCGCGTAGGCGCGCGCGCGCCAGCGGCTCGTCATCGACGATCAACACCTGCACCAACGCCGTTTCCATCGCGTGGTCTCCCCGCCAGCGCACCCTGTTGCCGATGTTAGCCGGGACGCTTCGCTGCCGTCATCTGCTGGCAAGACGCGCTTCGATCCAGTTGCCGAGATCGTTGATTTCCTCGCCACAGACCTGATGCTGCATCGGATAGTGCCGCCACTGCACGTCGAAGCCGAGTGTGCGCATCGCCTTCATCGAGGCGTCACCCGCTGCGGCGGGCACCACCGGGTCGAACAGGCCGTGCGCCATGAACAGGGGTTGGGTGTTCGCGTCCGCCTGCAGGCTGGCCTGTGCTTGCTCGGCCGTCATCGGCAAATACGTGGATAGCGCCACCAAGCCAGCCAGCGGGGTCTTGCGCGCAAGCCCGGCACTGAGCGTCACCGCGCCGCCCTGCGAGAACCCGGCCAACAGCACGCGCTCAGGCGGGATGCCGCGCTGACCTTCGCGCTCGATCAAGGCCTCGACCTGCGCCACCGATTCGGCCACGCCGGCACGATCCGCGCGCTGTGCCAGATCGCCGAACTCGAAACTGGTGATGTCGTACCACGCCCGCATCCGCATGCCGCCATTGATCGTCACCGGCCGCACCGGCGCATGCGGGAACACGAAGCGCAGCGCCGGCCAACTCCGACGCACCAATTCCGGCACGATCGGCGCGAAATCGTTGCCATCGGCACCCAGCCCATGCAGCCACAGCACCGCCCATCGAGCGTTTGGCCCGGTTTCGTGTTCGACGGTCTCCAGCAGCATGCCCGGCTCCGACAGTGGGGGCCTGCATTATGCCCGTGGTATTCAGTCGGCGGCCGGGTACGGCTGTCGGATCGCAGCGGCACTGGCTTCATCGGATGCACCGTGTCGCCATCGACCGCATCGGCGCCTGGTCGGCGTATCCTGTTTCAGCGTCGCGACAGGATTCGAGCACAGCGGCGCTGCGGTGAATGCCGATGCGCACGCTCCAACGCATTCTTCCGGAGGCCCCATGACCGCATCCTGGTTCCACTGGGCAATGCTGTCGGCGCTGTTCGCTGCGCTGACGGCGATCTTCGCCAAGCTCGGCTTGGTCGGCGTGAATTCCGATTACGCCACACTGATCCGCACGGGCATGATCCTCATCGTCTTGCTGGCCTTCGTCGCGGGCACGGGCAAATGGACCGACCCGGGCGCGCTGTCCCCGCGGGTATGGCTGTTCCTTGGCCTGTCCGCATTGGCCACCGGTGCTTCCTGGGTCTGTTATTTCCGCGCCCTGCAGGTGGGTGATGCCGCGCAGGTGGCGGCAGTGGACAAGACCAGCGTGCTGCTGGTGGCGTTCTTGGCCGTGCTGTTGCTGGGAGAACGCCCGTCGCCACGCGATTGGTGCGGGATCGCACTGATTGCGACCGGCGTGGTGGTGCTGGCCTTGCGGCGGTGAGGGCGGGGCGGGCCGGCGAAGCCCGGCGTCATCGCCAATGCTTGGGCGGATGCCCTCCGGGCATGGATCTGTGGCTCGGTGCCACGCCGCTGGTTCACTGGGTGGCCAGGTGGAACAGCGACTCCGAGCCCGTGCCGGGTTTGTCGCGGACTGATGCCTCCGGGATGGACGTGTTCAGGCCGAGTCGAGGCGCTCGGCATCGCGATGCAGCCAGCGGTAGAGCGCGGGCAGTACGAACAGCGTCAACAGCGTCGAAGAAACGATGCCGCCGATCACCACCGTCGCCAATGGTCGCTGCACCTCGGAGCCGGCGCCGACATTCAGCGCCATCGGCACGAAGCCCAGCGAGGCGACCAGCGCGGTCATCAACACTGGCCGCAGGCGGCCGAGCGCACCATCGATGATGGATTCGTCCAGCGGGTCGCCCTGCTCGCGCAGCCTGTGGATGAAGCTGATCATCACCAGGCCGTTCAGCACCGCAATGCCGGACAGGGCGATGAAGCCCACGCCCGCCGAGATCGACAAGGGGATGCCGCGCAGCCACAGCGCCAGCACGCCGCCGGTCAACGCCAGCGGCACGCTGCTGAAGACGATGACGGCATCCTTCGCCGAACCGAAGGCCATGAACAGCAGGCCGAAGATCAACGCCAGCGTCGCCGGCACCACGATGGACAGGCGCTGGCTGGCGGAGATCAGCTGTTCGAAGGTGCCGCCGTAGTCGATCCAATAGCCTTCCGGCAACCTCACCTGTTGCGCGATGGCGCCCTGCACGTCGGCCACGAAGCTGCCGAGATCGCGCCCGCGCACGTTGGCGCTGACCACGATGCGGCGCTTGCCGTTTTCCCGGTTGATCTGGTTCGGCCCGAGGCGCGTTTCGATCCTGGCCACATCACGCAGCGGCACCGTCCGCGGTTCGCCGCTCTGCCACGTCGCCAGCCCGCTGGATTCGTCCACCTGCCTGCTTTCGCCGAGCGCAATGGGAAGTTCAGCCAGCGCGCGCGGATCCTGTCGCAAGGTATCGGGCAGGCGCACCACGATGTCAAAGCGACGGTCGCCTTCGAACAGCTGCCCGGCTTCACTGCCGCCCACTGCGGTGGCCACCGTGTCTTGCACCTGCCCGGGATTGAGGCCGTAGTTCGCCAGCGCGACGCGGTCCGGCTCGACCGTCAGCAGCGGCAGGCCGGTGACCTGCTCCGCCTGAACGTCAGCGGCACCCGGCACCCGTCTCATCGCCGCCTCGATGCGCGCGGCCACGCGCGTCAATTGGGCGAGGTCGTCGCCATACACCTTCACCGCCACGTCGGCGCGCACGCCGGAGATCAGCTCATTGGTGCGCATCTGGATCGGTTGGGTCACCTCGTAGTTGTTGCCGGGCACGGCCGCGATGACTGCTTCGATCTCTTCCAGCAACACAGGCTTGGGCTTGCCGGGGTCGGGCCAGTCCTTGCGCTCCTTCAGCATCACGAAGGTGTCGGCGATGGAGGGCGGCATCGGGTCGCTTGCGACCTCGGCGGTGCCGATCTTGGCGAACACGCGCTGCACTTC
>NZ_JADZDS010000116.1 GCF_020850895.1 Thermomonas sp. | reverse complement strand
CGTGGATGTGCTGCGCGTCGGCAACAGCCGGTTCGGGCGCGATGGGCTGTTCGGGCGGGCGCTGGATTATCTGGACTACATCCGTGCGACGCGGCGTTTGCTGAAGCAACGCCTGCAACCCGGCGATCTGGTGGTGGCGATGACCGATCCGCCGCTGCTGGGCGCCGCGCTTGGCTCGATCTCGGCGCGGCGCGGCGCGGCTTGCGTGCAGTGGTTGCAGGACCTGTTCCCGGAAGTGGCCGAGGCTGTGTTCGGCGGCGGCGTGCGCCTGCTTGCCGTGCCGCTGCGCTGGCTGCGCGATCGCAGTCTGCGGCGAAGCAGGCAGGTGGTGGTGATTTCGCAGGGCATGGCGGCGCGGATTGCCGCGCTGGGCGTGCCCCGCGAGCGCATCACGGTGATCGAGAATTGGACCGATGACGATGCCATCCGCCCACTGCCTCGTGAGGCAAATCCCTTGCGCCGCGAATGGGGCTTGCAGGAAAAATTCGTCATTGGCTATTCCGGCAATCTCGGGCGTGCGCACGACTGGCGCACGATGCTGGAGGTGGCCACGCGTCTGCGTGATCGCGATGACATCCGCTTCGTGCTGATCGGCAGCGGTCGTGGCTTGGCGGAGTTTGCCGCAGAGGCCAAGGCGCGTGGGCTGGGTAATGTTCTTCTGAAACCCTATCAACCGCGTGAAGCGCTGGCCCACAGCCTGTCGCTGCCGGACCTGCACTGGCTGACCCTTGCGCCTGCGCTGGAAGGCTGCATCTTCCCAAGCAAGTGGTACGGGATTCTTGCGGCAGGCCGGCCGTCGCTGTTCATCGGTGAACCCGAAGGCGAGATCGCGCAGCGCTTGCGTGATTCCGACTGCGGCTGGGCGGTTGCGCCGGGTGATGTGGATGCGGCCACGGCTGGCATCGAGCGGCTTGCCGCCGCGCCTGCAGAAGCCGCGGCCATGGGCGAGCGGGCGCGGGCGCTGCTGGATATGCAATGCAGGCGTGATGTGGCTCTCCGTCGCTGGGATGCGATGATCGATTCACTCCAGTCGTTGCCATGATTTTCCTCATGAGGTTCACGCCATGACCACCCTCGTCACCGGCAGCGCCGGCTTCATCGGCTCGCATGTGGTGCTGCAATTACTGGCTCGCGGCGAGGCCGTGGTCGGGATCGACAATCTCAACGATTACTACGATGTTTCGCTCAAGCAGGCGCGGCTGGCGCGTCTGCTCGAGCATCCAGCGTATGCGCAGGAATCCATCGACTTGGCTGATCGCGCCGCCGTCGAGGCGGTGTTCGCGCGCCACCAGCCCAGGCGCGTGATCAACCTGGCCGCACAGGCGGGGGTGCGCTATGCCGCGGAAAATCCGCATGTCTACGTGGCCAGCAATGTGACGGGCTTCCTGCATGTGCTGGAGGGGTGCCGCCATCACGGTGTTGAACATCTGGTCTATGCCTCGACCAGTTCGGTCTACGGCGCGAACACCGCGATGCCGTTTTCGGAACACGCGTCCGCCGAGCATCCACTGACCTTGTACGCGGCAACCAAGAAAGCCAACGAGATGATGGCGCACAGCTACGCGCACCTGTACGGCATTCCGTGCACGGGGCTGCGTTTCTTCACCGTGTACGGGCCGTGGGGCCGCCCGGACATGGCGCTGTTCCTGTTCACCAAGGCAATTCTCGCCGGCGAGCCGATCAAGGTGTTCAACCACGGCCACCACCGGCGCAGTTTCACCTATGTCGATGACGTGGCGGCGGGCGTGGTCGCTGCGCTCGATCGGGTGCCAGTGCGCGATCCGTCTTGGAGCGGCGACGCGCCCGATCCCGCCACCAGCGGGGTGGCACCCTACCGGATCTACAACATCGGCAATGCCGAGCCGGTGGAACTGCTGCGCTACATCGAAATCCTCGAACACTGCCTCGGCCGCAAGGCGACGATGGAGCTGTTGCCGCTGCAAGCGGGCGATGTTCCCGATACCGAAGCCGACACCTCCGATCTGGCGCAGGACATCGGCTGCACGCCGGGTGTGTCGGTGGAAGAGGGCGTGGCGCGGTTCGTGGCGTGGTATCGGGAGTATTACCGGGTGTGAGGAGCGCCTGGCGGGTTCAATCGATTGCGCGCAAGAGCCAACGTCCATGGGTCCCCGCCTGCGAGGGGACGACGAGCGAAGAATGGGTGTGCGGCCATCCCAAGACCGCCATGCCCGCGAAGGCGAACATCCAAGCCAGCACCGTCATGCCCGCGAAGGCGGGTGTCCAACCATCAGCATGTCGGCGAAGTCGGGTATTCACGGATGGTTGGGGTCAACGTGGAGAAGAGCCAACGTCCATGGGTCCCCGCCTGCGCGGGGACGACGAGCGAAGAATGGCGTTATGCCTACGCAACTACGCATCCGTCTCAAGCCCGTCATGCCCGCGAAGGCGGATGTCCAACTATCAGCATGCTCGCGAAGGCCGATATCCAATCGCCGTCATGCCCGCGAAGGCGGGCATCCATGGACGTTTTCTGGCTCGGGATTGTGCGCAACGTGATGCACGCCAGTGAGGGTGCTCGGCGTGGATGATGCAGCGCTGCGCGACTGGCTCGCCGCCGCGCTGCGCAGCGGGCGACCGCCGCCCTTGTCCGACTCGGTCACGGGCCAGCAGTTGCTGGAAGCGGCCGAACGCGAAGGCGTCACCGCGCTGCTGGAGGCGCGGTTGCGTACCGAAGGCGGCTGGGCTGCACTCACTGACGACCAGCGTGATGCATTGCAAGCCCAGGCGCGTGGCCTGGCGGCGCAGTGGCTGTTGCGCGCAAACGAACTGCACCAGATCGAACAGGTGCTGGTGGCGGCCGGATTGCGTGCCCTGCTGCTCAAGGGCGCGGCGCTGTCACTGTGGCTGTACCCGCAGCCATTCCTGCGCATGGGCGGGGATATCGACCTGCTGCTGGACTCCGCCGAAGCTACGGCGCAGGCGGAAACCGTGCTGGCGCCACTGGGCTATGCGCGCGCGTTTGATCCCGGTGATACCCATTTCGAACTGACCCTGCGGTGCAACGTCGATGGCCAGCTGCAATCCGAATTGGACTTGCATTCGCGGTTGCTGAACGCTGCGGCCTACGCAGGCATTTTCGGCTTTGACGAACTTTGGACCAGTGCGCAGGCGCTGCCCGGTATGGGCACCTCATTGCGCGCGCTGTCACCCGCGCACGCGTTGGCCCACGCCTGCCTGAATCGCGCGCTGGACATGCAGAACGCGATTCCCGATCGCCTCAAGCTGCTGTACGACCTGCGCCTGCTGGCCGTGCGCAACAGCGCGCAGGAGTGGGAAGATCTCTGCACGTTGGCAGCCGACAAACGCATTGCCGGCCTGTGCCTGCGCTCGCTGGAGGATGCTGCCCGCACGCTCGGCGCGGAGATTCCGGCCGAGGTCAGCGCATGCCTGTGCACGCTGGCCTCCGACGAGCCACTCGATGCCGACCGCCTCGCCGACTGGCGCTACATGCAGTGGCAGAACCTGCGCGCCTTGCCGTCATTTGGCGCGCGCCTGCACTGGCTGCGGCAACGATTGTTTCCGGGGCGCGAGCAGCTACGTACTTTGTACGGCGAAGGTCCAACCTGGCGGCTGGTGCTGCGACGCCTGAGACGCGGCTTGGCGCGACTGTTCAAATAGAAGCGCCGCAGGCTCAAGACAAGCACACCGTTCGTCGTCCCCGCGCAGGCGGGGGGGCCATGGCCGTTGGGTCTTTCCCGCGCTGGTTCGAAACGGCCATGAATGCCCGTCTGCGCGGGCATGACGGTTGATGGATGGGTGACCACTTACCAGTTTTTGAGTTGCCGGACGTTCGTCAGACGGGTGGCCAGAGTCGGAACTTGGCTTGATCGCTGGGGAGGGCATTCCCCGTTGCCCACCGGTAAAACGCCTCCAGCGCTTGAACCGGGCGCGGGTCGTTGAAAAGGAGATGCTTGTTCTTGCGGATCCGTCGCGAGATGTCGTCTCGCACTGCGCGTTCTTGCCCCAACCGGACGGCGATGCGCACGTAATCATCGGCATCGGTTGCGATGGTGTCTTCCACTCCGATCTGCTTGAGCATGCCGTAGGTCTGGCGCCCACGCATCATGCGGCCGGGCAGGGTGACGATCGGCAGATCGTTGGACAGCAAATCGTAGCTGGTTTGTCCACCGGAAAAATCCATGGTATCGAGCGCGACGTCGCAGCAACACAGCAGCGATTGATATGCGCTGAAAGCCATTCGCGGCAGTATGCGGATGTACTTTTCTGGTGGCAGGCAGGCTGCTTCGAAGCTTGCTTCCATTCTATTGCGGAAGGTGCGCGTCCAGGCAGGCATGTCGCCTTCGACGAAGACAAACACGGCATCGGGCAGTTCTCTGGCGATCCGCGCATACAGGCCGTCGTGTTGCGGCAGGTACTTGAACAACGATTGCAGGGAAAGAAACACGGGCACCCTTTCGGGCAGGCCGAAGTCGATACGAGCCATGGTTTTCTCGGATGGATGCGTTTCCGCGATGGCCACGCCAACGCCCGGCAAGGTCACCAGACGCTCGCTGTAATGCATGTTGCCGTCTGCCGGCTCCATGCTGTCCACGCTGATGAAGTAGTCGATGGCGGTAAGCCCGGTACTGACGGGGTGTCCCCAACTGACGCACTGCACGGGTGCAAGGTGCAGTGCGCCCAGCTGCATCGAAAGTGGATCCATGCCGATGCTCAGATGGACCAACAGATCGAGATCGGCGGCTCGGATGGTCTCCGCAATGGCTTCCAGTCCGTAGGTCGTCGGGTGTACATGATCTGCATAAGCGCCTAGATAGGCGCTCATCGGGTCGAGTTCCGCCGCAAACGGGAACATGTGGATTTCAAATTCGTGCCGATTTGCGTGTTCGAACCATCCGGCAAAATGGCGGGTGATCGTATGGTTGACCAGATAGCAGCTGGCATAGCCGATCCGAAGCCGGCGGCCATCGGTGTCTCTGCGCTGAGGGGGGAAACCGTACTGCGGAAAACGGGCGGCGGCCACCCGTGAAACAAACCTGCCGAAGCAGCGGATGGGATCGATGTTCGGTTCGCTTCGGTAGCCGAGATAGAAATTCGGCTCCAACGATGTATACAGATCGGTCAGCGTATCTTCGCCTGCGGGCAGTGCCATCTGTTCGAGTTGGCGGATGTAACTGCAAGCATGGGCGTCGGCGCGCGCAATTTCTTCGATGGACGCGGCAACCTGGGGCAGGATCAGTTCGGATTGGAGCCGAAGCTTCCACTGGCCAGTTTCTTCCGCAGCGGCCCGCAGCACGGCGCGCGCTTCCTCGACGCGATGCAAATCCGTCAGCGTATTTGCCCACTGAATCCGCGCAGCTTCATTGCAGCGTCCCAGCTCGGCCGAAGATCGGGCCAGTTGCAACGCCTTTGCTTCACCATTGGTGTAGCGCAGGGCCAGAATTGCCCTGGAAAGGAATTCAGGTACCTGCACGGCCTCGGGCGTTGCAGCAGCGAAGGCCTCAGCGGCAAGGCCGTAGTTTCCGGACTCAAGCTGGGCTGAACCGATGATGCAGTTTGCCTGCGCATCGCGTCCGAGTTGGCGCAGGGCATACGCGAGGTTGTTGGCCCGTCGGATGCAGGCGGGATGGCTGTCACATGCGTCCTGCAGTGCGGGAAGGACAGCGGTCCAGTCCTGGCGCAGTACGGAAAGGCAAACCGCCTGCCATGCAGTGGTCTGGTTCAACGGACTGACGCCTTGCGCCATGTCCATTCGGGCAAGCGGATCACGCCCGAGGTCGCGCAAGCCTTGGGCAATGGCATCCAGCAGCACGAGGTCGTTGATGGGGAAGCTGAGGGCCTGTTGCCACGCAGCCGCTGCCGCATCCCGGTTGCCCTGTTGGAGGTGGGAACGCGCCAGCGCATGGCATGCTTCAGCACCCTCGGTAGCCTGCACCGGCACGGCGCAGGCTACCGAGACGGCCGTTTCGGCAGTGGATTTTGCAAGAGCGCGTTGTTCCAGCGCCGCCTTGGCTGCCATGAAACGGTAGAAATCCATTGCTTGCGAAATGAGCGCGTGTAAACCTGCATTCTCGCGTGCGGGCTGGGTTTTGGCGAGGGTGGAGCGATGCTGCGTTCCGCAGCTTTCGCCGCAGGGAGGTGGCATCCCTGTTTTGGCGATGGCGGCAGCCGCATCTGGCACTGACTCGGGAGTAGAGGCACATGGCGGCAATCGCCGGGGTGTTGCGGTTGGGCGGGCGTACGGATGCCTTGCCTGCGCTGCGACATGTCATTGATGGACTGGCCCACCGTGCGCCGCATGGCGTGGGGGTGGGAGACGACGGTTGTTTCGCATTGGCGCATGGTGCCTTGCACACAACCGCAGAGTCTGCGCTGGAACGTCAACCCATCCGGCTCGGTGCGCGCTGGCTGGTGGCGGTGGATGGGCGTGTCGATGATCGCGATGGGCTGGGGCGTGCCCTGGGCTTGGATCCCGCGCAGCTGGCAAGCACGGGCGATGCGCAGTTGTTCGCGCTGGCTTGGCAGCGCTGGGGAAGTGAATTCTGGCGCCACATCGTCGGCGATTTTGCGTTTGCGGCCTGGGACCGCGAAGAACGCAGGCTGCATCTGCTGCGTGACCGGGTTGGCGTCCGTCCGCTGTTTTTCGCACGATCCAACCAACAACTAGCGTTTGCTTCCGAGCCGGAGGCCTTGCTTGGGCTGGAAGGCATTTCTCGCGTCTGTGAAACGGATGCGCTGGCCTATCTGCTTGCCGATGGGTTTGAGTTTGAGGATCAGGAAAAGACCTTTTATCGCGACGTGCGCCGGTTGCGCGCAGGCTGGATGGGCCAGGCGAGCTCGGACGGGACATGGAAGGCCATGCCCTACTGGCAGTTGCCGGCCCCCCAGTCTGCGCCATTGACCGACCCCAAGGAAGCAATCGACGGATTCATCGATGTCTTCGACGCTGCCACCCGCAGCCGCTTGCGTGGGCTCTCGCGCGCCACGCTGTTGCTCAGCGGAGGAATTGACTCGGGCAGCGTGCTGGCATCGGTGCGACGGCTGCATCCACAACCCGGGAGTTCTCCGCTGCGTTTGCACTCTTTGGTTGAAGCCGTCGACCCGATTTCAAGCGAAACCCGAAATATCCTGAAACTGCATGCGGGTTCGGACGGAATGCAGGTGCCCATCGAGAACCTGACTTCGCAGCCCGTGTTTTCCGAATTGCTGACACAGGTTTGGAATGCCGCGCACCCAATCGACAATTCGTTGCTGTATGCCCGCTTGGGTTGCCTGCTTGCGCACGACCAAGATTCCCGTGTGTTCATGGATGGTGCTGACGGGGATGTGGTGATGTCCTCAAGGGCCAGTCTGGCCGGAGCCATGCTAGCCGCGGGTCGGCCTTTGCGGGCACTGCGAGAAGCGCGCTTGGCCAGCAGTGTCAATACCTACCTTCAAGGTTTGTCATCTTGGCGCATTCTGATGCATGGCGTGGCGGCGGAGTGGCAGCCTGAATCCTTGGCGCGTTGGCGCTATCAAAAACGCTATCGCCTAGCTTCTGAACGCGATACCGGTGAATGGCTTGACCCGTCGTTTTCTAAACGCCTGCAACTGGGCGAGCGAAGGCTGGATGCGGCGCTCGCGACGCGTAAACGTCGCGCCGATCTTTCGAGGCGCGAGCAGATCGCCTGGGACTGGGCGAATCCAGGCTTTCAGCGTGCCATGGAAGGCACCGATCGCACCTTTGGACATTTTGGAATCGAGGCCTGGCACCCGTGGTGCGATCAACGGGTCGTGGATTTTTTCCTGGACTTGCCCGAGGAGTTCCTGGCCCGCGACGGTTGGACAAAGTGGGTTGCACGCGCGGCATGTGCACCGCAGCTTGGCGCGAACGTGGCGTGGTATTCGGGGAAATCACACCTCGGCGCTGCGCTCGGGCCGATGCTGCTCAAGGCCGCGCCGGAAGGCGTGTCGAAGCTGTTGGCCAGCGCTCGGGAGCGACTGCAGGGCGTGGTCGATGCCGATGCCGTTGGGCGGTTGCGCCGTGATTGGAATGCAAACCCCGATGCGGCCATTGCGCAGGCTGGCGATACCCTGTTTGATCTGGCAACCCTGGCCGGATGGATGGAGCGATATCAATTGCAGATCGATTGACCGACCTGCATCCGGCGTGCGTGCCGATGGGACTTATCGCTCAGCTGTACTGGCGTGCACAAGACGCCACGGCCGCCAGCGCACGGTCGAAGTTGTTGCGGAATTTGTTCGGGAAACGATCCAGCAGGATGCGGGCGATTTCAGCCAGCGTTTTGCTTCCGTCCATGCGGCGGAGAATTTCCAGCTGGATTTGTCCGGCTTCGTCTAACGTTGGCATGTGACCAACTTCGGATTTACGCAAGGCATCGACGCCTCCCGGCAAGAGGCGAGCCGTTGATTGTCGGAATGCGGCCAAGGCCTGACCGTCCGCGCCATTGATGCACGTGTCCCAGCGGAAGACCCAGTTGTCGTGCAGACGGTGGACGCCCAGCCGCGTGCGCATGGTGTCGCCGATTTGGACCGCAACCGTGTGTTCCAACGGGAAAAAGGTGCGGCCGTATACCAGTTCAGGCAATAACGGCGAGTTGCTGAAACCAAGCCCTGCATCCACTTCGCCATCGAACCACACATACATACCATCGACCTGGCCCGCACGCTCAAACGTCCAGTCAAGCGTGGCGTCCAGGCCACGGTTCTCGACTTCGGCGCGGTAGTCCACGCAACCCCAGCGCTTCACATCGGCAAGAAGGTGTTCGGCGTCGGTTGGTTCACCACGGGCTCGCCAGAACCCATTGAGCAGCCATGGCAGGGCGGGGGTCAGGTCCAATTGCAACGCATTGCTGCGCCAAGGCGCGTCGATCGACGCGACTTCCCAAGGGGCCGAGGCGGGCACCGCGTAGAGCGTGTCATGGGATGGCAGCAAGATTCCTCCGGGCCGCAAAAGTCGACGGCGCGCATCGGCCATTGCGGCGATGTTTCCGGTGTAGAACGGCAGGTTTCCGTGCAGATCGCCAACCACGAGGTCCACGGGCTCGGGCAGTTCGACCTCGGTGGACAGGCCGCGGATCCATTCGATCCGTTCGGCGCCGGGAATACCGGCTGCGCACAGCTTTGCGACTTCAATGCTCGAATCGGGCTCGATGGCGTAGACCTTGCGTGCGCCGAGCTGGCTGGCAAGGAAGGCCATGATGCCGGGGCCGGTGCCCAAGTCCAGCACCGTGGTCCCAGCATGAACATGCCGACGTAGCGCTTCGTGCCAGGGCGCAAATCGCGTGTCGTCCTCGACCATATTGCCGTAAGCAATCAGGGAATATGCATCGGCATGACTCATGGAGCATCCTTTCGGGAAGCGTTGAACCGGGAGAGCAGGGTTGCAACCAGTGCATCCTGACTGGCGAAGTCGCGCGGGTAGGTCAGCGCGTAGGCGGAAACCGCGTGCGCGACCGCGCTGGCCTGGGCAAGCTGGCGCGCGGTCAATGTCGAGTCGCTGGGGTCGAGGCGAAACCCGTGCTCGATGATCGCCATGCAGGCTGCCGCCGCGCTGATCGGTGCGATGGATGGAATGGTGATGGCGGGATCGGGCGCACCCAAAACACAAATGGCAGCCAGCGGGCGCGGCCCTTCCAGCGCAGCATCACGGCCGATTTCGATGATCCTCTGCTTGTAGCTGTAGTCGGACACCGGGCTGAACAGTGTTTCGGTGCCCAATGACTGTTCGATGCTGTCCTCGAACAGGCGCAGTCCGGGATAACTTGGGATGGCATAGACCGTGTCGCCCTGCCGCTCGAACAGTGCACAGTCATCACACAGTGCCGGGAAGCCACGACGGTGCAGGAGTGCGGCGAGAGTGGATTTGCCCCATCCGCTGCGACCAATGAACGCAACGGCACCTTGTGATAGCTGGACGACGCTGGCATGCGCCACCAGATGGCCACGCCCCGCCAGTAGGCGAGGCAGGGCCTGATCCAGCAATAGGTGTTCCAGCGTGTTTTGAGCCAGCGCTGCCGGTACGACGACTTCGATGCGGCCTTCGCCCGGATCAATGATGAAATCCGCCTGTTCGGGCGCACGCAGCAGATAGCGTGTGTTCGCGCATCCGGGTTCGTGGGCAAGCATTGTGACCTGAAGACCCACGCGTCCGCCGTCATCGTGCCATATGTGGCGCCAACGCACGGGGCCGCTGGATACAGCTGCCGGATTCGATTGTCGATAGACCTTGAGCGGCACCCGACTGGTGCAACTGTCACTGGTGTCCGCGCACAGCGCCGCGAGTGGAATCTCGGTTGACAGAGGGTAGCCCGCGTAGCGCGGCGCGGGAAGGCCTGTCATGAACTGGCGAGGGGTGGGCGGGTCAGATGGCAGACATCAGGATCCTAAAAATTTCTTAATCCGAGAACCTGATGTGAATAGGCTTGACAGTTATAAACAGTGCTTTCTGATGGTCAGTCCGCCCAAATTCATGCCGTCGTAGCAGTTACCCGGCATACCCGGCGGGCCAACCATGCCCGTTTCGACTGTCGGCCCTGTGCCACCGGCCGTCAAGGCCAACACACTTCCGTACAGCCTCAGGTGCGGTGTCACGTAGGATTTCTTCTGCGATTGTTTGCCAGTTGCGTGTTCCATCGCGCAAGCCCCTGAAGGTTTTCAGCCCAACTCGCGCGCAGTTTAAATGCATTTTGCGTGCGATTGCAAGCGGCTTTTCAGTGCCTGGTGCCGTGTTGGCCCGGAGGCCGAAGCCATCCGCGCTGCGGCCTCGGACCGCTGGAACGGAACCTCTCTGCGGCTAGTCGCAGGCTTTCCGCGTGGTCACGGGCTGGAAGACTTCCACTCCCAACTCGACGGTCGTGCCGCTTTCCGAGGCCGTCAAGGTGCGCACATTGCCATAGATCACCAGCGCTGGCCTGGCCGTGAGCACGGCGTGAATGGCGGCGGGAAGACGGTCTATAACATGGATCCATGGGCATCACCTCGGGCGGGTGGCGGCATCAGCACGCTTTGGCTGTGCGATTCGCAAGTTGCCTAGACCTGTTTCAATCGACGATGGGGCGGTCCTTGCGGGTCTCATCTCGGGGCTTGCGGCGGAGTGGGTGGAATACCTCATGTTCGTCATCCCCCGGCAGCAGCCGCTGGCCGTCCAGTTCCACCCAGGCGTGGGCTTGGAGCGGGCCGTCCGCGGGCTTGAGGCCTAGGTGCAGGCGTGGTACCAGCCCGCGGCTGCGCAGGGCGCCGTAGACCAGTAGGGATTGGCGCAGGCAGGTGGCTTCAACCGCGCCGTGACGTCCGGCGATGGCGGCCAACCGGGCCAAGCGCTGCGCGGCGGCCACGTCTCCTGGGCTGGCGGCGTGTGGTGCATGGCGGCGGCTCAGCGCTTCGACGGCGCGGCGGGTGCGGCGGTAGCCCAGCAGGGCCAGCGCGGCGTGGATGCCGGTCAAGCCGAGCGCGCACAGGGCCAGCAGGCCGCGTTCGCGCCAGTTCAGCGCGCGCCAGCCGGCCAGCCGGCGGCCCATCGGTCAGTCCACCGTGACCAGGCCGGCCTCGCGCAGGGCGGCGATCAGTGCCAGCAGGTCGGCTTCGATCTGCGCCTGCGGGGCATCGAACTCGGCGCACAATTGCGCCAGCACGCTGGCCAGGTCCGGGCTGTCGGGCAGCAGGTCCCAGATCCGGGTGCCGACCGGATCCAGCCCGAAATAGCGTTCGCCGGCCAGATCCAGCAGCACGACCTCGTCGCCGACCGCCTGGGCGAGGACCTCGTCGGAAATGCTGGCGCGCTGGGCAAGGGTGACGGGAGCGGGGCTTGCGGTCATGCTGGTGGGGCTGGGCGTGGGGCAACTAGGGTAGGCGAGGGGACATGCGGGGACAAGGGGAAGCAACCGGGACATCGCCGGGTGAAGCGACACCGGATGCCGGACGCGCCGGATCCGAGGCCGCCGCGCGGGCGTTGACCCGTACCCGATTGCTGGCCTGGCTGCGCCCGCATCGGCCGGCGCTGTTGCTGGCGCTGGGGTTGATGCTGGTCCAGAGCGCGGCGACGCTGGTGCAGCCGTGGCTGGGCGGGGTGCTGACCGATCGGTTGTTGCTCAACCAGCATCTGGGCGGCCTGCTGTGGCTGCTGTTCGGGCTGATCTGCGCCCAGCAGGGGCTGGGCTACGTCACGGCGATCCAACTGCAGAAGGTGTCCGGGCGGCTGCAGGCCGATGCCGGCGCCGAGCTGTACGCGCATTTGCAGTCCCTGCCACTGGAGTGGCACAACGCGCGCCAGCGCGGCGACGTGCTGGCGCTGCTGTACGGTGACATCGTGCGGATTGGCGGCTATGTGACCGGCACCTTGCTGTCGCTGCTGCCGCTGCTGTTCACCCTGGTCGGCGCGCTGGCGATGATGTTGCACTTGGCGCCACTGATCGCGGTGACGGTGGCGGTGTTGATGCCGCTGATGTTCCTGGCGCTGAAGCTGGTCGGGCGCAAGCTGCGACCGATGTCATTCGCTTCGGCTCAGGCCTGGGCCGACCAGTCTTCACTGGCCGAGCAGAACCTGGAAGCGCTGGCCCTGATCAAGGCGTTCGGAACCGAGCCGGCCGAGGATCTGAACTTCCGCCAGCGTGCCGATGCGGTGTACCGGACCGATCTGCGGCTGGCGCAGTTGCAGGGGGCGATCCATCCGGCGGTCTACGTGATCGGCGCCGGCGCGATCCTGCTGCTGCTGGGCTTGGGGGGCCATCTGGTGCTCAGCGACGGGATGCGGATGGGTGAGCTGGTCAGCGTGTTCCTGTACGGGATGGTGCTGGTGGGACCGGTGGGCAGCCTGGCCTCGGTGTACGGCAGCACGATGGCGGCGATGGGTTCGCTGCGGCGGCTGTCCGATGCGCTGGCGGCGCAGCCCGAGGTGGACGAAGGCACGCAGACGCAGGTGCCTGCGCAGGGCGACATCGTGTATGCCGGCGTGGATTTCACCTATCCCGGCCGTGAGCCGCTGTTTCGCGGGCTGGGTCTGACCATTCGCGCGGGCGAGACGGTGGCGCTGACCGGAGTCAACGGCGCTGGCAAGAGCACGCTGGTGCACCTGCTGCTGCGGCTGGTGGAGCCGCAGGGCGGGCAGGTGACGATCGGCGGGATCGCCGTGCAGGATTTCCGGCTGCAGGCGCTGCGCAATCAGATCGGGCTGGTGGCGCAGCAGGTACTGCTGTTCAATGCCACGGTGCGCGAGAACATCGCCTACGGACGCAGCGATGCGACGCAGGACGCCATCGAGCGCGCCGCCCACGCGGCGCGGGCGCACGATTTCATCGCGGGCTTGCCGCAGGGCTACGCCACCGTGATCGGCGACCAGGGCGTGCGGCTGTCGGGCGGGCAGCGCCAGCGAATCGCGCTGGCGCGCGCGCTGCTGCGCGATCCGGCCATCCTGATCCTCGATGAGGCCACCGCGATGTTCGATCCGGACGGTGAGGTGGAGTTCATCGAGGCCTGCCGCGACATCCTCGCCCAGCGCACGGTGATCATGATCACCCACCGCCCGGCCAGCCTGGCGCTGGCCGATCGGGTGCTGCGGCTGGAGGCGGGGCGGCTGGTGTAGGCGGGTGTTTTCCTTCTCTCTTCGGGGGAAGGTGGCGCGCAGCGGCGGATGAGGGCGGGGGCGAGTGAATCGCAAGGCCGGATTGCCGTGGCCGCTGGCGCTCATGTCCCCCGATGCCGGCCTGCGACCGGCATCTCCTCCTTGACTTCGCGCCTGCGGCCACGGCAATCCGGCCTGCCTGATCCGTCATGCCGGCGCAAGCCGGCATCCGTCTTGATCTTCACCGTTCCGGGAAAGGCAAATGGACCCTGGCCTGCGCCGGGGTGACGAATCGCGCTCGTGGGGAGGGGAGCGGCTTACTCCGCGCGGCCCGCGAATTCCCCGGTGGTGGTGTTCACCCACACCTTCTCGCCGCTGCCGATGTATTCGGGCACCATGATCTCGATTCCGGTGGACAGCTTGGCTGGTTTGGGGCGCTT
Source organism: Thermomonas sp. (assembly GCF_020850895.1). Lineage (GTDB taxonomy): Bacteria > Pseudomonadota > Gammaproteobacteria > Xanthomonadales > Xanthomonadaceae > Thermomonas. The sequence goes on along the minus strand of NZ_JADZDS010000116.1, from coordinate 12,448 downwards.
GGTGGCGGTGCCGCCCTTGAGCTCGGGCGGGGTTTCGATGACTTCCAGTGCCACGCTTTGCGGCAGTTGGATGGCCACCGGCGCATCTTCGATCAGCTGCACGTAGATGCCGGTCAGGCCATCGGTGATGTAGCCGGCGGCCTCGCCCACGGCGTCGGCATCCAGCGTGTAGGGGGTGTAGTCCTCGTCGTCCATGAACACGAAGGCTTCGCCGTCCTTGTACGAGAAGGTGGCCTGGCGCCGGCTCATGTCCACTTCACGCAGGTCGTCGTCGCCGTCGAAGCTGGCGTCGAGTTTGGCACCGCCGGGGATCGCGTACATCACGAAGCGGAAGCGGACGTTGCCGCCGCGCCCCTGCGGGCTGCTGCGCTCGATGTCGCGGATCTGGTACACGCTGCCGTTGTGTTCGACGACGTTGCCTTTCTTGATGTCGTAGGCCTTCATGGGAGTCTTTTCGAAGTGAGGAGCACGCGATGGAGGCGCTCGTTGAGGAACCAGGTCGACAGGCCCCACACGAGGCCGCCGACCAGACACAGGCCGGCATCAACGCCGACCAGCAAGGGGAAGCGCGGATGGGTGATGCCGAACTTCATCGCCATCATCACCAGCATCGCCACGAACATCAGCCCGCCCCAGAACAGCACGCCGCGCAGCAGCACGAAATGCCACAGGCCGCGTGCACGGATCGCGGGCCAGCGCGTGGCGACCCAGCGCTCCGCGCGGGAGCCGGAATCGATCACTTCGGCGCCAGCCGGGTGGCGCCATCGAGACGGATGGTTTCGCCGTTGAGGTAGGTGTTGCCGAGGATGTAGGCGACAAGGTCGGCGTACTCGGCCGGCTGGCCGAGGCGCGCGGGGAAGGGGATCGTCGCTTCCAGCGAGGTGCGCACGGCTTCGGGCATGCCATCCACCATCGGCGTCCAGAACACGCCGGGTGCGACCGTCATCACCCGGATGCCGAAGCGCGCCAGTTCGCGCGCCATCGGCAGGGTCATGCCGACCACGCCGCCCTTGCTGGCCGAATACGCGGCCTGGCCGATCTGGCCCTCAAAGGCGGCCACCGAGGCGGTGTTGACGATCACGCCACGCTCGCCGTCGTCACCGGCTTCGTTGTGCTGCATCAGATCGGCGCAGGCCTTGGCGACGTTGAAGCTGCCGACCAGGTTCACCAGCACCGTGGTACGGAACTGCGCCAGTGGCATCGAGCCGGTCTTGCCGAGCACGCGCCCGGCGCCGAGGATGCCGGCGCAGTTGATCGCGACGTTCAGGCCACCCAGTGCGGCTTTGGCAGCCGCGACATTGGCGGCCACCAACTCCTCATCACCGACGTCGGTCTGGAAGAAGCTGGCATTGTCGGCCCCCAACGTCGCGATGGCCTCGGCGCCCTTGTCGGCATTGACATCGAACAGGGCGACCTTGCCGCCATGCTTGACCAGGTGTTGCGCGGTCGCGAAACCGAGGCCGGACACGCCACCGGTGATGACGGCGCGGACGTTGGAAAGTTGCATGGGAGGTCCTGCAGGGGAAAACGGCAATTTTAGCCGATGCCGCCGATGCCCATCGCGTCCTGCGGCTACAGCACCAGTCGGTAGAATCGATCGCAACCACCATGGCCGGTTGCGCCGAGCGGGGCATCGATGCGCTGGAAGCCGCTGCGTTCGTACAGCCGCATCGCGGCGTCCATGCCGGTCAGGGTTTCCAGATAGCACTGGCTGAAGCCGAAGCCACGGGCGGCTTCCAGGCAGCGGGTCATCATCGCGGTGCCGGCACCGATGCCGCGCGCTTCCGGTAGGAAATACATCTTGCGAAGTTCGCAAATGCTGGCGTCTGCGCCTGCAAGCGGCGCGACCCCCGCGCCACCCAGCACGCGGCCGTCGCGTTCGACAACGAAATAGGCATGCCGAGGAGGCGCATACGCGCGGCTCATCCAATCCACTTCGGGATCATTGATCGCGAAGCCATCACCGCAAGCACCGAACGACGGCATGACCGCGCGGATGATCGCGGCGACGGCGGCATCGTCGCTTGACCGGATCGGTCGCAGCACGAACGCGTCACCCTGCGGCATGGCTCAATCCTGCTGTGCCAGGACGCGCTTGGCCAATTCTCCCGGCGCCAGTGCGGGCATGAACAGGTAGCCCTGTCCGGTGCTGACCCCGAGCCGGAGCAGGAAATCCCGCTGGGCGTCGGTTTCGATGCCTTCGGCGATCACTTCCAGCCCGAGGCTGCGGGCCACGCCGGTCACGGCTTCGCAGATCGCCACGTCGGATTTGTTGCCAGGGACGCCACGGACGAAGATCTGGCTCAGCTTGATGCCGTGGATGGGCAGCCGACGCAGGTAGTTGAGCGCGCTGTAACCCTCGCCGAAATCGTCGATGGTCAGCCGCACGCCGAGGCTGCGCAACCCCTCGAACACCAGCGTGGCGTCGTGGCTGTCCTCCACCAGCACCCGTTCGGTGATTTCCAGTTCCAGCGCGTGACCGGGCAGTTTCGCCTCTTCGAGCATCCCGCGGACGCTGGCGACCAGGTCTTCGCCGACGAACTGGCGGAAGGATACGTTCACAGCGATGCGCTGGATCGGAAGGCCCTGGTCCAGCCAGCGTCGCATCTGGGTACAGGCTTGCAGCAGCGCCCAGTGGCCGATCCGAACCACGTCCCCGGTGTTTTCCGCGAGATCGATGAAGCGCTCCGGCGCCACCGCGCCCAGTTCCGGGTTGCACCAGCGCAGCAGCGCTTCCGCGTGGAGGATGCGGCCGCTGCGTAGATCGACCTGCGGCTGGTAGGCGAGGTGGAATTCGCCGTTGTCCAGTGCCCGACGCAGGCGGGTTTCGATCTGCAGGCGTTCCTGCTGCGCCTTTTCCAGCGCCGGGGTGAACGCCTGCACGCCGCTGTGTCGCTTGCGTTTGCTGGCATACATGGCGACATCGGCGCTCTGGATCAGGCGTTTTGGCGTTCTGCCATCCGTTGGGGCATGCGCCAGGCCGATGCTCGCGCTCACCCCGAAATCCGTGCCGCCGAGTTGGAACGGCGCGGTGAACGCTTCCTGGATCTGGCGTGCCAACCGTTGCGGACGATCGCGATCCGCCTTGATCCGGCACGCGACCAGGAATTCATCGCCGCCGAAACGGGCAGTCACGCCTTCCTCGCCGACCGCCGCTTGCAGGCGTTTGGCGACATCGACCAACAACTGGTCGCCGGCATCATGGCCGAGCACGTCATTGACGATCTTGAAGCGGTCGAGGTCGATGTAGAGCACGGCGAGGTCCGGATCGCCGCGCACGTGCAGGGCGCTGCGGATGTGCTCGAGGATCGCGTCACGGTTGAGCAGCCCGGTCAGCGCATCGGTTTGCGCTTGGGCACGCAACGCTTCTTCGGCGCGCTTGCTTTCGGTGATGTCCTGCAGGGTGCCGGCCAAGCGGTTGCGGCCGGGGTCGAAGGGATCGGGTTCACCGATCATCCGTACCCAGAACGGGACCGCCCGTGCGGTGTGGCCGCGCAGGTCGAGATCGAACCCGGTGTCGCCGCGGATCGACTTGAGGGTCTTGTGCAGGCGCTTGCGGTCGGGCTCGTCCAGGCAGGCCAGCAGGCCGGCCATGGTGTCCGGGGCATGGCGTCGGCGCAGGATGCGCTTCGATTCGCTGGTCAGGTACAGCGCTCCGCTCGGACGATCCCATTGCCAGCCGCCGATCTCGGCCAACTCCTGCACGCGTGCGAACAAGGCCTTGTCGCGCTGCAGGGCGGTGATGTCGCTGCCCAGCATCAGGGCACCATCGGGGTGGGTCGAGCCGGGAGAGAACTGCGGTACCACGGTGATCGAAAGCCAACCCAGGCGCTGGCTGCTGTGCTGGTACAGCCCGAGGATGGTGCTGTTGATGGTGATTCCGTCGCGCAGCGCCCGCGTCAGCGGGTAGTCGGCGGGGGCAAGGACTTGGCCGCTGCCGTCGATCAGGGTCCAATCGGCTGGGTCCAGTTTCGGGTGGCCGTGGCTGTCGACAGGCAGCCCGTAGGTGCGCACTGTCGCCGGATTCATGTACAGCACGCGCCCGCTGCGATCGTGCAGGGTGATGGCCCTGTCGATGGCGTCGGCCAGGGCCATGTGGCGGGCTTCCGCCTCGATCCGCGCGCCCAACTCGCGGGCGATGGCGAGGATGGCATCGCGGCCGTCGAGGTGCAGCCCGGCCGAATGCACTTCCACCGGGAATCGGGTGCTGTCGGCGCGGGCGTTGACCGTCTGCGCGATATGGGTCTGACCTTGGTCGATTGCCTCCAGTACGGGTGCCAGGAAATCGGCCTGCAGGCTGGGATTGAGGAGGCTGACATGGTGGCCGATCAATTCGTCGCGCGAGCGCCCGTGGGTCGCTTGGCTGGCGCTGTTGGCGTCGAGGATGATGCCGTCGCGGGAGAGGATCAGGGTTGGATCGGGGATTGCGTCGAGGAAGGCCCGGTGTTCGAACCGCTGTGCGGAAGGGGCGGTCGGTCGGTCTCTCAGCGCCATGGCGGCCTTGCGCAGCAGGGTGCGCAGGCGTGCTGGCACGCCTGCATCGGTGGCCGACTGGGCAAGCGCCGATGCCAAGGCCCCGGGGTCGGGCGGCTTTCGCTGCGCCGGCTTCCGCGACGTCGGTGGCGTGCGTGCGCTCATCGCGTGGCCAGCGCCTTGCCGACTCTGCTGCGGGTCTCGCGTCCAAGCAAGCCAGCCAGCCAGCGCCCGGTGTCGGCAAGCGCCTCGAGGTCGACACCGGTGTGGATGCCCAGGCCGTGCAGCATGTAGACCACGTCCTCGCTGGCCACGTTGCCGGTGGCGCCCTTGGCGTAGGGGCAGCCGCCAGCGCCGGACACCGCGCTATCGACCACCGCGACGCCTTCTTCAAGGCAGGCTAGGAGATTGGCCAACCCCTGGCCATAGGTGTCGTGGAAGTGCACTGCCAGTGCGTCCATCGGCACCTCCGCAGCAACCGCCCGCAGCATTGCCCGTGCCTTGCCCGGCGTGCCGACGCCGATGGTGTCGCCCAGTGAAACCTCGTAGCAGCCCATGTCGTGCAGTGCCTTGGCAACGCGCACGACGTCGGCCAGTGGCACCTCGCCCTGGTAGGGACAACCGAGCACGGTGGAGACATAGCCACGCACCTTCACGCCATCGGCAAGCGCGCGGTCCAGGAGCGGCGAAAAACGCTGCAGGGATTCGTCGATGCCGGCGTTGGTGTTCCTGCGGTTGAAAGCGTCCGACGCGGCGGTGAACACCGCGACTTCGGTCGCGCCTGCTGCACGTGCGCGCTCGTAGCCCTGCAGGTTGGGCGTGAGCACCGGATAGGCGACCCCGGGTGCGCGGGTGATCCCGGCAAATACTTCGGAGGCGTCAGCCATCTGCGGCACCCATTTGGGGCTGACGAAGGCGGTGGCCTCGATGCTGCGCAGTCCGGTGTGCGAGAGTCGGTCGATCAGCGCGATCTTGGCCGCGGTTCCGATGTCGATGCCTTCGTTTTGCAAGCCGTCGCGCGGACCGACTTCGACGATCCGCACTCGATCGGGGAGGCCGCTGCTCATTGTCCTTGTTCCGGAACCGCGGCCGCGGGTTTCGCGGCCGCGTTGGTGGGCGGAGGCGCTTGCGCGGGATGGGTTGCGGCGGCATCCGCTACCCGCTCCAACTCCAGCGTGGGCTGGGCCTCGAAAAATTCCGGATGGCTGAGCAGGATCCGCGTGATCTGCTCGGGGTTGCCGGCGATGAAGTTGGAGTAAACGGGGTTGGATTCACGTTGGCGCAGTGGGGATTGTTGCGAGCGGTAACCGTTGACCTGGCTCTTGGCAATGGCCTCGGAAATGCGTGCATGATCGGGAAAGTACACGCGAATCCTGTTGCTCTCGACCTCGTAGCGCACCAGGAAATGACCGCAGTAGCGATCGTCACCTTCCAGGCAGTCCATTTTCCCGGACTCGTTGCGCACGTCGATGAAGCGTCCTGCGCGGCTCTCGATCACGGACAGAGCCATGAGCTTGGACGTGCCGTCCTTCCCGATGATCCTGCAGTCGGCTGTGATCTCGGAGATTTCGGGCGCTTCAGCAACATTCTCGTTCTTCGGGTCGAGTGCCTTCCAGCGTCCAACCCAGGCCGGGTCGCATTCCGTGGTTGCCCCAATCGGCAGTGACTCGAACAGGGTGGTTGAGCAGCCGCCGAGGAAGGTGAAGCTCAACAGCAACAGCCAGACCAGTGGGCGCATCGTCATTGCTCCAGGGTTGCCAGGATGGCGTCGGCTTCCACGAATTCGCCGGCTTGAACGCGGACATCCGCGATCACGCCATCGCGCGGGGCCTTGAGTGCCAGCTCCATCTTCATGGCTTCCAGCACCAATACCACATCGCCGGCGTTCAGCGCAGCGCCGGAGTTGGCCTTGACGAGGACCACCCGACCCGGCATCGGTGCGCGGATGCGGTGCTCGTCGCTGGCGTTGCCGCCGACGTCACGGCGCGGGCCGTTCGAACTGTGCAGGCGCAGGCGGCACCGGCCGTCGTGGACTTCGACGAATGGGCCGGACGTGGCGGCGTGGAACTGCCGCATTTGCCCGTCGATGCGCAGGCTGGCAACGCCGCCGGAAAAGCGTGCGCCGTCGATGGCATGGCTGGCGTCGCCGATGGTGATGGCGTAGTGGCCCGCGCTGCCCGTGGCCAGCAGGGTGACTTCCTTGCCGTCGTGCTCGAGGTCGAGGCGGCGTGCGGCTGCCGCGCCCAGTCGCCAGCCATCCCGTGCGCTCCAGGGCGAGCTGGGATCCGTCGCGACCGCAGCACTGGCATCCGCCTCCTGTTGCAGCAATACCACGACAGCGGCCGCCAGCAGCAGCTGTGGATCGTCCTCGACCGGCGCGAAGAATTCCTCGAGGTGGCGGTCGAGGTAGCCAGTGTCGATGGTCGCGCCGACGATGGCCGGGTGGCGCACCAGGCGTTCGAGGAAGGCGACGTTGGATTTCGGGCCGCGCACGCGGCACTGCACCAGCGCCTCGCGCAGTCGCGCCAGCGCGCGCGGGCGGTCTTCGTCCCAGGCCACGAGTTTGGCGATCATCGGATCGTAGAAGATCGTCACCGTATCGCCTTCGATCACCCCGGACTCGATCCGCACCTGCCGTGAGGGAAGCGGCAGTTGCAGCGTCTCCAGCGTGCCGGAACCGGGCAGGAAGCCGGCATCCGGGTCTTCCGCGTACAGCCGCACCTCGATGGCATGGCCGCGCTGGACGATCTGCTCCTGGCTCAGCGGCAGCGGTTCGCCGGCCGCCACCCGCAGTTGCCATTCCACCAGGTCCAGGCCCGTCACTTCTTCCGTCACCGGGTGCTCGACCTGCAATCGGGTGTTGATTTCCATGAAGTGGAAATCGCCATTGGCGCCGACGATGAACTCGACCGTTCCGGCATTGCGGTAGTCGATGGCGCGCGCGGCCAGCACCGCCGCCGCACCCATCCGTGCCCGCAGGTCAGGGGTGAGGAAGGGTGAAGGCGATTCTTCCAGCACTTTCTGGTAGCGGCGCTGCGCCGAGCATTCGCGCTCGCCCAAGTGGATGGCGTGGCCGTGGGCGTCGGCGAAGATCTGGAATTCGATGTGGCGCGGGTGTTCGATGTAGCGTTCCAGCAGCACGCGGTCGCGGCCAAAGGCGTTCTTCGCTTCGCGCTGGCAGCTCTCCAGGTGGGCGATGAATTCGTCGCGGCTACGCACGATGCGCATGCCCTTGCCGCCGCCGCCGAAGGCGGCCTTGATCATCAGCGGATAGCCGATCCGGTCGGCCTCCCGCTGCAAGAATTCCGGGTGTTGATCTTCGCCAGTATAGCCGGGCACCACCGGCACCCCGGCGGCCGCCATCAGATCCTTTGCCCCGGCCTTGCTGCCCATCTTGCGCATGGAATGGCCTGGCGGGCCGATGAACACAAGACCCGCGGCCGTAACCGCGTCGGCAAAATCCGCGTTTTCACTGAGAAAGCCGTAGCCGGGGTGGATGGCCTGGGCACCGCTGGCCTTGGCCACGGCAATGATGGCGTCGCCGCGGAGATAGCTGTCCTGTGGGCGCGGGCCGCCGATCGGGTGGGCTTCGTCGGCCAGCCGCGCGTGCTGCGCATCGGCGTCTGCCTCGGAGAACACGGCGACGGTGCGAACCCCGAGCTTACGTGCGGTGCGGATCACCCGGCAGGCGATTTCGCCCCGGTTGGCGATGAGGATTTTCTCGAACATCTCGTCTGCTCTTCTCCCTCCCCGCGCAGGGGAGTGTTTCAAGGCGCCCATTTCGGCTTGCGCTTGTCGAGGAAGGCCGACAGGCCCTCCTGGCCTTCGGGTGCAACCCGCAGGCGAGCGATCAGCGCGGCGTTCTGTGCATCATGTCGTGCGCCGTCGGAGTGGGCGACGACATCGCGCACCAGCCGTTTCGCGTTGGCGCTTGCGCTGGGACCTGCATTGAGCAACAGGTCGACCTGTCGTTGCACGGCGTTGTCGAGCGCGGTGGCGTTGACCACCTTGTGCAGCAGGCCGATGCGCTGCGCTTCGGTGGCATCGAAGATTTCGGCGGTGGCGAAATAACGGCGGGCGTGGCGCGGGCCGATCGCGGCGATGACGTAGGGCGAAATCACCGCCGGTAGCAGGCCGAGCCTGCTTTCGGTCAGGCCGAACTTCGCCTCCGAGGCGCCGATGGCGATATCGCAGCAGGCCACCAGCCCGACGCCGCCACCAAAGGCCGCGCCTTGCACGGCAGCGATGGTGGGCTTGGGCAGTTCGTCCAGCGTGCGCATCAGCCGCGCCAGGGCAAGCGAGTCCTGGCGGTTGGCCTCTTCGCTGGCGGCGGCCATGCCGCGCATCCAGTTCAGGTCGGCGCCGGCGGAAAACGAGGGGCCCTCCGCCTCCAGCACCAGCACCCGCACGGAAGCATCCGTGCCGATGGCGTCCAGCGCCTGGGTCAACTCGGTGATGAGGTGATCATCGAATGCGTTGTGCACCTGCGGGCGGCACAGCCGCAGGCGTGCGGTCGGGCCGTCGCGAAAGTGTTTCAGTGCTGAAGTCATGCGTGGATCCGTCGATCTGCAGTCCCCGGTCCGCAATGATAGCGGTGATGGGGCCTGCGCGGCTCCGACGTCGCCGAATGGTGCTGCTGTTGTGGTCGAGACGATCCTTCGACGCGATGGCATCAATGCCGCACGCGGCGGCGATCGGGTGGTGCGGGCACTGCTTCGACAGTGACGACGAATTCCCGGTTCTCGCCCGGGAACACCGCCCCGACCCCGGCGACGTGGCGGCTGATTTCCTTGCCGCGTTCGTCGCGAACCACCACCACCACGGTGTACTCGAATGCAGAGTCGCGGGTGCCGCTGAGGCTACCCTCCACCTGCAGTGGCACCAATTTCGCGCTGCCTTCGGCAGGTGCATCGAAACGCAAGTGCCCACGACACGCAGGGCAGACCTGCGCGCTTTCGAGGATGGTGACCTTGCAGTGCGGACAGCTGCGGGTTGCCCCCACTGCGCCCGGGCGCGGACTGCTCATGCAGTCGAGCCGCCCTCCGGCCTGGCAGCAGGCGCAGCTTCCTTGCCCCAGCCGCATTCGACGTGGCCACGGATGCGGGATCCGGGGGCCACCGTGAGGCTGCCCGCCTTGACGTCGCCGGTGATGGCGCCGGAGTTGAGCAGTTCCACATGCTGTGCGCCGGAGATGTTGCCTTCCAATTCACCGGCCAGGGCCACCTTGCTGGCGGCAATCGCACCCGCCGTCACCTTGGCGCCTTTGTCGACGATCAGGTTGCCCTGCACCTTGATGTCGCCCTTGAAGCGACCTGCGATGCGCACATGTCCGCTGCCTTCGATCTTGCCTTCGACGGTCAGGTCGGACGCAATGACCGATTCACGTGCCCCGGAGTCTGCAGGACGGGCTTGGGCGGATGCGAGGATCGGCGCCGGCTCGGCGGTCGCGGGTGGACGCGGCGGGTCGACATGGGCTGGTTCGTTTGCCTTGGGGGAAGGTGTGGAATCTTTCCAGATGGCCATTGGACAGTCTCCTCGGGGGCGGACTTCCGAGCCTACCACCGATTTGTCGAAGATTGTTGCCTGAATGGGCTAAAAGCACGCCGCAAGCCCTTGGCAATGCGTGCAATCTACATCCGGAACACCCCAAACCGGGTGCGCGCCTCAATCGGCGCGTTGAGACTGGCCGACAGGCCCAGCCCCAGCACCCGGCGGGTATCGGCCGGGTCGATGATGCCGTCGTCCCAGAGTCGGGCGGTGGCGTAGTACGGGTTGCCCTGGTCTTCGTACTGCTGCCGGATCGGCGCCTTGAAGATCGCTTCATCCTCGGGCGACCACGCGCCACCCTTGGCCTCGATGCCGTCGCGCCTGACCGTGGCCAGCACGCTGGCGGCCTGTTCGCCGCCCATCACGCTGATGCGTGCGTTCGGCCACATCCACAGGAAGCGTGCGCCGTAGGCACGGCCGCACATCGCGTAATTGCCGGCGCCGAAGGACCCACCGATCACTATGGTGAACTTCGGCACGTGCGAGCAGGCCACCGCGGTCACCATCTTGGCACCGTCCTTGGCGATGCCTGCCTGCTCGTATTTCTTGCCGACCATGAAGCCGGTGATGTTCTGCAGGAACACCAGCGGGATGCCGCGTTGGTTGCACAGCTCGATGAAGTGCGCGCCCTTGAGCGCGCTCTCCGAAAACAGGATGCCGTTGTTGGCGACGATGCCGACCGGATAGCCATGCAGGTGCGCGAAACCGGTGACCAGGGTCTTGCCGTAGCGCGCCTTGAACTCCTGCAACTCGCTGCCATCGGTGATGCGGGCGATGACTTCGCGGATATCGAACGGCCGGCGCGCATCCTTCGGCACGATGCCGTACAGCTCTTCGGCGGCGTACAGCGGTTCGCGCACGGGCTGGACGGCCACCGGCAGGACTTTCCTGCGGTTGAGGCTGGAGACGATCCCGCGCGCAATCTCCAGTGCGTGGCGGTCGTCTTCGGCGTAGTGGTCTGCCACGCCTGAGATGCCGGTGTGCACGTCGGCGCCACCGAGGGTTTCGGCATCCACCACCTCGCCGGTGGCGGCTTTCACCAGCGGCGGGCCGCCGAGGAAGATCGTGCCCTGTTCCTTCACGATCACCGATTCATCGCACATCGCCGGCACGTAGGCGCCACCGGCAGTGCACGAGCCCATCACCACCGCGATCTGCGGGATGTTCTCGGCGCTCAGTCGTGCCTGGTTGTAGAAGATCCGGCCGAAATGCTCCTTGTCCGGGAACACCTCGTCCTGCAGCGGCAGGAACGCGCCGCCGGAGTCCACCAGATACACGCAAGGCAGCTTGTTCTCCCGCGCCACTTCCTGCGCGCGCAGATGCTTCTTCACCGTGATCGGGAAATAGGTGCCGCCCTTGACGGTGGCGTCGTTGGCGACGATCACCACTTCCTGCCCGCAGACGCGGCCGATGCCGCAGACCATGCCGGCGGCAGGCGCGGCATCGTCGTACATGCCCTCGGCGGCAAGCGGCGCGATTTCCAGGAACGGCGAGCCGGGATCGAGCAGGGCGGTGATGCGGTCACGGGCCAGCAATTTTCCGCGCTCGGTGTGCTTGTTGCGCGCTTTCTCGCCACCGCCATTGGCGGCACGGGCGAGGCGACGGTCGAGCTCGGCCACCAGTTCACGGTGAAAGGCGACGTTGTCCTGGAAGTCTTGCGAGCGTGGGTCAAGCTGGCTGGTCAACGCGGGCATGCGGTCAATCCGGTGCGACACTCGAAACAACAAGGATACCGCGTGTGGCGTCCCAGTCTGCGACAATGTCCAGCCATTCGCCGATTTTCGACACGCGTGGCCAGGCTCGATCCATCCCCGCAAACGCTACAGGTCACCGACCTCAGCCATGATGGTCGTGGCGTCGCGCATTGGCCTCAGGCGCATGCCCAGACCGGCAAGGCCGTGTTCGTCGCGGGCGCATTGCCGGGCGAGACCGTCTTGGTGCAGCAGACGGCGCGTTCCAAGCATTTCGATGAAGCCAGGACGCTGGACGTGCTGACTGCATCGCCGGATCGCGTGCAACCGCGCTGCCCGCATTTCGGCGTGTGCGCCGGCTGCGTGCTGCAGCATCTGGCCGAAGCCAAACAGATCGAAGCCAAGCAGCGCGTGTTGCTGGACAACCTGCAGCGCATCGGCCACGTCACACCCGTCAGCGTGTTGCCGCCGCTGCGCGGTGACAGCTGGGGCTACCGTCGCAAGGGTCGGCTGTCGGTGCGTCGGGTCGAAAAGAAAGACAAGACATTGGTGGGTTTTCGCGAACTGGACCCGCGCTTCGTTGCCGACCTGCGCGAATGCCACACCGTGGTGCCGCAGTTGGGCTTCAAGCTGGATGCGCTGGCCGCGCTGGTGGACGGCATGGACGGCCGCCGCGACATTCCGCAAATCGAATTCATCGCGGGCGATGCCGCCACCGTGCTGGTGTTTCGCCATCT
>NZ_JADZDS010000115.1 GCF_020850895.1 Thermomonas sp. | reverse complement strand
GTCGCCACCGAGATCGAACTGATCCGCTCGACGGAAAGCGAGAAGGGCCAGCAGATCGACAACGTGGCGGCGTTCCAAGCCAACCGCAATTCCGCTGTTCTCCCTCTCCCGCTGGCGGGAGAGGGGCGGGGTGAGGGTGGCAGCCTGAAGCCGCTGCAGGCGACGGCGCGGGAGCGGCGGAATGTGTTTGCTTCGCTGATGGAAGCGGTGAAGACGCATTCGCTGGGTCAGATCAGCCATGCGCTGTATGAGGTGGGTGGGGAGTACAGACGGAATATGTAGCCGCACTGCATCTCCTTGAGCAGTATTCGTCAGTCTGCAGCGCCGGGATTTCGTCTGGCGGAGCGGCGATATGGTGACCCCTTTTCCCTCAGAACCCCGCAGGCAACCCGCCTTCGATATTGGTGAAGGTGCATGCGGTGAATTGCGTTGGCTGCACGTCCTGGGCGTAGGGACCCACGCTGAACTCCCCGTCCGTCAGTGGCGTGACCAAGGCCGTCCCCGAGAAGCTGGAGTTGAGGTAGCGCATCAGGGTGGCGTGACGGTGGGCGTAGAACATGTAGCGGGTGAGGGTGAACCTGGAGTTGCGGATTGTGTTGGCGCCGGCGTCGGATTGGACGTCGTATTCGTTGAAGTCCAGCCCGACATAGGCGTTGTTGACGGTGGCGTTGTCGATCACGTTGTTGTTGCCCGGGTGCCCCGGCGGATTGGGGCCGCTGTCGCCATCTTCGGTGGTGTCGTTGAAACTGATCGCGGTGCAGACGTTCTCGATCTGGGTGTTGATGAACTGGTTGTCGCTGGCGCCGTCGCGGATCGAGATGCCGTTGCCATCGCCACAATCATCCCAGCCGGTGTGGGTGCCATAGGCCTTGTTGTCGCGGAAGGTGTTGAAGCGCACGCCGCGATGGCGGACGACGAAGCCCTCGCCGAGGTTGTAGGCTACGTTGTTGCGGAACAGGTTGCGTTCGGGATCGACGATCGGGAAGGGCTTCCCCTGGTCGACGACCTGTTCGGCATTGCTCTTGATGCTGAAGCCGTGGCCGGAATGCGACAGGCCGGGTTTGCGGTTGGCGAGCGAGTTCTGGACGATGTTGTCGTTGCCGGTCACCATCACGTAGTAGTCGGTGGCGGCGTAGCCGGTGTTCTCGTTGCAATAGACCTTGACGTTGTCGGCCAGATTGCCGTCGCCATTCAAGGTCAAGCCTTCGGCCGCGGCATTGACGATCAGCGCATTGCGCACGGTCACGCCATTCGAATACTGGGTCCCCATCGAGCCCAGGCTGATGCCGATGCCGGAATAATCGTCGCTCACGTTGCCGGTAGTGGAGACGTTGACATTGGTCAGCAGGTGGTGTTCGACGAACGACTGGCTGCTGTTGCCTGCAATGACGCCGTACGCGTAGCGCATGACGCTGATGTTCTGCAGGGTGATGTCCTTGCGCCCGCGCAGGTTGATGCCGATGCCTTGATTGCGGTTGCCGCCATCCAGCAGGGGCATGTCGGCGGGATTGAACGGGGCAAACGGATTGGGCGAATTGGCAAGGATCGGCGGCTGGTCACCCGGGGTGGTCTTGTAGCCGATCAGGGTGATGCCATCCTTTTCGAACACGACGTTCTCATTGGAATACAACCCGGCCTTGACGTAGATCGTGGCGCCTGCGGGGGCACGGCTCGCGGCACTGACCGCATAGGTGATCGTGCGCCAAGGGCTGGTCAGGGTGCCGAGGCCGCTGTCCGAGCCGGTGGGGGCGACGTAATACGCGGTGGAGGGCGCGCTGGTGACGGTCAAGGTCGCCGGATTGCTGGTGGCGCTGCCAGCACGGTTACGGACGATGCTGCGGTACTGCGAGCCGTTGCTGCTGGCGCTGACGGCGGTCAGCGTCAGGGTGGGTGACGATGCTCCCTGAAGATTGGCCCATGCCGCATTGGGGCCGTTGCGTTTCTGCCAGCGGTAGGTGAGGGGTGTCGTGCCGTTGGCCTGCACCGTGAAGGTGGCGGTAGCACCGACGGCGACGGTCACGCTGGCGGGGTGCGCGGTGATGGTCGGGGGCGTCGGTCGCGCCCAGGGGCTCGTCGCGGCGTCGTTCTCGCCGTTGGTCGGGCACCCACACAGGGACAGGATCAGGCTCAGGAGTGCAAGAAAGCGGAAACTCTGCAACCAACGACTGGACGTCATGACGCCTCCGGGGGGAAAGGGTCTGCGGTTGGATTTCGGGATGAAGGTGGGCTTGCTGCCGGTGGCGCGGGTCTGCCCAGGATTGGGGTCTGTGGCCCCTGAGGGTGCCCCAATCCAGATGCCGTGGTGATGACATCTGGTCATGCCGGTATACACCGCATAAGGGGGGACCATTCCGTGGGCCCGGACAAATTGAGTGACGAAGCGTCTCCCGCTTACCCGGCCCGCGAAATGTCGACCCCTTGTGCGCCTATTCCGGGTTCCGTATGCGTGGCATCTGCGGTGCTCAGGATGCGATCCCGCCCGGATTGCTTGGCCCGGTACAGCGCCGCATCGGCTGCACGCAACTGCTGGGCCGGATTGCTGTTGGGTGCATCGGCAATGCCGGCGCTGATCGTGAACTCCGGCAGGCCGGCATGGTTGCAGGCCATCGGCAATTCCGACCGGCAGCGTTGCAGCATCGCCGTCGCGGCACCGATGTCCAGGCCTGGCAGGATCAACAGGAACTCCTCGCCGCCATAACGGCACAGCAGGTCATCGTGGCGAATGCATCCGCGCAGCACGTCCACCAGCAGTTTCAGCGCCCTGTCGCCGACCTCGTGGCCGTGCCCGTCGTTGATCTTCTTGAAGAAATCGATGTCGATCATGGCCAGCACGTAGCCATCCTGGTGCTGCATGAGTTCCGACATCCGGGCTTCGCCGCTGCGTCGGTTGGCCGCACCGGTGAGCGGATCGGTGGCGGCCTCGCGTGCCGACGCCGAGATCGAGCGCACCACCGACAAGCGTGCGCCAACGTGATGTGCAGCCGTGTTGAGCGATTGCAGCAAGCGATACAGGTCGGCATCCCCGGCGGGCCCCAGCCCGCGCAGGATGCCCACGCCCGTTCCTGAAACCGTGATGGGCGTGCAGGCAGCGGCGCAATTGCTGTCCATCGGCCCACGCATGCCCTGGCAGGCGCTCAGGATCAGACTGTCCTCGAACACCGTTCCCATGCCGCGTCGGACCGCAGGGCAATCGGACGGGCGTTCGATGAAGCAGCGCCCCGCGTCACTGGACCAGCCTTCGCGTAGATCATGCCGCATGGGCGACTCGCGGGTTTCCGCCAGCAGCAGTTGGGCCGGTGCGCCATCGGTTGCAAGGGTCATGGCCTGGCGGGCGATGCGCATGACCGAATCCTCGTCCTCGGCCATGTCCAGCGCGGCGGTCAGGCGCACGTTCAGGTCATGCGCCCGCAAGCGCTCGTGCAGGGTGGCATTCTCACGGTCCATGGCTTCGCGCGCATTCATCGCCTCGCGCCGCATCGAGGCATACAGGAGCGCCAGCACAGGAGCCACCAGGACAAGCAACAGGCCTGCGTCCATCGCCATCCGCCAAGGCAGGGCCACGTTGGCCATCGACGGGACCACCAAGGCGCGTACCAAGGCAAACATCACCGCAACCATGGCCAGGATCAGCCAAAACCGTCGATCAAGGTGAATTGTTTGCGGACTGGCGGGTGTGGCGGGCGCGGCTGCGCTGGCAAGGCCCTGAGTCGCGATGTCGAGCTTGTTCACAAGGGTTCCTCGCCATTCTGCGGTGATCGGTGTCCTGACCCTGTCCGACATTTCCCTGGCCGGTGTGCAGTGTAGAAACCAGCGAAATTTCCCGATTTCGCACCCTGCTCGCCGAGGGCAGGCGGGCTTGATGCGCGATCCCCTTGGAGACTGGATGCGTACTTCTGGCAATCATTTGATTCAGATCAAAAAAATATCACCGCACGGATTTCCCAGCGATTCCTACGCGGTGTTTCCATGCCGCCCAAGGAGCGGACCTGCCGGTTGTGCTTACATTGCAGATGTTTCAACGAGACTGGTTCCATGCCCAGCAAACAATCAACTGACAACTACCGCGCCGCCGCGCTCAAGCGCGCCGCCGCGCGCAAACCCGGCGCGACCACCCTGGTGATGCTGGGCACCGGCATGCCGCGCCCGGATCCGTCCTGCTTCGGGCCGGCAACGGCGGTGGTCTTCGACGGCCGCGTGTTCCTGTTCGATGCCGGCGCCGGGGTGATGCGGCGGATGGCGGCGGCGGGGTTGTCGATTCGCGGGCCGGAGGCGGTCTTCCTCACCCATCTACACAGCGACCACACCCTCGGCTACCCCGATCTGATCCTGACCACCTGGGTGATGGGCCGGCGCGAGAAATTGCAGGCCTACGGGCCGCGCGGCCTGAAGAAGATGACCAAACACATCCTCGCTGCCTGGGACGAGGACATCCACGTCCGCATCGATGGATTGGAGCGACAGACCACCACCGGTTACAAGGTGGACGTGCATGAATTCGATGCCGGCGTCGTGTATGACAAGGACGGCGTGCGCATAACCGCGATTCCGGTCGAGCACGGCTGCTGGAAGCAGGCGTTCGGGTTCCGCATCGACACCCCGGACCGCTCGATCGTGATTTCCGGCGACACCCGGCCCACCGAAGCCATCGTCGAGGCCAGCCGTGGCGTGGATACCCTCGTCCACGAGGTCTATCCGCACACCCAGGCCCTGCCGGAGCTGCGCATCGGCGGCGAAGTCTGGCCCACCTATATGGGCGATTTCCACACCTCCGACCTCGAACTGGGCGTGATCGCCGCGCTGGCCAAACCCAAACGGCTGGTGCTGCACCACATCGTCCGCCACGGCAGTGATGACGACGAACTGCTGGCTGGCGTCCGCGCCGGCGGCTACAAGGGCCCGGTGATCGTGGCGCAGGACCTGGATCGGTTCTGAATTCCCGTCGGTTCGATGCCGAACCCGAACCCGCTTTCGAACCTCCGGATGGAATTCCCTTGGATGTCGGCAATCCAAGACACGCGGGGGATGCCCAATTATGATCCGGGCATGCGGTCGATCCGGATCCTTGCATGGCTGTGGTTGCTGCTGGCGCCAGTGGCGGCCAGCTGTCAGGTCGTGAGTGCACGCTGGATGGCTTTGCATGACAATGCAGTCGGGCGCGGTGTCATGGCCGCCGCGCAGACGCCGGATGGTTACCTCTGGGTGGGCACCACTGAGGGACTGAAGCGATTCGATGGACTCGAGTGGCGTGGTCTTGGCGAAAGCGGCGATGACAGGCGATCCGTGAGTGACCTGCTGGTCGATCCGCAAGGTCGATTGTGGGGCGCGAGCAATGATGCACTGCTCAGGCTTGAAGCCGGGCGAGTGGTCGAAATCTCCAGGATCGGAATGCCGGGAGCATCGATCAAGCGCCTGCGCTGGATCCACGGCGCGCTGTATCTCGCGACCACGGTCGGGATCTACCGGTACAGTGCGGATCGTGGTCTGGTCCTGTTGTCTGGCAGCGGCAATATGGGCTTTTTCGATGTGGCGCCCGACCCCGGAGGTGCCGGCCTGTTGGCGGGTGCATTCGACGGACTGCACCGATGGAACGGGAAGGCCTGGCAGCACGAACCCGGCAGTACCCCCAACCCGTTGGTCATAGCCATGGCGCGTGACGCAGGCGGTCGGCTCTGGCTTGGCGGCTACACCATGCGCCCGTTGCTTGCGAATGGGCTCGAGGGCCCCGCGGAAGGTCCGGCGCAACGCATCCGTCGGGTTGCGGTGCTCAGCAATGGCGAACTTTGGGTCGGAACCAACTCGGACGGCTTGTATATCCGTGATTCGCAGGGGCGATGGCGGCGCGGAGACCGTCACCTTCGCGGTGAATCGATCAACGCCATCTTCGAGGACAACGAACGCAATGTCTGGGTTTCTACGACCGGATCGGGCCTGCATCGCTTTGCGTTGATCGGCAACGAAGTCACCGACTTCGATGATGGCTTGCCCACCAAGTTGCTGGCGTCGGTTGCCAGTGACGGGGAAGGCGGGTTCTGGTTGGCGACCTACGGCAGTGGCCTCGTGCATGTGAACGGGTTGCGCGAAGTGCGTCGAGTGGAGACGCCGTGTGGCGACATGCTCCTCAGCCTTGCCTGGCAGCCCTTCGACACGCTGTGGTTGGGTGGTGAGGGCGGACTGTGTCGGTTGCGTGGGGGGCGGGTGGAAAAACTGCCGGGGCTCGTTGGTGTGATGTCACTGGCGATGGGCCATGACGGTGGGTTGTGGGTGTTCAACCGATCGGAAGTGCGGCTGATGCGGGACGGGCGGACAATTTCGCGCATCCCGCGTCCAGATGACGGGGATGGGGCGATCATGTTTGGTATGCAGGACGCCGGGGACGGGGGGGTCTGGCTGGCGAGTGGCAGTGGCGTAGCCCGCGTCGGTCCCTGGGGCTGGCGTGATGTCGATCGGCATGGCGAGGTCGAGGCGCTGCTGGCATCCGAGGCAAGCCATGCCTGGTTGCTGCAGCGCGGGCAACTCGTTCTTCTGGAGGCAGATGGAACACGCCATGCTATTCCGTCAATGCCCGGCACCTGGTTGCTCTGGATCGATGCTGCCGGTGACCTGTGGCAAATCGGACGATCTGGTGCAGCTCGCACGAATGCGCGCGCCTTGCGCGCGGCATTGGAATCCGGACGCGCGCCGCCCCGCTGGGAGTCGTTCGACGAGGCCGATGGACATGGAGCTGTCCAGCCGAGTGGTGTTGGCCCGCCTTCCATCGTTGCCCTGCCCGAAGGACAGGTCGCTTATGTTGCCCTGGGACAGCTGCGTGTTGGCAGCCTCTCGCCTCCTGGCAGGCCGTACTCGATTGTGCATGTCGATGTGGTTGCGGTTTCAGCGCCCGGGTTGCCGACGGTGGCGGATGGACAACAGTTGCCACCAGGACAGCGCTCGCTCCAGATCCGATACACCGCCGCCAACCTGCGCGAACCGCAGGCCCTGCGCTTCCGATACCGGCTGCTGCCGGCCGATACGGCATGGTCGGCATGGACTGGGGAGCGCAGCCTGAACCTGGCCCAGTTGCCTTCGGGCCGCCATGTGTTCGAAGTCCAGGCGTGGCTGCCCGGCAGAGAGGTGTCGGCGCCAGCGCGATTCAGGTTCACGATCCTCCCGTTCTGGTACGAAACTTGGTGGGCGCGAATTCTCGGTGTGGTCGTGCTGATGGTGCTTGCGACCTTGGCGACCCTGCTTGCGTTGCGAGTGCGGATGCGTCGCCTGATCGAGCACAAGCACGAGCTGGAACAACAGGTCGAAGAACGCACCCGAAAGCTGGAGAAAGCCAACCGGCAATTGGAGGAGTTGGCGAATACCGATGCGCTGACCGGGCTTGCCAACCGCCGGGTATTCATGGAGGCCAGCGACCAGGAATGGCGGCGCATGCGCAGGGAGGGGGGTTCTCTTGCGCTGCTGATGATCGATATCGACCATTTCAAGGCCTACAACGACGGCTATGGCCATGCCGCGGGCGACGGGGTCCTGCGGCGCGTTGCAGGAGCCTTGGCCGCCAGCGTGCAACGGCCCGGTGAACTGGTGGCCCGCTACGGCGGTGAAGAGTTCGTGGCACTGCTGCCGAACGCAGGGCGCAAGGAAGCCAGCGTGGTCGGTGAGAGGATGCGGGAAAACGTGGCCGCGCTGGCGATTGCACACGCAGGAAATGACGGCTTTCGCGTGGTCACCGTCAGCGTGGGGGCAGCGACTTCCATGCCGGCTGATGGTTCGATCGACGCTGTTCAGGCGCGTGCGGACGCCGCCCTCTACGCGGCCAAATCTTCGGGCCGCAATCGTGTCCATCTGGACAACAACACCTGAACCCTCCGGTGCATGCCCGGACGCAGCTCACGCGGATCAATCACGTCGGTGATCGATCCACGGCCGACCATCCACGGTCGGCAGGCAACGCCGACTAAATTCAGCGTTTCCCCGATTTCCGGAACGTGGGTGCTTCACTGCCACAATGTCGCCGGGTCGCATGGCCTGGCGAGTGGCGGACGAAGCGTCCTGACCATACAGGCCAGTGATCCCCCATGACTGTATTCGTGTCTGCAGCCGGTGGCGACGTCGACCCCGTGGGGTCGATGGCCGGAGCGCTCTTGGACGCGAGGAACGGCATCGCAACGCCCGTCCAGGCGGGTCGTCCGGGACGAAGACGCTGGCCGGATTGGCGCCATCGCAGGGCAACGCTTTGCCAGTGCTGTCGCCGGTGCATGAACCTCGGCTTCAGAGTTGCAGTGGAAGGCGCCACGGGCCGACCGGCATCCTTGTTGCCAGCAGATCAAAACAGGTACGTTATGCCTACCGGCAATGCGAAGCTCAGGTTGGATACATGAAGAAAACGATCGTCGGCCTGATCACGCCGCATATCCTGCGGATCGTTGACCTTGCCCAGAATGCCGAGGCGGGCATCAACGTCGACTGGCACGTGAAGGATGCGGTCGCCAAGACGTTTGACGACTTGGGGCACATGTTCAATGCCCACGATCTGCTGGAGGCTTATATCCAAAGCCTGGAGCTGGGTGCCAAAGAGGCGGGGCCGGCCCGCAGCTACTATGCCCGCGTGCTGCAGGCGGCGGCCAGCCAAGCCGACCGCATGCTCAAGGAGCGCGGCTGATGGCCGCTATCCCCGGCAAGGATTTGGTGTAGCATCGGGCCATTGCAGTCGTCACGAGCTTTCTCCGAGCGCCTCCGACCGAGTCGGGCCCTTTGTGACCTTGCCCCGTTGGAGTGCGCCCGGAATCTTTGGGGATGGGCAGTCGTACGCGGGGGAAACGACCATGGTGATTCAGGATGTCATCTGGACGATTGCGCTGTGCGGTATCGCGATCGTCTCATTGGTGTTCCTGTACATCCTTGCCGGTACCGGCAAGGCGGCCGACGAGGCAGCCAAGTCAGCCGCAGCGCGAACAGCGCGCAAGATCCAGGGCGGATTGTTCATCATCCTGCTGCTGGGCTTCGTGTTCGGAACCTGGGCAACCCTGCACCAATTCCCGATCCCGAGGCAGGATGCAAGCCTGCAGGCCGACCAGGTGGTCGACGTCACCGCGCGGATGTGGAGCTGGAAGTTCCAACCATCGTCGGTGGAAGCGGGCAAGACCGTCGAATTCCGCGTCACCAGCGCCGATGTCAACCATGGCTTCGCGCTGTATTCGCCCGATGGTCGCATCGTCGTCCAGACCCAAGCGATGCCGGAATACACGAACCGGGTCCTGTACCGGTTCGAGCAACCGGGGACCTATGTCGTGCAGTGCCTTGAGTACTGCGGGATTGGCCACGCGCCGATGAAAGCCACCTTCGTGGTGGCCGCGCCGAAGGGAGAATGACGATGGCCTCGCTCACCCTGTACCCGGATGATGAACGCTTGACCGGCGGCACGCGCACCGCGTTCAACCTCTACCTGATTACGTCGATCCTGTTGTTCGTGGTCATCATGAGCGCCGGCCTCGCCATGCGCTTGACCCAGGCAACCTGGCTCAAGGTGCCGCCCAACCTGTTCTACGAACTGCTCTCGTTGCACGGTGCGGGCATGCTGGGGACGATGTCACTGGCGGCCACGGCAGCGATGTGGTTTTTCTTGCGCAAGTACGTGCGCCTGCGCATGTGGGCCTTCATGGCCAACTACGTGCTATTCATGCTCGGCGTGGTGTCGATCCTGTTGTCGATTTTCGTCGGCCACTACGGGGCGCTGTGGACCTTCCTGTATCCGCTGACCGTGCAGGGCATGGGGCTGTGGTCGCCCCATGCATCGGCACTGTTCATGCTGGGCTACCTGTTCATCGGTGTTGGGCAGTTGCTGTTCTACCTCGACGCGGCCTCAGGGATCATCGCGAAGTACGGCAACCTCGCGCGTGCGATGGGGATGCAGTGGCTGTTCGGTGGCACCGTCGATCCGGACCATCCCAAGGCGGTCGTGGCTGGCTCGGGCGTGCTGATCGCCAACTCGATCGGGATCCTGACCGGGTCAGTGGCTTTGGTGATGAGCCTGGTCAATGCCTTCTATCCGGAGTTCAAGCTCGACCCGTTGGTGATCAAGAACCTCATCTACTGGTTTGGCCACATGTATGCGAATGCAACGATCTACATGGCGGTGATCGCCGTCTATGAACTGTTGCCGCGCTACACCCACAAGCCCTACGGCATCGGCAGGCCGTTCCTGTGGTCATGGACGGTGGCGACGGTGGCGGTGATCATCGTGTTCCCGCACCACCTGCTGATGGATTTCGCTCAGCCGCGCTGGGTCTCGGTCATCGGGCAGGTCGCGTCCTGGGCCGGTGGATTCCCGGTGTTCCTGGTCACTGTTTTCGGTGCACTGGCGAACCTGCACCGTTCGCAGATCCGCTGGACCATGCCATCTCGCCTGCTGGTGCTGGCGATGTTCGGGTGGGCGGCGGGCATCATCCCGGCGATCCTCGATGGCACGATCCGGGTGAACCTCGTGATGCACAACACCCAGTGGGTGCCCGGACATTTCCACTTCTACATGCTGCTTGGCGCGATGTCGATCGTGCTGGGGCTGATGTTCCACGTCATCGGCAGCAACCGCGACGCGCCTCCCAATTCCAGCGTCGACCGGATGGTCTTTCCGGTGTATTTCGTCGGCGGCTTGGTGTTCGTGTTCGGGTTCCTCGCGGCCGGCCATGCCAGCGTGCCGCGGCGCATGGCCCAGCACATGGTGGAGGCGTGGACGTCCACCGACAGGATCGGGGCTGTAGGTGGCAGCCTGGTCGTGCTGGCGATGCTCTATTTCGCGGTACGCCTGATCCTGGGGTTGCTGGCGACCCCATCGGCCGGTTCGGGGAATGTCGCGACCACGAACCCTGCTGGCTAGCTTGGTGATCGCCGTGGCCGGCGTTGCGACGCTGGCCGCAGCCACCGATGGGCTGCAGGCATTCACCAGTGAATCCGCGCTGCGCGCCAGCGTGGTCCGGAAGCCACGACCGTTGCCGGATGCGCCACTGGAAACCGCGCAGGGAACTTGGATCGATGCCTCCGACTTGCGTGGCCGATGGTTGTTGGTCGATTTCGTCTACACCCGCTGCAGCACCTATTGCATGGTGCAGGGCGGCACGTTCGCCCGCCTCCAGCGCGACCTGGCGACACCGATTGCGCAGGGGCGGGTGGTCCTGGTCAGTCTGAGCTTCGATCCTGCGCATGACGGTCCGGCGCAGTTGTCGGATTACCGACAACGCATGGGTGGTCGGTCGGAGGGATGGATCGTGGCGCGGCCGCGGGCAGGCGATGACCTGAAGGCCTGGTTGCGAACGTTTGGGGTCGTCGTTGTCCCTGATGGTTTGGGCGGATTCGTGCACAACGCCGCGATCAACGTGGTCGATCCCGAAGGGCGGTTGGTCGCGGTGACCGACTGGCAATCACCGGAACAGGCGCTGGCGATCCTGCAACACGGCCTTGCCAGATGACCAACTCGGCGCGGCGCTACCTGTGGATAAGCTTGGGATTGTGGGGTGTGCTTGCCCTGCCGCCCCTGCGGCACGGGCTGGAGTCGACGATGGCAGCGCAGATGCTGCTGCAGATGCCGTTGCTTGCACTGGCAGGCTATTGGCTCGGCAAGGCCGTTCCTGCAAGGGCCGAAGCGATCCTGATGCCCTGGGACCGCTGGGGGCTGAGTGGCTTGCTGCTGGCGTCGATGGCGTCGATGCCATGGATGCTTCCACGCGCGATCGACGCGGCGTTGCAACAGCCTTGGGTTGAACTGGCGAAGTTCGCCAGCCTGCCTTTGCTGGTCGGGCTGCCGGTCGCGCTGAGTTGGCCGCGCGCCGGCTTTGTGCTGCGCGGCGTGTTCCTGCTCGAGATTGCGGCAACTGCGTTCCGGCTCGGCTGGCTGTACTTGGCATCACCGGTGCAGGTGTGCAGCAATTACCTGGTCGACGACCAGCAGCAAACCGGTCGCTGGCTGTTTGCGGTCGGCGCGGCGATCAACCTGGTGTTGGTGTGGAAGCTGGTGTTCGGACGACTGCGCGTCCCGGGATAGGGCCGAACCCGTGGGGGGCGATTCTAGTGATGCACGTCGAGTGATGCACGGGAGCTGCCCCAAGGGGCCGCCGATCTCAACCGGATGGATCGTTCGGGATCCGAGTCACGCGCCGGCGATACTCACTCACGTTATCGCCCTTGATGCGCTTGTCCCGCGTGCCGGTGATCTCGTCGATCTTGATGTCCTTCTCCTCGCCTTCGACCAGCTTGGACTCAACCGCGGTCTCGTGCTCGAAGCTGTGCGACTTGTCGGTGTTGCGGTAATAGCGGTACATGGCCCAATAGAAGCCGGCACCACCGGCTGGGCCGAGCAG
Source organism: Thermomonas sp. (assembly GCF_020850895.1). GTDB lineage: Bacteria > Pseudomonadota > Gammaproteobacteria > Xanthomonadales > Xanthomonadaceae > Thermomonas. The sequence goes on along the minus strand of NZ_JADZDS010000115.1, from coordinate 8,044 downwards.
GAGCATGAAGAGTCCACCGTCGTCGCTCATGGTCAGGTCATCATCCAGATTACGAAGGATTCGATGAAGGTGCCGATGGTCAGTGCGACCAGCAACAGCTTCCACTGCTGGATCGGGATGCTGCCCATGGTCTCGCCGGTGCGGCCGTTGACCGCGATGTAGTGCAACATGCCGCCATTGGAGCCGGGCTGGTGGTAGGAATACAGCCACACCGGCAGGTACATCGACACCCAGCGCGAGCCGTGCACCTTGATGCGCTCGCTTTCCCAGCGCACGCCGCGATCGTACATGTGCACGGAGAGTTCGACTTCACTGCGGCCGATCGACAGCAGCTGGTCCTCCAGGTTCGGCCGCAGTTGATCGACGCTCAGATCACGCTTTTCGGAGCTGAAGCCCGCCAAGTAGGACGCGTTCCACTTCGCCGCGTTCTTGGTGTCGAACGGTTGGATCGTGTTGATGATGTTATTGGTGTTGGCGCGGGTGTCGAGGTTGCCGCGGTTGGCGGAGGATTCCAGCGGCAGGTCGTCCACGGTGAAATCCACGTGCCGTTCCACCTGGTAGATGTCGGCGTCGTAATAGGTCTTCCGGTCGTTGCCAGAGCCGCGTGTGTATTCGCGGGTCTTGATCTCGCCTTGGCCGTAAACGTCGACGCTGGCCTTGCTGTCGACGATCATGTACGGCAGGTAGACGCCGATGACGTTCTCCGGCTTGAATTGCTGCTTGAAGGCCTTGAGTGCGAAAAACTGACGCTTGCCGACGAACTGGCGGATGCGGGCGACCGCGTCGTCCTTCTTGATGTGGAAGGGCAGTACCGCATCGGGCACCGCACCGTTGGCGATCTGTTCGTTGACGCCCAGCACGTGTCGGCACCAGTGGCAGCGCGCGGTCATCGCATTCTCGGTATTGACCGTCACTTCGGCGCCGCAGCCGGTGCACTTGAAGGACATCAGTGCCGACACATCGGCGTCGATGTCCTTGGCGCCTGAGGCGACGACCGTGCCTTCGAGCTGGTCCAGACCCTCACCGAGGCCGAACTCCTCCTCGACCCGCTGGGCTTCCCACTCATGGCGGCAGAACAGGCAGATCAGCTTGTCGGTGCCGGGGCGCTGCTTGATGTCCGTGGAGCCGCATTTCGGACAGAGGTTGAGCCCGTCCTTGAGCTCTTCTGCCGAGGTGTCGATCGCGACCGGGTCCGGTGCCTTCAGTTCGTCGCGGAGTGGCCCGGGGAGGGTGTCCGGATCGATCGGGAAGCTGCCAGGTTGCGGCGGCACGTCACGTGGCGAACCCGGACCGGTGGGCAACGGTGGCGGGGTTCCACTGCCGCTGGGCGGCAGTGGAGGTGGTGTGTTGGCGCTGGACATGCGTCAATTGCCCCTTGACTGGATCAAAGGCCCAGTGCCTTGGCTTTCATTGCATCGTAGTCGGCCTGGGTGATCAGGCCGAGGTCGAGCATCTCCTTGGCCTTCTTCAGCTTGGCGATCGGGTCCTCTGCTGCCGGCGCGGCGGCAACCGCCGCAGCGGCGACCGGTTGCTGCAGGCCTCCCAACCCGATGGCGCCGCCCGCGATGCCCAGCCCCATCAGCCCTGCTGCACCACCGGTTTCACCGGCTGCCTGGAAGCCTTGTGCAACGCTGGCCTGCAGGTTGGAGTTGCCGCGTGCACCCGCCAGCGCATCGGCGCGCTGCACGGTCTTGAGCAGTTCCTTGGTGTTGGCGTCGTATTCGATCGAGATGATCGTGGTCTTGACGATTTCAAGCCCGCGGTCGCTCCGCCACTGATACCCGCCCTCGACGGCATCCGACAGGCTCTTGGCGAAGCCCAGCGAGTCCTGCTGGATCTTGCTGATGCGATTGCCCTTGGTTGGATCGTTGGTGTAGGCACTGAAGGCCGGTGCGAGCGAGCCCACCACCTCGTTGAAAAGTTGGCTGGCGGCGGCATTGTCGAGGTCGGTGAAATCGAAGATCTGCCCGGGCTGCAGGTAGGTGGCCGGAACGAAGTTCTTCACGAAGCGGATCGGATCGACGATTCGCATCGTGTAGGAGCCACGGGTGACTGCGCCGACCTGGGTGCGCAGGAAGCCGTCGTCCCAGTAGATTTCGGACTGGGTGCCGAAACGGTTGTCCGGCAGTTCCTTGAGGGAAACGAAGATGGCGATCTGCTGTGCACCCGGCTGGCCGCCGAACTTGAAGCGCTCCCAGCTCTGCATGACCAGCGAATCGACGATGCCACCGCCGGAGAAGATCGATTTCGAATTGATGTCGTTCGAGTTCCACTCGTAGGCCCCGGCCTCGGCGGCGAAGCCGGTGATCTTGCCGTCCTGGAAGGTCAGCAGACCGTAGCCCTCGGGGACGAGGATCTTCGACCCGTTGGTGATGATGTTCGAGGATCCGTGCGTGTTGGACCCGCGCCCGGCATTGGTGCCGCGTGGTACTGCGCTGAACAGCGCTGCCGTTGCCGGCAGGTCATCCGGGACCGTGAGGAAGTCCTTCCATTGGTCGCCCAGCATCCCGCCAATCGCACCTTTCGCCGCTTGAATCAAACCCATGACCGCTCTCCAAATTCCAAGGCCGGTGACGTACCGACCGTGCAGTGAGAAATACCACATATTCCGGCACTGGGGCAGCTGCCGGCGCGCGTGTCGAAAATCCTTGCCTGCGTGTCTGCTCCAGCCGTGCCCAAGCCCTGTCTGGAATTCGACGTTCCAGATCGTTCATGTACAACGCAGCACGGGGATTGGGCCGGACATGCGTTCAGTGTCAAGATCGAAGGGGGGGTCGTCGCTTGCCGGTGCGTTGCTGCGAGGTTCCGGCTGCGATGCGCCCGCATCGACAGGCAAACGCTTATGCTGGCGCAAATCCAGCTCGAACTGCCCATGTCCCACGACCGCATGACCCTGGCCCGCAGCCTGCTCGGCCTGCTTGATCTCACCAGCCTCGGCGAGGACGATTCGCCCGCCCGCATCGAGGCACTGTGCGCGCGCGCCGCGTCGCCGCAGGGCAAGGTGGCCGCGGTGTGCGTCTATCCCGAGCACGTCACCACCGCGCGGAGGTCGTTGGCAGGCAGCGGGATACAGGTCGCCAGCGTGGTCAATTTCCCGGATGGCGGCGAGGATCCCGGGCGCATTGAACGTGAAACCCGACGTGCGATCGCCGCCGGTGCCGGTGAAATCGACATGGTGCTTGCATGGCGCGCCCTGCAGCGCGGGGACACCGCGTCCGCCCGCGCCGGCGTGGATGCCTGCCGCGCCGCCTGCGGGTCAGGCATCGTGCTCAAACTGATCCTGGAAACCGGTGAACTGAGGGCGCCGGACCTGATCCGGGCCGGCGCCGAGCTCGGTCTCGATGCCGGGGTGGACTTCCTCAAGACCTCGACCGGCAAGGTGCCGATCAACGCGACCCTCGATGCTGCGGCCATCCTCCTCGACGCCATCGCCGCGCGTGGGGGCAGCTGCGGTTTCAAGGCTGCCGGCGGCGTGCGCAGCGTTGACGAGGCGGCGGCCTATGTCGCCTTGGCCGAGCGCCGGCTCGGCACCGACTGGGTAACTCCGGCGCACTTCCGGATCGGCGCCAGCGCGCTGCTGGATGCGATCTGGTCGGAACTCGAAGGCTAGGCGATGGCGCGCGCAATCTGGTTGGTCCTGGATTCCCTTGGCATCGGCAATGCGCCGGACGCCGAGGCCTATGGTGATGCCGGCGCCGACACCTTTGGCCACATCGCCGCCGCCAGCGCCGCCGCGCCGCGCGGGCCGCTGCGGCTGCCGACCCTGACCCGGCTCGGCCTGCCGCAGGCGCACGCACTGGCCACCGGAACCGTCGCCGCCGGATTCGCGCACCTGCCCGTACCGGACGGGCTGTGGGGTTGCATGGCCGAACGCGCCTGCGGCAAGGACACGCCCTCGGGCCACTGGGAAACGGCGGGCGTGGTGCTGGAGCAACCGTTCGGGCTGTTCGAGGCGCGCGAAGGCAGCTTCCCACCGGACGTGCTCGAGGCGTTGGTGCGTGAGGCGGGCCTGCCGGGCGTGCTCGGCAACTGCCATGCCTCGGGCACCGAAATCATCCAACGGCTTGGCGGTGCGCACATCGAAACCGGCAAGCCCATCGTCTACACTTCGGCCGATTCGGTGTTCCAGATCGCCGCCCACGAACAGCATTTCGGTCTCGACCGGCTGTATGCACTGTGTCTTCTCGCGCGTCGGCTGCTTGCGCCCTGGAACATCGGCCGGGTGATCGCGCGGCCGTTCGTCGGCACCCCCGACACCGGCTTCAGCCGCACCGGCAACCGCCACGATTACGCGCTGGAACCGCCGGGTACGACCCTGCTCGATGCCGTCTGCGCAGCCGGCGGTGCGGTCCACGCGGTGGGCAAGATCAGCGACATTTTCGCTGCGCGCGGGGTGAGCCACAAATGCTTGGCAAGTGGTCACGACGCGCTGTTCGAGGCGACGCTCGATGCACTGGCGAAGGCCGGCGACGGCGACCTGATCGCCACCAACTTCGTCGATTTCGACAGCGTGTACGGCCATCGCCGCGATCCGCTGGGCTACGGCGCGGCGCTGGAGCACCTCGATGCGCGCCTGCCGTCGCTGCTGGCGGCAATGCGTCCGGGCGACCTGCTGGCGTTGAGCGCCGACCATGGCTGCGATCCCACCTGGCCCGGCAGCGACCACACCCGCGAGCAGGTGCCGCTGCTGGTGCATGGCCCTGGATTGCAATCGCGGGCACTGGGCCAGCGGACGAGTTTTGCCGACCTCGGCCAGGGCCTGGCCACCCACCTTGGCCTGCCGCCGCTGGCGGCCGGCCGCTGCTTCCTGACGGAGTGACCTGATGTCCACCCCGCACATCGACGCCGGACCGGGCGCCATCGCCGAGACCGTCCTGCTGCCGGGCGACCCGCTGCGTGCGCGTTTCATCGCCCAAACGGTGCTGGACGATCCGTTGCAGGTGACCGCACGCCGCAACATGCTTGGCTTCACCGGGCGCTGGCAGGGACGGCCGGTGACGGTGATGGGCGGCGGCATGGGCATCCCCTCGACCGCGATCTACGTCACCGAGCTGGCGCGGGTGTATGGGGTTCGCCGGATCATTCGCATCGGCACCTGCGGCGGGCTGGGCGAGGCCAACTTGGGCGACGTGCTGCTGGCGCAGTCGGCCAGCACCGATTCTCGCTTCAACCGGATGCAGTTCGGCGATCACGACCTGTCTGTCTGTGCCGATTTCGGCTTGCTGCGCGCCGCGGTCGATGCCGCGGTGGTGCAGGGCGTGCCGGTGCGGGTGGCGCCGGTGTTCAGCAGCGACTGCTTCTACGACGGCGATCCACAGCTGCTCGATCGCCTGCGCCGCCACCGCATCGCCGGGATCGAAATGGAAGCCGCCGGACTGTATGGCCTGGCGATGCGTGAAGGGTTCCGTGCGCTGGCCATCCTGACTGTCAGCGACCACATCGACCGTGGCGAGCAGATGCCGGCCGACCAGCGTGAACAGGGACTGGAGCGGATGGCGCGGCTTGCGCTGGCGTGCACGGAAGGCGCGGACTGACGGCAGCTGCGGTTTGCTTGCATGCACGCACTGCCGTGGGTGAGGATCGGGGTTCCACATTCGCCCATGGAGGGCCTCTCGATGGACACTTGGCTGACCAGCCTGCGTACCGACACCCCGCAGGCCGGCTTTGAATTGGCGATCAAATTGGCGCGCATGGGTGTCAAGTACACCCAACCGTCCGCTGAGGCGCGCGACCGCCTGCGCCCAGCCTATGCAGAAGACGCGAATGCGCTGATTGCCTCCTCGCAGGTGGTGGCCATCAACTTCCAGACGATCGCGTCCGCCAACGATTACTGGCGCAGTGCCTGAAGAAAGCCCATGGTGGCGTGACCCACGTCAATGCAGTGGCCGACGGCGTGCGTAGCATGGCGGCGTCCATTGCACACAGGAGTCACCGGCATGTCCATGCAACTCGATCCGGAACCCAACGTCCACGTGTTCGACGCCCGCGGCATCGCCCGCCGGTTCCGGCACTCGGCGATCTTCGGTGCGCTGGGCGCGCTGCGCAATGGCGAGACCATGCGCTTCGTCAACGACCACGATCCGATCCCGTTGCTGCGTCAACTTGACGAACGATTTGGCGAGCACCTGACCGTCACCTATCGTCAACGCGAACAAAGCGGCGTGGTGATCGATTTCGGCATCACCGGCCTGCCGGAAGAGTAAGCGATGACCTTTCCCGCGTTTTTCGACCAAGCCCCGAAAGTCCAGGTCCACGATCCGCTGTCCGAATTCCTTGGCGCCGCCGAGGGCGGGCTGATCGAATACGGCTATGCCGACGCGGTGCGGCTGGCCGGGCATTCCTGCCCGACCGTGGCCGGCGCGTACCTGATGGCCCGTGCCGGCTTGCGCGCGTTGTTCCCCGATGGTCCGGCCGAGCGCGGCGGGGTGGCGGTGACGATGAGTTCGGCGGAACGCGAGGGCACCACCGGCGTGATCGCGCAGGTGTTCACCCTGCTGACCGGCGCGGCCGCGGGCAACGGTTTCCACGGCATCGGCGGCAACTTCGTGCGCAGCGGCCTGCTGGGCTACGGCGGCGGCAATCCGGATTGCATCGCCACGTTCCAGCGCACTGACACCCACGCGGGCGTGCGGCTGGCGCTGGATGTCACCAATGTCCCGCCGTCGCCGCAGATGCGGATGCTGATGGGCCAGGCGATGGCGCCCGACGCCAGCGCCGAGGTCCGGCGTGCGTTCGGCGAGGTCTGGCAGGAACGCGTGCGCCGGTTGCTGCTGGAGCACGCGGACGATCCGGCGGTGATCCTGGTCCAGGCGATCTGAGCGACGCGTCCAGACGGATCGGGTCCACGCTGATTGCTGGCTCTGGCGCTCAGCGTCGAATCGCCAGCACGCCATCCAGCGCCGGTTCGGCTTTGAATCCAGCAGTTTCCAGCCGCCGCGCCACCTCACGCGGCACGTCGCGGCCCGAGGTCAGGCGATTGGGGCTGCCGGTGTAATGGAACAGGCGGCCGCCGTGGCGCAGCACCCGCGCCAACTGCTGGTAGAACGCCAGCGAATACAGTTCGCCGGCGATGCCGAAACGCGGTGGATCGTGCAGCGCGGCGTCGAAGCTGGCGTCGGGCTGATGGAGGATCGCCTGCATGACATCCGCGTGCGCCAGCGCCAGCCGACCACCGCTGGCCTCCGGATCCGGTGACCACGGATTGAGCCAGCGCAGCCACAACACGTCGTCGTTTTTTTCAAACGAGTGGATGCGCGCCGCGCCGGCATCAAGGCAACAGGCGGCGAAATAGCCCAGCCCGCCGCAGGTGTCCAGCACCGCCTTGCCGCCGGGCTGGACCAGGGCCACCTTGCGCCGCGCATCGTCCAACGGCGATTCGCGCGCGGTCGGCAGCATCTTGATGCCGTCGATCTCGAAGGTGGGCACGCCCCATTCGGTCGGGACCAGCTTGATCAACTGGCCGCTGTAGCGTGACACCGGCGCATAGCCATCACCATCCCACCAGTACAAGGTGCGCGCCTTGAGTGCTGCAGGGTAAGGGAAGCGCGTACCGTTCCAGCGCCATCCGTCGGCGTCGAGCGCAGCGGTGCCGGTGCTGCGGCCGAGATCGAGCGAGCCCTGCCACAGCGCATCGCCCCGCGCCCGCGCGGCGGCCAGCGCGGCGGCGGTTTCCAGCGTCAGCAGGGGTCCGGCGTCGCGTGGCATGCGCGCCATGATAGCGATGGCGGCGGCGTTGGCCCTGCGCGCGGTTTTGGCGACAATGGGCCGTCTTTCGTCCTTGCGAGCGTCCATGCCGCTGCTTCGCGTTGCGCTGCTGTCCATGCTGATCGGCCTGAGCACGCTGCTGCACGTGCTGCCGATCCTGCTGGTCACCCTGGTCAAGCTGGCGCTGCCATTTCCGCGCCTGCGCTTGGCCTGCAACCCGCTGCTGACCGGTTGCGGCGAGAGCTGGATTGCGGTCAACGGCTGGCTTTGGGACCACTGCACCCGAACCCGCTTGACCGTGGAAGGGGACTTGGACCTGCAGCGCGACGGACATTACCTG
>NZ_JADZDS010000114.1 GCF_020850895.1 Thermomonas sp. | reverse complement strand
TCGACGGGCGGGTGTTGGTGATGTCCTGATCCAGTCCATTCACCAGATTGCCGAACATGGAGCGAACATTGCCTTGGGCGTCTTCGCTGACCACCAGGTTTTCACCGAAGATCGGGATGCCGCGCCAGGTCTGGTCATAGCGGTAGTTCTGCACGCCGTTGTCGAGGCGGTTGACCGCACGCATCATCAGGTTGGTGGACGCGCCTGCGCCCATGAATGCCGCATGGCGACGGTTGGCCATGTTCACGGCGGTCTGGCCGTGGCTGGCGACGAACGATTGGAACTGCTGGCGCATCTGGTTCATGTCGCGCTGGTGCAGGTCGCCACGGGTGGCGGCCTGGGCACCCGCCGCGGCGAGCGACAGGGCAATCGCGGCGGACAGGATCTTGACGGTCTGGGTACGGTTCACTGGTGACATCCCCCTGAAAGGTTGATTTGGGTTGCCGCGGATGCGGCCGGGTTGGACAACGGCTTGAATCAACGTCCTTGCGCTTCCGGCGCACATCGCCTCTTCCCTTGCGGTTGCCACATGCGTGGCCAAGCTGGGCACCGCCCCGGAACCTGAACCGTCCCGAAGCGACCGCCGACGTTTGCTCCAACCGTGGTGACCTGTCAAGAATGAGGAGTTATGCCGCCATAATGTGAAGGCATAAGCCTGACTGTGTCTAGGAAAACCGCGGGTTTCACGCACCCAAACTCGATCCTGCGCCACAACTTTTGTCGAATGTCCGAGCTTGACGTGGCTCTTGATATTGCAATGCATCATGCTCTTGCGCTGACGCAATGCGTCACTTTGTGACAATTTAACGCAGAATTCATGTTTCGACCTGGCAGTGCATCACAGTATTTGTGTGCACTGAAGCGCAGACCTCAATGCCCAGTGCCGTTGGCAGTCACGGAAGCAGCGTCCGGGCTCGACGTCCAGGCAGAACGCCCTGGCACCACCGGCGCGGCCCAAGGCAGCCACGGGCCCAATGGCCCGCAGGTGTGCCTGTTGCATGACGCCGCCTCCGGGTGTAGCCACCCGCCCGCCGGCTTCAGAACATCCCGGTTTCGAGCTTGGCCAGATCAGACATCATCGACTGGTTCCACGGCGGGTCGAACACCAGTTCGATATCGGTGTCGACGAGGGTCGGGATCTGCATCAGCTTGCTGCGGACATCGTCGATCAGGATGTCACCCATGCCGCAGCCCGGTGCGGTCAGGGTGATCCGCACCTTGGCCACGCGTGCGCCGTCGCCCTCGCGGTGGCTCAGTTCGGCGAGGTAGACCAGGCCGAGTTCGACCACATTGACCGGGATCTCGGGATCGAAGCAAGTGCGCAGTTGCTCCCACATCAGGGCTTCCACCGCCGCGTCGTCGGCCCCCTCGGCCAATTCGAGGGGCTGGGCCGATTCCTTGCCGATTGCGTCGCCATCCTCGCCGGCGATGCGCATCAGGTTGCCCTCCACGAACACGGTCCAACTGCCACCCAAAGCCTGGGTGATGTAGCCAACGGTTCCCGCGGGCAAGGTCACCGGGTCGCCCTGCGGAACGAGCACGGCGGCGCAATCACGCTCGAAGCGGACGGGTTCGCTGCTGCGGGAATACATGATCCAGAAAGGTCCGACGTCGAAAAGTCGTACCATTCTAGTACGAATCAACCGCGCCACCCGCTCTGCAGGACAAGGACAGGCGGGTCCTTGATACGATTCAAGGACCAACGCCGGCGACACGGCATCGCCCGCACGAGGCCGCCAATCCACTGGATACAACGCCTTGCCGCTCGTTTACGGCAAAAAACAGCGGCACCGCAGGACCTTCGGCATTGATCGGGGTTTCAATGGAATGGCATCATCGACCGTCTTCCAGCGCGTCGCCCATGCCCTCGATCGCCCCGCCCACCGTTCGCTGGCATGCCTGGGCCTTGCTGTTGCTGGGTGCGACGGGATTCGCGGCGGCCTGGGTTCTGTTGGCCTTGCGATTCGATAACCAACTCGCGTGGATGGCGTTGCTGGGCGCGTTCGATCTGGCCGTGCTGCAGCGCTTGGTCAATTGGCCACGCGGCCTGCACCGCGGGCTGACCGCCGTGCTGACCACCGCAGCCGTGATCGTGCTGGCCAATTTCTTGATCGCCGCGGGCCAGATCGGCCAGGATTTTGGCCTGCGGCCGCTCGAATCGGCCTTGCGCATGGGTGCAAGCTACGCGTGGCTGCTGGTGAGCATGGCCAATACCCGCACGGACCTGCTCTGGTACGGCGCGAGCCTGGTGCTGGCCCTGCTGTCCGGGCTCAGGTCAACGGCAACCTTGCCCGTCGGCCATGGATGGCCGACCACGAAGCAATCACGCAAGTGATTGCTTCGTGAGCGCCACGTCCGGGCATGGACCGGACGTGGCGTGAACTGACCAGCCCTGGATGGGCTTGTCCGCGAAACTTCAATGCCCGCCGCCATCCAGTTCCTTCAACTCGCTGACCAGTGCGTTCGCCATCTCGGCGCCATCGCCGTAGAGCATGCGGGTGTTGTCGGCGTAGAACAGCGCGTTTTCGATCCCGGCAAACCCGGTGCCCTTGCCGCGCTTGATGACGATGGTGTTCTTGGAGTTGACCACGTCGAGGATCGGCATGCCGTAGATCGGGCTGGCCGGATCGGTCTTGGCCACCGGGTTGACCACGTCGTTGGCGCCGATCACCAGGGAGACGTCGGTCATCGCGAACTCCGGATTGATGTCGTCCATGTCGGCGATCAGGTCGTAGGGCACGCCGGCCTCGGCCAGCAGCACGTTCATGTGCCCAGGCATGCGCCCGGCGACCGGATGGATGGCGAATTTCACCTTGACGCCGCGTGCGATCAGGCGCTGGCACAGCTCCCAGATCTTGTGCTGGGCCTGGGCCACCGCCATGCCGTAACCGGGCACGATCACCACGCGCTCGGCAAAGGCCATCATCGAGGCCACGTCGGCGGCCTCGATCGGCTTCATCGAACCGCCGATTTCCTGCATCGCCGCCGAGCCGCCGCCGAAGTTGGAGAACAGCACGTTCTTGATCGAGCGGTTCATCGCCTTGGCCATCAACCGCGTCAGCAGCATGCCGGCCGCGCCGACCATCATGCCAGCGATGATCAGGGCTTCATTCCCCAGCACATAGCCCTCGAACGCGACCGCCAACCCGGTGAAGGCGTTGTACAGCGAGATCACCACCGGCATGTCGGCGCCGCCGATGGGCAACGTCATCAGGATGCCCAGCAGCAGTGCCAGCGCGAAGAACCCGATCACCGCAAAGCCGGTCAGTTGCAGTGCCTCGAAGCCACCGGCAAGCAGGCCCCACAACGCGAGCCCACCCGCCGCGAGCGCGGCCAGGAACACCAGCGCGTTGAACCATTGCTGGCCGGGGAAGGTGTAGCGCTTGTCCATGCGGCCATCGAGCTTGGCCCAGGCAATGACCGAGCCGGTCAGCGAAACCGCGCCGATCAGCGCACCCACCGCGGCGAGACCAAGGTGCACGGCGGTCGGCCGGTGGTCCATGGCGATCGCCTTCCACAGCTCGATCGCACCGATCGCCGCCGCGCTGCCGCCGCCCATGCCATTGAACAAGGCCACCATCTGCGGCATGTCGGTGATCGGCACCTTGCGGCCCCAGTACCAGTTGCCGGCCACGCCCAGGATGATCGCCGCCAGCAGCAGCGGCAGGTTGTGCATCCCCGGCAGGAAGAAGGTGGCGACGACCGCCACCAGCACGCCGACGCCCGCCCACTGGATGCCGCTGCGCGCGGTCTTGGGGCTGGCCATGCGCTGCAGCCCCAGCAACAGCAGGGTTGCGGCAACGAAATAACTCAGCTTGATCAGGGCGAGCGGGCTCACTTCCCACCCTCCTTCTTGCTGGACTTGAACATCTCGAGCATGCGTTCGGTGACCACGTAGCCGCCGGCGGCATTGCCGGCACCGAGCAGGACGGCGAGGAAGCCCAGGCCTTGCTCCAGCGGTGTCACCGCCTGCCCCAGCACCACCATCGCGCCGATCAGGACGATGCCGTGGATGAAGTTGGAACCGGACATCAACGGCGTGTGCAGGATCACCGGCACCCTCGAGATGATCACGTTGCCGGCGATGGCCGCCAGCATGAAGATGTACAAGGCCACGAATCCGTCGTCCACTGCGCCGCTCCCGGTTGGTCACCTGCATGATAGACAAGCCAGGCCCCCGCGCGCCATGTCAACCGGGCGCGACCGGGCGCGTTGTCCGGATATCGGGATGCCGGACAGCGCCGGCGCTCGCCCAGGGCCATGCCGGATCCGTCACCATGCTGCTGCTCGACATCGCTAAGCTTGCCCCGGTGGAACTCGGGAACACGCCGCAACACCGGACCTCGCCACAGGATTTCGACGGATTCCTGCGCGACGTGAGCGCGCGTGCGTTCCGTTTTGCCGAAATCGGGTTGCGCCAGCGCGATGACGCGCTCGACGCCGTGCAGGACGCGATGGTGAAGATGCTGGCTTACCGCGAGCGCCCGGCCACCGAATGGAGCCCCCTGTTCTGGAGCATCCTGCGAAACCGGATCACCGACATGCACCGGCGTGGCCTGTTCCGACTGCGCTGGATGCTGCCGGGCAGCGCCGATCGCGACGGTGACCCGGTGGACTGGGCCGACGACAGCCCCGATCCGCAACGCAGTCACGAAAGCCGCGAGGCGTGGACGCGAATCCGCGCCGCGCTGCGCGACCTGCCGGACCGCCAGCGCGAGGCCTTCACCCTGCGCGTGCTGGAAGAACTCGATGTCACCGAAACGGCGAACGTGATGGGCTGCAGCGAAGGCTCGGTCAAGACCCATCTGTCGCGCGCCCGTGCCGCGCTGCAGAAACAATTGGAGGATGTGCGATGAACGCCCCTGTCGATCCTGGAATCGCCGACCTGAAGTTGGATGCCGTCCTCCGTGCACGCCACGCGGACGCCGTGGCCCAGTTGTCGCCACGGGTGCAAGCGCAACTCACCCAGCGCCGCAACGCCGCCCTGCGTGGACAGGGCCATCGACCTCGCCATGGACTTCGCTATGCGGTGGCGAGCGTTGCCGCACTGTCGGCTCTCGCCGTTGGTCTGCAGTTCAACCACCCGCGCCCAGCGACCCCTGGCGTCAACCCCACCGTCGCAGCGACAGGCCATGCGCCCGAGGCACGCAGTGCCACCCTGCTGGACGAGGATCCCGAGTTCTACACCTGGCTCGCCTCCAACGATGCCGTCCTGGCGGCCAAGGAGTAAGTTCATGAAAGCCTTCGCCCGCCTTGTCGTCCCGGCCCTGCTGCTGTGCCCACTGCTGGCCCTTGGCCAGCAGGCCACGCCAAGGCCCGCACCGCTGCCGAATTGGGATCAACTGACACCGGCCCAGCGCGACGCACTGACTGCGCCACTGCGGGACCGCTGGAACAACAGCCCGGAAGATCGCGCACGCATGCTCGATCGCGCCCAGCGTTGGCGCACGATGTCGCCGGACCAACGCGGCCATGCCCGCCGCGGCATGCAGCGATGGGATGACATGAACCCCGAGCAGCGCGCCCAGGCACGCGCCTTGTTCCACGCCACCCGAAGCATGGACCGCGACGCCCGACGCGCGTTCATGGACAACTGGCGCAGGATGACGCCCCAGCAGAAGGCCGATTGGCTCAAGGCACATCCGGCACCAGAGCGGGGCGATTCGCGGCGGCCGTGACCGTCCCCATCTGGGCATCCTTGCATCCGAAACGCGGAAGGCCTGAGCTTGATCCACCCCGGTCCGGGCCGACGCGGGTGATGGCTTGCCTTGGCTCGGGAACCCCTGATCAATCCAGATGTTCTCGCCAGCCATGGATGGTTGGCGAGCAAGAATCAATCATGCGAGCGAGGGATTCGTGTGGGTCGAGTCGGAACCCTCACCCGACTCGACGCGGGCTGACAACGCCTGGATAGGATTGTTCTACCCTGCGTTAGCGGCGCCGCCCGGCCAGGGCAACACCGAAATTCAGGCAATGCTGGACAAGTCCTGGATGGACTTGTTCAGCGTTGACCCAAGGCATCGGCATAGCCATCGAAACCCGAGATGTCGTTGTGGTTGGCGTCGGCAAACGTGACGATGCTGGCAACGCCGCGCGGGAATCGGGAGGCCAACAGTCGCGAACTCGTGTTGGGGATGACTTCGTCGCGGCCAGCAACGACCAAGGTGGTCGGCACGTGGATCTTTGCAGCGTAGCGCCAGGATTCGTAGGTGTCCCGCAGGATCCAGCGCACCGGGAACAGCGGGAAACGCTGCTGCGCCAGGCCGGAGATGCTGTCGTAGGGCGTCACCAGCACCAGATGCTCGACGCGTCGACCAACGGCCACCTGCAGGGCAATCCCGCTGCCGAGGCTGCGACCGACCAGCACCATCGACGGATGCTCCTTCGCCAGCAGGTCGAACAGACGCTTGCCATCTGCCACCAGCGCCACCTCGGACGGCTGCCCCGTGCTGCCGCCATAACTCCGGTAGTGCATCGCGAAGACGGCGCGGCCGGGGAACGCACGCGTCAGCAGCGGAATTGCCTGCGAGACGTCCTCGGCATTGCCGCCGAAAAAAAGCACGGCGGCTGGGCTGTCCACGCCGTTGGTGGAGACGACCACATCGGCATCGCCGCGGTGCAGGACGAAGGCAGGCGCATTGCCTTGGCGCGGCACCGGGAAGTACAGGTAGCCGCGCTGCGAGACGTAGAGCAGGCCGCAGATCGCAAGATAGACCAGCACAATCGCCAGCGCGACAACTGCCAGCGTCCTGCGGATCATCCCGCGCATTCTGGCCACACCGTCTTGGCCAGCAACTCGTCGCTCCAGTCGAAGTGCAGGGCACCGTCCTTGAGCAGGAGGCTGACGAAGTTGTAGACGTTGCGGGCGTACATCTCGCTGGCGTGCTGGGCACCCATCGAAGCGAGATTCAGCGGGCCGGCGACGGTCACGCCATTGCGATCGACGGTCTGCCCGGGCTGGGTGAGGGCGCAGTTGCCGCCGGTCTCGGCGGCCAGATCGACGATCACGCTGCCCGGTTTCATTCCCGCCACCATCTCGGCGGAAATGATCTTCGGCGCGGGTCGACCCGGCACCGCGGCGGTGCACACCACCACGTCGATCCCCTTGAGATGATCGGCCAAACGCTGCTGCTGCAGGGCGCGTTCCTCGTCGGTGAGCTGGCGCGCGTAGCCGCCCTCACCCGCCGCCGACACGCCGAGGTCGAGGAACTTGCCGCCCAGCGATTCGATCTGCTCGCGGGTTTCCGGGCGCACGTCGAAGCCTTCCACCGCCGCACCGAGGCGCTTGGCGGTGGCAACAGCCTGCAGGCCGGCCACGCCAGCACCCACGATCAACACCTTCGACGGCCGGATCGTGCCCGCTGCGGTGGTCAGCATCGGGAAGAACCGCGGCGCCAGTTGCGCAGCGATCAGCACCGCCTTGTAGCCGGCCATGCCGGCCTGCGAGCTGAGCACATCCATTGCCTGTGCGCGGGTGGTGCGCGGCAGTTTCTCGAGGGGAAATGTCGTCAGGCCGCGGGCCTGGATCGCTTCGGCGCGCGCCGGATCGGCCTGTGGCTGCAGGCTGCCGACCAGCACCGCACCCTGCTTCAGGTCGGCAATGGCGGCATGGCCCGGGGGCTGCACGCACAGCACCAGATCGGCCTCGGCAACCGCATCCTCGGCCAGCTCGGCGCCGGCCGCGACGTAAGCGGAATCCGGGAAATAGGCCCCCGCCCCGATCCCCGGCTGGATGCGCACCGCACACCCGGCCGCCACCAGTTTCTTGCAGGTTTCCGGCGTCAGGGCCACCCGGCGTTCGCCGTTTGCCGTTTCGCGCGCCACGCCCACGTTCACCGCCATCACCCGCTCCCGTGCCCTGATCCGGCATCATCCTAACCAATGCGCCCCGTTCTTGGCAGGCATTGGCCCAAGGAATCCATGTTGACACTTGCCGATCTCGACTCCCGCCACTCGATTCCGACGCGCCAACTGGGTGCCCCCGGCCCCACGCCGGAGCAACTGCTGCGCATGCTGCAGACCGCGGTGCGGGTGCCCGACCATGGCAAGCGGGAGCCGTTCCGGTTCCTGCGCATCGACGGCGCGGCGCGCGGCGCGCTGGCCGACGCGGCGTTGGCCCGATTGCGCGAACGCGCGCCGGACAGCGACCCCGCCGTGGAGGACAAGCTGCGCACCCGCTTCACCGTGCCGCCGCTGACCGTGGCCGTCATCGCCCGACTCGGACCCGACGAAAAGATCCCCACGGTCGAACGCTTGGTCAGCGCCTCCTGCACCACGCTGATGCTGCTGCTTGCGGCACAGGCCGAAGGCTTCGGCGCACAGTTGCTGACCGGCTGGCTGGCCTACGACCGCCCCTTCCTCGAGAACACGCTGGGGTTGACGACCGAAGAGCAACTGATCGGCACCGTGGCCATTGGCACGCCACAGATCGCGGTCCGCGACCGCGCTCGCCCGGATCCGTCTGACCTGCTCCGGGTCTGGCAGCCGTAGACCACGGAACGACGCCATGCCCACGCCACCGCCCACCCTTCATCTCATCGACGCTTCGCTCTACGTGTTCCGCGCCTGGCATTCGCTGCCAGCGGAGGAATTCCACGACCCTGACGGCTGGCCGACCAATGCGGTGCAGGGGTTCGCACGCTTCCTGCTCGAATTACTGGAAAGTGAGCGCCCCAGCCACATTGCCGTTGCCTTCGATGAAAGCCTTGGCAGCAACTTCCGGCATGCGCTGTATCCGGCTTACAAGGCCAACCGCGACCCGGCGCCTCCGGAGCTGAAACGCCAGTTCGCATGGTGCAAGGCGCTGTGCACGGCACTCGGGCTGGCCACACTGGCACACGCAAACTACGAGGCCGACGACTTGATCGGCAGCGCCATCTGGACCTCGCGCAATCGCGGCTTCCGGAGCGTGATCGTTTCGGCCGACAAGGACCTGTCGCAATTGCTGCGCGAGGGCGACGAGCAGGTCGACTTCGGCAAGGGCCTGCGCTGGGGCCACGGGGGGGTGAAATCGCGGCACGGGGTGCACGCCGAGCAGATTCCGGATTATCTCGCGCTGGCCGGCGACGCGGTGGACAACATCCCCGGCGTCACCGGCATCGGGCCAAAATCGGCGGCCACCCTGCTGGGCCATTACGGCACCCTCGATGCACTGCTGGAACGGATCGATGAAGTGCCCTTCCTGCGACTGCGCGGCGCGGCGCAAATGGCCACGCGCCTGCGCGAACAGCGCGCACAGGTATTGCTGTGGCGCCAACTCACCACCATTGCGCTGGACGCCCCGCTGCCGGACGGTGATTTCCGGCGCAGCACCGGCCATGCCGACGAACTGGCCGCGCTGGCAGACTGGATGGGCTTCGGCGCGATGACGCGCCGACGGCTGGATGCCGCGGCAGGGCTTGCCTCCTGAACCCACGCCGGGCATTGCCTGCTTCAATCAGCGTCACGGCCCCCCTGCAGGCCAGGGCGGACTGCACATCCTCTTGCCGGCCCTGCGCTAGCATCACTCCATGCCAGACACCAAACACATTCTCTACACAGGCCGTTGGCTGCGGCTGGTCCAGATCGACACGTGGGAGTCCTGCGAGCGGATCCACGGCCAAGGCATGGCGGTGATCGTGATCGCAGTCACGCCTGCCGACGAGGTGCTGTTCGTGGAACAGTACCGCGTGCCGTTGGGCGCACGCACGATCGAAATGCCAGCCGGGTTGGTCGGTGACGACCGCACCGAGGACACGCTGACCGACGCTGCGCGCCGTGAACTGATCGAGGAAACCGGCTGGTCACCAGGGCGCGTCGAGGTCCTGCTCACCGGCCCCACCAGCGCCGGCATGAGCAACGAGCGCATCGCCTTCGTGCGCGCCAGCGATCTGGTGAAAGTGGGCGACGGCGGTGGCGTCGACAACGAAGACATCACCGTGCACGCCGTACGACGCCGCGAAGTCCCCAGTTGGCTGATGCAAAAACAGTCCGAAGGCTACGAACTGGACCTCAAGCTCTGGGCCGGCCTGTGGATGATCGAGCGCAATCCGGACGGCTCGCCGGCCGGGTAGGCTCAGCCAGCGAAACGGTCGGTTGCCTCCACCAGCGCCGCCGCATTCTCAGCCTCGAACGCGGAATGTCCCGCGGTCGCACTGATCACCAATTCCGCCTTCGGCCACGCCTTGTGCAGGTCGAAGGCATTCTGGATCGGGCAGACCACGTCATAGCGGCCATGCACGATCACGCCGGGGATCTCGGCGATCCGATGCGCGTCGCGCAGCAATTGCTCCTCGACCTCGAAGAAACCGCCGTTGACGAAGTAGTGGTTCTCGATCCGTGCAAACGCCAATGCGAACTGCGGATCGCCATGACTGGTGGTGTAGTCAGCGGGAATCCGCAGGTAACTGGTGCCGCCTTCCCAGATGCTCCAGGCTTGGGCCGCAGCCAGCCGGGTGGCCTCGTCCGGTGAGGTCAGACGGCGGTGGTAGGCCCCGATCAAATCACAGCGCTCGACCTCGGGAATGGCCTCCAGATAGTGCTGCCAGGCATCCGGGAACAGGCGCGAAGCGCCTTCCTGGTAGAACCATTCCAATTCCCAGCGCCGCAGCATGAAGATGCCACGCAGCACCAATTCGGTGACCCGCCCCGGATGGGTTTCGGCATAGGCCAGCGCCAAGGTGGAACCCCAACTGCCGCCGAACACCTGCCAACGATCGATGCCGAGGTGCGCGCGCAGCGTTTCGATATCGCGCACCAGATCCCAGGTGGTGTTGTCGGTTAGATCCGCATGCGGGGTGCTGCGGCCTGAGCCGCGTTGATCGAACAACACGATGCGGTACTTGGCCGGATCGTGGAAGCGCCGCATCGTGTCCGAACAGCCCGCACCAGGGCCGCCATGCAACAGCACCACCGGCTTGCCGTCGGGGTTGCCGCATTCCTCCCAATACAGGGTGTGGCGGGCGTCCACCGCCAGCGTGCCGCTGCGGTAGGGGGTGATTTCGGGATACAGCGTGCGCATGAGAATGACCGGCATTAGGAATGCCAATTGTAGGGCGGGTCTTGGCCCGCCATGATCGAATTGGCCCGGATTACCGTGCGCGGCCCAAGGTCACTCGGTCACGATCCTCGAGATCCTGCACGGTCTGGATGTCAACGAAACCAGCGCCAACCAACAACGCGCGTACCGCCGCGCCCTGCGCCACGCCATGCTCGAACAGCAGCCATCCGCCCTTGCGCAGCCGCGCCGAAGCGCCATCGGCAATCGCGCGCAGTGCGTTCAGCCCATCGCTGCCGCATGACAATGCCAGCGCCGGCTCGAAGCGGAGATCTCCCTCGCCCAGATGCGGGTCGCCATCGGCAACATACGGGGGATTGCTGGCAATGAGATCGTATGGGTCCTCGCCCAAAGGCTCGAGCCAGCTTCCTTGGCGGAACTCGATGTTGCCGACCCCGTTGCGCTGCGCATTCCCGCGCGCCACGTCCAACGCTTCGTCGCTCAGGTCGGTGGCGACCATGGTTGCGCCGGGTCGTTCCTTGGCCAGCGCCAATGCAATCCCGCCACAACCGGTGCCCAGGTCCGCAAGCCGCCAAGGCGCATCCGGGGGGATCCGCAACAGCGCCTGCTCGACCAGCAGTTCGGTTTCCGGACGCGGCACCAAGGTCGCCGACGTGACCGCCAAGTCCAACGTCCAAAAGCCGCGCGAACCGGTCAGGTAGGCCACCGGTTCGCCGGTTGCACGACGTTCCAGCAACTCGGCAAACAGGCCGAGCGCTGACGGTTCCGGCAAGTCATCCGCGTGAGCGAACAGCCAACTTCGAGGCTTGTCCAAGACGTGCGCAAGCAGGATCTCGGCATCTGCGGCATCGATTCGAGTGCGCGCATGCGCCAGAAGTTCGGACACCGACGTTTTTGCTGCTTGCATGCGCCCATGGTAACCGTCATGAAGCCGTCATCTCGGGACGCGTTCCTTGGTCGGGCATGAATTGACCCTTGTCGGTGTCAGGCAGCCTTAATTGATAGATGTAGCCTATCATTTCCATACACACAATTCATTTTACATATCGATTGAGTTCGCCTATCTTGATCCCAATGACCCATTCACCCACCACACAGGAGTAGTCCCGATGTCCCTGATCAATACCCAGGTTCAGCCGTTCAAGGCCAACGCCTTCCACAACGGCAAGTTTGTCGAAGTCACCGACGCCAGCCTCAAGGGGCACTGGTCGGTGCTGATCTTCATGCCGGCCGCCTTCACCTTCAATTGCCCGACCGAAATCGAAGATGCCGCCGAGCATTACGCCGAGTTCCAGAAGGCCGGTGCCGAGGTCTACATCGTCACCACCGATACCCACTTCAGCCACAAGGTGTGGCACGAAACCAGCCCGGCGGTGGGCAAGGCCCAATTCCCGCTGGTGGGCGATCCCACCCACGCCCTGACCAATGCCTTCGGCGTGCATATCCCGGAAGCGGGCCTGGCCCTGCGTGGCACCTTCGTGATCAACCCGGAAGGCACCATCAAGACCATGGAAGTGCACGACAACGCCATCGCCCGCGACGTCAGCGAAACCCTGCGCAAGCTGCAGGCCGCCCAGTACGTCGCCAGCCACAGCGGCGAAGTGTGCCCGGCCAAGTGGAAGGAAGGCGCCAAGACCATCACCCCGTCGCTGGACTTGGTCGGCAAGATCTAAGCGCGCCATCGCACCCTCTCTCAAGGAGAGGGCTGCGTGAAACCGATGCCGGCCATCGCGTTCACCCAGCCCTTTCGACGCCATGCCGCCGTCATGCGGCACGCGTGTGCGCACCTGAAATCCTTCAAAGGAGCCCCCATGTTGGACGCCAGCCTCAAGACGCAGCTCGCCACCTATCTCGAAAAACTGCAACATCCCATTGCGCTTGTCGCCTCGCTGGACAATTCCGAGACGTCGCGTGAACTCGACGCTTTGCTGGATGAAATCACCGCGCTGTCGCCGAAGATTTCCCGCGCCGACGGTGACGATGCGCGCAAGCCCTCCTTCCTGATCCAGCGCACCGGCAGCGACGTGCAGGTGGGCTTCGCCGGCATCCCACTGGGCCACGAATTCACGTCATTGGTGCTGGCCCTGCTGCAGGTGGGTGGCCACCCGGTGCGCATCGACGCGGCGCTGGCGCAGCACGTGCGCGACTTGCCAGGCGAGCACCATTTCGAAACGTTCATGTCCCTGCATTGCCAGAGCTGCCCGGACACCGTGCAGGCACTGAACGCCATGAGCGTGCTCAACCCGCGCATCCACCACGTCGCCATCGATGGATCACTGTTCCAGGATGAAGTCGAAGCCAAGCAGATCCTGTCGGTGCCGACGGTGTACCGCAACGGCGTGGAATTCGACTCGGGCCGCATGAGCATCGAACAAATCCTGGCCAAGCTTGACAGCGGTGCCGCGGCGCGTGCGGCAGACGCCTTGAGCGCGCGTGAGCCGTACGACGTGCTGATCGTCGGTGGTGGCCCGGCCGGCGCGGCAGCCGCGATCTACGCCGCACGCAAGGGCATCCGCACGGGCCTCATCGCCGAGCGTTTCGGCGGCCAGGTGCAGGACACCATGGCGATCGAGAATTTTCCTTCGGTCGAATACACCGAAGGGCCGAAGCTGGCCGCCTCTCTGGAAGCGCATGTGCGCAGCTATGGCGTCGACGTGATCACCACCCAGCGCGCAAACGCACTGCACCCTGCCTCCGCCGCGAACGCGCTGATTGGCGTCGAACTGGAAAGCGGCGCGACCTTGCGCAGCAAGACCGTGATCCTCGCCCCCGGCGCACGCTGGCGGCAGACCGGTGTGCCCGGCGAGGCCGATTACCGTACCAAGGGCGTCACCTATTGCCCGCACTGCGACGGCCCGCTGTTCAAGGGCAAGCGGGTGGCGGTGATCGGCGGCGGCAATTCCGGCATCGAGGCGGCGATCGACCTGGCCGGTGTCGTCGAACACGTGACGGTGCTGGAGTTCGACGGCCAACTGCGTGCGGATGCGGTCCTGCAGCGCAAGCTGTACAGCCTGCCCAACACCGCCGTGCATGTGAACGCGCAAACCACCGAGATGCTGGGCGATGGCAGCAAGCTCACCGGGCTGCGTTTCACTGACCGAAGCAATGGCCAAGCGCGTGATCTCGACCTTGCCGGCGTGTTCGTGCAGATCGGCCTGCTCCCCAACACCGAGTGGCTGAAGGGTGCGTTGGAACTGTCGCCGCGCGGCGAAATCGTGATCGACGAACGCGGCCACACCAGCCTGCCTGGCGTGTTTGCCGCCGGCGACGCCACCACCGAGGCCTACAAGCAAATCGTGGTGGCGATGGGCGGTGGCTCCACGGCCGCGCTGTCGGCCTTCGACCACCTGATCCGGACCTCGGCACCGGCGGAAACGGCCAAGGCAGCCTGAGCGATGAACCTGCGCGATCTCGGCTACCTCGTCGCGCTCGCCGACCTGCGCCATTTCGGCAAGGCGGCCGAGGCCTGCTTCGTCAGCCAACCGACACTGTCCACCCAACTCCGGAAACTGGAGGAGGAATTGGGCGTGCCACTGGTGGAACGCGCACCGCGCAAAGTCATGCTCACCCCCGTCGGCATCGACATGGTGCAGCGTGCGCGGCGTATCCTCGCCGACGTCGAGGCGATGAAAGCCAGTGCCCGGCGCAGCCGCGATCCGGCCGCGGGCAGCTTGCGGCTGGGCGTGTTCCCGACCCTTGGCCCGTATTTGCTGCCGCATGTGGTGCCACAGTTGCGCCAGCGCTTCCCGCAACTGGAACTGCTATTGATCGAGGAAAAGAGCGACGTCCTGCTGCAACGCCTGCACGAAGGCAAACTGGATGCGGCCTTGCTGGCCCTGCCGGTGCACGACGAGCAACTGCATTCACAGTGCCTGTTCGAAGAACCCTTCTTGCTGGCAGCACCCAGCAGCCACCCGCTGACCCGGCGGAAATCGCTGTCGATGGCAGATCTCTCCGATCAAACCCTGCTGCTGCTGGAAGATGGGCACTGCCTGCGCGACCAGGCACTGGATGTTTGCCGATTGGCCGGTGCGCAGGAGAAATCCGGCTTCCGCGCCACCAGCCTGGAAACGCTGCGACAGATGGTCGCAGCCGGCGCTGGCGTGACCCTGCTGCCCGCGCTTGCCGTCAGCGAGCCCATGGTGCAACCGGCAAGCATCCGGACGGTGGCATTCAAAGCCCCGGCGCCGAGTCGGAAGATCGCCCTCGTCTACCGAAAGACGTCGCCGATGGAGACATTCCTCGATCAGGTTGCGGACGCGATTCGCGCACAGGCGGGACTACTATTGAAGGGGACTCCCGACTAGCCGCCCCATGCCCAAGCGCAGCACACTTCTGCTGATTGTCGTGGCCTGCATGGTCCTTGGCTGGTTTCTCGCACACCCACCCGGCAGCGAGGTGTCCCCGGAAACGCGCACACTCCTGGCCAATTCCCGCTGCCCCTTGCCCCCGAGGGTTGCCGCAGGTGCCCCGCCTCGGCAAACCGATGCACCGTCGGGGCTGGTATTGCCCGCCGTCGCAGGCGCCAGGCTCACGCCCCTGGCCGGCTTCAGCGTCGAGGCACACGTCTTGGGGGTTGAAAATTACTGGTTCGACGACGGCGCGAAGTACGCGCCGACGGATCTCGCCCTGGGCTGGGGCCGCATGCGCGACCCTGCGGTCCTGAGCCAACTCAGCTTCAGCCAGGGCAGTCGCTTCTTCCATTACCGCTGGCGCAGCGCACCCCCGATCCCGCCCGCTGAAATCACGCGCAGCGCCAGCAATATGCACATCATCCCCGCCGGCGACGAGGTGGCCAGCGCGCTGCGGGACCTCGAGGCAGGCGACAACGTGCGCATCGATGGCTGGTTGGTCCGCATCGATCGCGCGGACGGCTGGCATTGGATCAGCTCATTGCGTCGTGATGACAGCGGTGATGGCGCCTGCGAACTGGTGTACGCCTGCACCATCACCCGCGACTAGCTCATGCCTCCTGGGCGACGCTGGGCTGTTTCGATTTCATCCCGGCGACGAAAATGCCGAGCAGGCTCACCATCAGTCCGGCCCAGTGCCGTGGCGTGGGCATCAGGCCCAGCACCAGCACATCAAGCAGATAGGCCACGATCGGCTGCGCGAGCAACAACAGGCCTGCCAGTGCCACCGGCAAGACCACCATCGAGCGCGAGATCAACACCCAGCTCAGGCAGTGACCCACCGCCGCCAGCACCAGCAGGATGCCCCAGGCGTGCAGCGACGGTGGCGCAAAGACCTCCCCTTCGGCCCAGCCCAACAGACCCAGGCACAGCGCACTGCCGAACGCGGCGATGCACAGCACCTGTTCGACCGGTGCGCGCGCCTTGCCCTCGGCCGCGGCGTGCTGGGACCGTTTGATGCCGATGTTGTAGGCCGCATAGGCAACGCCGGTGCCCAGCCCCAGCCACACCCCCCAGCGGTACTGCGGCGGCAGGGTCGCCCAGTCGGCTCCCAGCAGCAGCCACAAGCCGAAGAAGGCCAGCAGCACCCCTGCCAGGAAGCGTGGCCCGAGACGCTCGCCGAACAACACCAGCCCAGCCAGTGCCATGAAGAACACCTGGGCGTTGGCCAGCAGGGTCGCAAGCCCGGGCCCCACCAGTTGGATGCTCTTGTGCCACAGGGTCAGATCGACGGCAAAGGCAAGGATCGGCAAGGGCAGCCACAGCCACGCCTTGCGCGACAGCGGTTGCCAACGATGCCGCAGGCTCACCACCGTCGCCAGCAGGATCCCCGCCAGCAACATCCGCCAGAACGCCACTGCAATCGGCGGCATCTGCGACAAGCGCACCATCAGCCCATTGCTGCCGATGATGGCCGCTCCGATCAACAGCTCCAGGCTGGCCGCGCGCAGCTGGGGATCGCTCATGCCGGCAATGCGCCGGGCAATCCATCATCGCGCCCGGATCGAAGGTCCGGGGCCAAGCCCAGCTGCAACGACTGCACGCAGTCCCGCGCCTGCGGCCAGATGTCCTCAGGCACCATCACCGCGACCAAGCCGAACACGCCGAGCTCCCCGATCCCACCGGTCAACGACTCCCCGCGCACATAGGCCGGAATGCCCTCGGCCTCCAGCGCATGCTTCACGAGGTGGGCGTCGATGATGTTTTCAGCTTCGTACACGGTGCGCATCACCATTCCCTGAAGAAGCACTGATAAGTCGAGCCACGATTTTTCAGGGTTTCCCTAACGCCGGTTCTGCAGCAGGGGCTTCGCCATGCGGTAACGCTCCATCAGCATCGACACCTCCGGCTGCCTGCCACAGTAGACGATTTCGACCGGCCCGCCCGTTTCCAGCCGATGCCAATGCTCGCGCAGCACGTCGCTCAAGCCCTCATGCTCCTGCTGCAACCCGTCGCGGAAACGGTAGATGACCTGAGTGTATTTGACCTTTCGCACCACCACACCCTGCGCCACCCGTTCGTCTGCGGCAATCTGCTGCACCTTGCTGCGACTTTTCCGCCAAGACAACACGAGCAGCACAACGAAGATGGTTGGCAACCCCACGAATACGAAGGCGAAGATCGCCCAAGCCATCCCATCACTCCTGCAGTGACGATTCTCACGCATGAAAATCCGACCCACGGAGGATACGACTAAACTAAGCAGCCACCCACGCCTCTCCCGTTTCCGTGTCCCAGACTTCTGAAGCCCCCGCCGACGCCCTTCCCGAAAAGAACGACTTCATCCGCCAGATCGTTCGCGAGGACCTGGCCTCCGGCAAGCACGCTGCGATCAAGACCCGCTTCCCGCCGGAGCCGAACGGCTATCTGCATATCGGCCATGCCAAGGCGATTTGCCTCGATTTCGGCATCGCCCAGGAATTCGGCGGGGTCTGCAATCTGCGTCTGGACGACACCAACCCGGCGCGTGAAGACCCCGAGTATGTGCGTGCCATTCAAGACGACGTGCGCTGGCTGGGCTTTGACTGGCACAGTCTGCGCCACGCCTCCGACTATTTCGGCGTCTACTATCTCGCCGCCGAAAAGCTCATTCGCGACGGCAAGGCCTATGTCTGCGACCTGAGTGCGGACGACGTGCGCGCCTATCGCGGCACGCTCACCGAACCCGGTCGCAACTCGCCCTACCGCGAACGCAGCGTCGAGGAGAACGTCGACCTGTTCCGCCGCATGCGCGCCGGTGAGTTCGCCGACGGCAGCCGCACCCTGCGCGCCAAGATCGACATGGGCAGCGGCAATATCAACCTGCGCGACCCGGCGCTGTACCGGATCAAGCATGTCGAACACCAGAACACCGGCAACGACTGGCCGATCTACCCGATGTACGACTTCGCCCACGCGCTCGGCGATGCGATCGAGGGCATCACCCATTCGCTGTGCACGCTGGAATTCGAGGACCACCGCCCGCTGTACGACTGGAGCGTGGACAACGTGGATCTGGCCGGCCATCCCGAGCTGCTGGACCCGTTGCTCGCCAAGGATCTGCCGAAGGAAGCCGCCAAGCCGCGCCAGATCGAATTCTCGCGGCTCAATTTCAATTATCTGGTGATGAGCAAGCGCAAGCTGATGCAGCTCGTCACCGACAAACTGGTCGACGGCTGGGACGACCCGCGCATGCCCACCCTGCAGGGCATCCGCCGCCGCGGCTATACCGCCTCGGCGCTGAAGTTGATGGTCGATCGCGTCGGCATCAGCAAGCAGAACTCGCTGCTGGATATTTCCATTCTGGAAGGCGCGCTGCGCGATGACCTCGACGCCCACGCACCACGCCGGATGGCGGTGATCGATCCGCTGAAGATCGTGCTGACCAATGTGCCGGAAGCGCACGAGGAATTCCTGAGCTTCGCCAACCATCCCAAGGACGAGTCGCAGGGTGTCCGCCAGGTTCCGTTCGCGCGTGCGCTGTGGATCGAGCGCGAGGACTTTGAAGAAGTACCTCCACCCGGCTTCAAGCGCCTGACCCTGGGCGGCGAAGTGCGCCTGCGCGGGGCGGGCATCATCCGCTGCGACGAGGTGGTGAAGGACGAAGCGGGCCGTGCCTTTGAATTGCGTTGCACACTGGATCCCGCTTCGCGCCCCGGCATGGACGGTGCCAACCGCAAGGTCAAGGGCACCATCCACTGGGTCAGCGTCAAGCACGGCGTCCCTGCCGAGATCCGCCTATATGACCGTCTGTTCAGCGTGGCCGACCCGGACAACGACGCAGGCGGCAAGACCTATGTCGATTACCTGAATCCCGGCTCGCGCAAGGTCGTCACCGGCTATGTGGAACCGGCTGCGGCAGGCGCCACGCCGGAGCAGGGCTTCCAGTTCGAACGCAACGGCTATTTCGTCGCCGACCGTTACGATCACCAACCCGGCGTGCCGGTGTTCAATCGCAGCGTCACCCTGCGCGACACCTGGACCCAGAAGGGCTGAACGGTGCCGATGCCCCTACCCGCGCAGCTGCACATCACCCTGCCGATTTGGGTGCTGGAACTGGACCTGAGCGGTCGCGATTTCTCGACCGATGCCGCCAAGGTCGCGTTCGCGATCGAGTTGTCGAAGCACAACGTCGAGCGCCAGAGCGGTGGTCCATTCGGGGCAGCGGTATTCAGCGCGCAACACCAACTGATCGCGGTCGGCGTGAACCGCGTGGTGCGCCAGAGCTGTTCGCTGGCGCATGCCGAGACCATGGCCTTCATGCTGGCGCAGCAGCGCCTGCAACGCTTCCGCCTGAACGAGGACGGCGGCCCGATCACACTGGCCACCTCCGCCCAGCCCTGCTGCCAGTGCTATGGCGCGACCGTGTGGGCCGGCATCGACCGCCTACTGATCGGCGCGCGCGCCGAGGACGTGATGGCACTGACCGCGTTCGACGAAGGCCCGCTGCCCACCGATTGGGTGGGCGAATTGAACCAGCGCGGGATCGAGGTCGTGCGCGATGTGCTGCGCGAAGCCGCCTGCGCGGTACTCAAAGCCTATGGCGAACTCGGCGGACCGAATTATTGACGGCCTGCTTGCCTACTGCCGGCAGGGCTTCGAACCCGAACTCGCGGCGGAGCTGACCGACCGCGCCGCGGAGGCGGGCTTTGCCGGCTATGCACGCACCGAGCGCGACAGCGGCCATGTGGTGTTCTTCTGCGAAGACGGTGCATCGCTGGATCGCGCCTTGCCGTTTTCATCGCTGATTTTTGCGCGACAGAAACTGCACCTGCTGGCGGAACTGCGCGGCCTGGCCCCACAGGACCGGATCGCACCGATGCTGGATGTGCTACAGGGACAGACGCGTTTCGGCGAGTTGGTGATGGAGCACCCGGATTCCAGTGCCGGCAAGCCGCTGGCGGGCCTCGCCCGCAGCCTTGGCAACGCGCTGCGCCCGGCATTGCGCAAGGCGGGATTGCTCGCGACCAAGGACAACCCCGGCCTGCCGCGGCTGCACGTCTGCCTGCTCTCCGGCGATCACGCCTTGCTGGCGCGTAGCCACGCCGCCGATAGTGCGCCGTGGCCGCTTGGCATCCCGCGCCTGAAAATGCACAAGGATGCGCCTTCGCGCTCGGCACTCAAGCTGGAAGAAGCGCTGCTGGTGTTGCTCGACGCGGAAGAGCGCCAGCGCTTGTTGAAAGAGGGCATGGTCGGTGCCGACCTCGGCGCCGCGCCCGGCGGCTGGACCTGGGTGCTGACCCGCAACCGGATCCGAGTGACGGCGGTGGACAATGGCCCGCTGCATCCGTATCTGCTGGCGTCCGGCATGGTCCAGCACCTGCGCGCCGACGGGTTTTCCTGGCAGCCCCCGCACCCGCTGGACTGGATGGTTTGCGACATGGTCGAGCAACCCAGGCGGGTGGCCGAACGGATGGCCACCTGGCTGCGCGAGGGCTGGTGCCGGCAGGCAATCTTCAACCTGAAACTGCCGATGAAAAAACGCTGGCAGGAGACCCGGCTCTGCCTCGACCTGTTCGCGCAGCAGGCCGGGAAACCGCTGGTCATCCGTGCCAAGCAGCTCTACCACGACCGCGAGGAAATCACCGTGGTCGCCACGCCTTCCCGATCGAACTGAGCCGTCGCCCGTCGCATGTCGCCATGCCCATCGGCACGACCTGCGCTTGCCAAGGCGAGGGAAGATCACGCAGTCCCGCACGGGCTTTGCGCTATGCTTACGCCTTCTCTGGCCGCTACATACCCATCGCCATGAACCGTACTGCTTCGACCCTCTCCGCCGGCCCGCTGCTGTTGGCCGCGCTGATCTTCGCCGCCGCACTGAGTCGCGTGATCCCGCATCCGCCGAATTTCTCGCCGATCGAAGCGGTCGCACTGTTCGGCGGTGCCTACTTCATTCCGCGTGGCTGGGCGCTGGTGGTGCCGCTGGTGGCGATGTTCGCATCCGACCTCGTGCTCGGACTGGTGAACGGCGGGATCTACTGGAGCTACTTCGCCAGCGCCGGCTACCTGATGGTGTATGCCTGCATCGCCCTGTCCACCGTGCTCGGCTTCGGTCTGCGCGGCAAGGTCAGCGGCGGGCGCGTGCTGGGCTATTCGCTAGCAGGTTCGGTGTTGTTCTTCCTCGTCACCAATTTCGGCACTTGGTTGGGCGGTTCCATGTATCCCCAAACGGCCGCTGGCTTGGTCGCCGCCTACGTCGCCGGCATTCCCTTCTTCCAGTGGACCGTGGCCGGCACGCTGTTCTATTCGGCGCTGCTGTTCGGCGGCTTCGAACTGTTGCGCCGTCGCCATCCGCAGCTGCGCACCCAGACCGCCTGATCGCCCGGCATGGGCAATCGCCTCAGCAAGATCTACACCCGCACCGGCGATGACGGCAGCACCGGCCTCGGCGACGGTTCGCGTGTCGCCAAGGATTCGACACGGGTCGAGGCCTACGGCACGGTCGATGAGGCCAATTCCTGCATCGGGCTTTTGCTCGCGGCGGAAATGCCGGCGGAGGTGCGCGAACTGCTGGTGCATATCCAGCATCAACTGTTCGACCTCGGCGGCGAGCTGTGCATCCCCGGCCATGCAGCGATCTTCGATGCCGACATCGAGGCGCTGGAAACGCAGATCGACTGTTTCAATCGCGACCTGCCCGCGCTCAAGGAATTCATCCTGCCCGGTGGCGGCGAAGCAGCGGCGCGCTGCCATATCGCCCGCACGGTGGTCCGCCGTGCAGAACGCGTCACCGTGACGCTGGCGCAGGCCGAAGATATCCGGCCGCAGCCGCGGCACTACCTGAACCGACTTTCTGACCTCCTGTTCGTGCTGTCGCGCGTGCTGGCGCGCGCCAGCGGACACGGCGAGGTCATGTGGAACCACGAACGCCGTCGGCAACCACAGGCAACGTGAGCACTGCGACGCTGCACGCCTTCACCCATCCGGCCTGCCTTGGGCACGCAACCGGCCCCGGCCATCCCGAGCGACCCGAGCGCTTGGCCGCGGTGCTCACCGCGCTACGCACAGCCTTCCCCGACCTGATCTGGAAGGAGGCGCCACGCGCCGACCGCAGCAAGCTCCAGCGCGTCCACGCGGCCTCGTTGGTGGATGTGGTCCTCGCGCCGATCCCGGAGGGCCTGGTCGGACTGGATCCAGACACCGTGGCTTCCCCCGGCTCGGCCGAAGCGGCCTTGCGCGCTGCCGGTGCCGGTATCGCAGCGGTGGATGCCATCGTTGGCGGTGGCGCACTCCGTGCGTTCTGCGCGGTGCGCCCACCCGGCCACCACGCAACCGCCGACACCGCGATGGGATTCTGCCTGTTCAACAATGTCGCGGTGGCGGCACGCCACGCCATCGATGTCCACGGGCTGAAACGCGTTGCCATCGTCGATTTCGACGTCCACCACGGCAATGGCACGCAGGCGATTTTCGAACACGACCCGCAGGTGCTGTACGCCAGTAGCCATCAGGCTCCGCTGTATCCCGGCACCGGGGACGAGCGCGAGACCGGCTGCGGCAATGTGTTCAACGTGATGCTGCCGCCGGGTGCCGATGGCACGGCCTTCCGTTCCGTCTGGCGGTCCCGCCTGTTGCCGGCACTTGATGCCTTTGCACCCGAACTGCTGCTGATCTCCGCCGGCTTCGATGCCCATCGCAATGACCCCTTGGCCGGATTGCAGCTCGAGGCCGGCGATTTCGGCTGGCTCACCCGTGAACTCGCGGCCATCGCCGATCGACATGCCCATGGCCGGATCGTGTCCATGCTGGAAGGCGGTTACGACCTGCAGGCGCTCGCCGAATGCAGCGTGGTCCATGTCGATGCCCTGCTCGAACCGCCACGCCAGCCACGCTGAACGGAACGCCACCGGGGTTTGCCGCCACGCCTCGCTTCCGGCAAGCTAGCCGCCTGATTTGCCTGTGAACCCGCCCGTGCGCCCAATCCCGCGCCTTCTTGCCCTGCCCCTGTTGATCGCATCCTCGCTGCAGGCGCACGCCGGCGACGACTTTCCACAGAATTGGGGCCTGTGCCCCATCCAGGACGTGATCCCTGCATTCCCTGAAGTCACGCAGGTTCCGGAAGGGGTGGCCATCGATGGCAAGAACCAGCCCACCGACATCGAAGGCGACCAACTCTCCGGAACCGACGCCAATCCGATCTTCCGTGGCAACGTGACCATGCGCAACGGCGCGCAGTTCCTCGGAGCAGACCAGATCACCTACGATCAGGCCCAGGGTCGCTACACCGCGGAAGGAAACATCCGCTACCAGGCACCGGGGATGCGACTGCGCGCCGACCATGCCGAAGGCAACCAGAACACCGAGTCGCATACCCTGGAAGACATCCGTTACCAGTTGCTCTCGCGCCGCGGCAACGGCACCGCCAAGAGCGCCAGCATGGTCGGGGACAACGGCAGCCTGTATGGCGCCACGTACTCGACTTGCGCGCCGGAGTCACGGCATTGGGAATTGAGCGCGCGGCGGATCGACATCGACCAGAAAACCGGAATGGCGGTGGCGCATGGCGCCAGCCTGAAGCTGGGCAACGTGCCCGTGCTTTACCTGCCCTGGCTGATGTTCCCAACCGATGATCGCCGTCGCAGCGGCTTGCTGTACCCGTCGATCTCCAACTCCGGTCGCAACGGTTTCGATTGGCGACAGCCGATCTACATCAATCTGGCCCCGAACTACGACCTGACCCTCAATCCCAGATTCATGAGCCGCCGCGGCGTCTTGCTGGGTGCCGAGTTCCGCTACTTGAACGAGCACGGCAGCGGCACCCTTGGCGCACTGTGGATGCCGAACGACGACCTGCGCAATCGCGACCGCTGGCGCGTGCATTACAACGCCCTGCAGGATTTTGGCGAGCATTGGCAGGCGAGGGCCAGCGTCAATTGGATCAGCGACCCACGCTACTTCGAGGACTTCACCAACAGCATCGACGGACTCTCGCAATCCACCGCCTACAGCTCCATTGGCCTCTACGGTCGCGGCAGCAACTGGAACGTCCAACTCAGCGCCGACCACTGGCAACTGGCGGACTACACCCTCAACGACTGGATCCTGCCCTACGACCGGATGCCGCGCGCCGCGGCACATTGGGAGTATCCACTGGGGGCAGGCCCGGTGAGTTTCGGGATCGACGCCGAGGCAGTGCGTTTCCGCCACTCCGTCTTCCCAGCGGGATCCCGCCTCGACATCAAGCCATGGATCGCCGCGTCGTTCGAAGGCAACGCCTGGTTCGTGCGACCAACGCTGGCCTTCCGGCAGACCAGCTATTCGCTGGGCCCAGCGCTGGCCCAGATCCTGGGCAGCGCCTCGCCCTCGCGCGGGCAATCGATCTTCAGCGTCGATGCCGGCCTGTTCTTCGACCGCCAGGTCCAGTACAAGGGCAAGGACTACCTGCAGACGATCGAGCCGCGGTTATTTTACCTGAACGTGCCCTACGCCAACCAGGATGACATGCCGATCTTCGACACCCAGCCGCTGACCTTCGGCTGGCCGCAGATGTTCCGTGACAACCGCTATTCCGGTGCCGATCGACAGGCCGACGCCGACCAACTCACGCTGGCGGTGAGCACCCGCATGATCCGTGAATCGGACGGCCGCGAGCGTTTCTCGGCCAGCCTCGGCCAGATCCGCTATTTCCGTGATTCGCGCGTGCACCTGCCCGGGGAACCAATCACCCAGCAGGACCGTTCGGCCTGGGTGGCTGACATCAACTACGCCCCCACCGACCGCTGGACCCTGGGTGCGTCCTACCAACGCGATCCCAAGTTCCGCCGCACCGACCTCGCCAGCCTGCGCGCCCGCTACATGTTCCCGGGCGAAGGCGTGATCAACCTGAACTACCGCTACCGCAGGGCTTTGCTGGAACAGGTCGATTTTTCCTTCCTGTACCCGGTCAATGCCAGCTGGAGCTTGGTCGGGCGCCATTACTACTCACTGCGTGAACGCAAGACGCTGGAAGGCCTGGCTGGCGTGCAGTGGGACAGTTGCTGCATCGCGGTCCGTCTGGTTGCCCGCCGATACATGCGCAACCGCGATGGCCGGCTGGACAATACCCTGATGCTGGAATTCGAACTCAAGGGGCTTGGCGGAGCCGGCCAAGACACCCGCAGCACCTTGCGCCGCGCCATCCTCGGCTACAATCGCGATGATCTTTACCTGGTCCCGCCGCAAGCCGCGACTGGCCAGCCACCCTCGCCGGACCAAGACAGCATTCGCCCATGATGCCCACCATTCGCCCGCGCCTGCCGCGCCTCCTCGCCCTTTCCCTGTCATTGGCCCTGCTGCTGGCCGGTACCGCCACGGCGCAACAAGCTGCGCCCCAACCGGTGGAAAGCATCGCCGCGGTGGTCAATGAGGACGTGATCCTGCGCAGCGACCTGGACCGCGCCGTGGCCAACGTCCGCGCCCAATACGCCGACCGTCCGAACATCCTGCCGCCACCCGCCATGCTGGAGCAACAGGTCCTCGAACGCCTGATCCTGCAGCGGCTCGAACTCGAGCGAGCCATCAGTGGCGGCATTACGGCCACCGATGCCGACATCGACAACGCCGTGAACGGCATCGCGCAGCAGAACAACATGACCCCGGACCAACTGCGTGAGCGGCTCGCGAAGGATGGATCCTCGATGGCCGATTTCCGTGCCAACCTGCGCGATGAAATCATTAGCCAGAAATTGCGCCAGAGTTTCGCCCAGAACCGCATCAACGTGAGCGAAGCCGAGGTGGACGCCGCGCTGGCCACTGCCGCCAGCACGAGCATCCACCAATTCCACCTTGCCCATATCCTGATCAACACCCCGGACAACGCCAGTCCGGAACAGGTGCAGGCGGCCGTCAAGAAAATCGAGGACATCAAGAATCAAATCGATCGTGGCCAGATCACCTTCGCAGCCGCCGCCGTTCGCTATTCAAACAGCCCCAATGCGCTAGAAGGTGGTGACCTCGGCTGGCGCAGCGCCAACGAGATCCCGCCCGCATTCGCCAGCACCATCCAGCAGATGCAGCCCGGCCAGATCATCGGGCCGGTCCGTGGGCCCAGCGGATTCCAGCTGTTGCAGTTGGTCGACACCCGCGACCAAGCCCCTGCTGCGGGAGAAATGGTGACCCAGTTCTCTGCCCGCCAGATCTTGGTGAAGGTGGATGCCAGCACCAGTGATGCCGATGCAAAGGCAAAGATCGACGCGCTGGCAGCCCGACTGGCCGGCGGCGACGATTTCGGCAAGCTGGCACGGGAGAATTCCGACGACCAGGCCTCCCGCACGCGCGGTGGCGACTTGGGTTGGTTCTCGGCTGATGCGCAAAGTGCCACGCTCGGCATGCAGGTTGCTGCCCTTGCCGATGGCCAGACATCCGCCCCGTTCCGAACCGACGAAGGTTGGGTCATCGTGCAGCGACAGGGCTCCCGCGAGATTGCCGCCGGCAACGAGAGCCAGCGCGGCCAGATCCGCGAAACCATCGGCCGCCGCAAGCTGGAAGAGGAATGGGATCGCTACCTGCATGAATTGCGCAGCGAAGCCTATGTCGACATTCGCGATGCCCAAGGCCGTTCCACCCGCCCCGAATTGCAGGAAACGCCCGAGGAACGCCACAGGGTCACGCCCGTCGAAACGCGCCGGGAAGGAAGCCGCATCCTTTTCTGATCCCAATGCGACCACGGCTGGCGCTGGTCCCGGGCGAACCGGCGGGGATAGGTCCCGAGCTGGTGGTGCGGGCGGCACAACGCAGCTGGGACGCCGATCTCGTCATCCACGGCGACGCCGCCACGCTACGACGCGCAGCCGCGGCGGTTGATCTGCCGCTGTTTTTGCACGCCCGCGGTTCTGCACCGCTCGACCCGCGCAGTCTGGAAATCGTCGAGTGCACACTGCCGGTTGACTCGACTTTCGGCACGCCTGATCCGGCCAATGCCGCCAGCATCATCGCCAGCCTGACAGCAGCGGCCCAAGCCTGCCTCGACGGTCACCTCGACGGCATGGTGACGGGCCCGATCCACAAGGCCGCGATCAATGCCGGCGGCATTGCCTACACCGGCACCACCGGCCTGCTGGCGTCGCACGCGGGTTGCGAGGTGGTGATGATGCTGGCCAACCCCGCCATGCGCGTGGCCCTGCAGACCGTGCACATTCCGCTGCGCGAGGTCGCCGACCGCATCACGCCCGCTGCCCTGACCCGAACGCTGCGCATCGTCGACCGTGCGCTACGCACGCAGTTTGCGATCCGCGAGCCGCTGATCGCCGTGCTTGGCCTGAATCCGCACGCCGGCGAAGACGGGCTGCTCGGGTGCGAGGAGCGGGACATCCTCATCCCGACGCTCGCGCGCCTGCGCGGCGAGGGCCTGCGACTGGTCGGACCGCTGCCCGCCGACACCGCCTTCCTGCCCGAGAAGCTGCGCGGCTTCGACGCGGTGCTGGCGATGTACCACGACCAAGGCCTGCCGGTGCTCAAGCACACCGATTTCGCCCATGCGGTGAACATCAGCCTCGGCCTGCCCTATCCGCGGGTGGCGGTGGACCATGGGACCGCGCTGGACTTGGCCGGGACCGGGCAAGCCGATCCGTCCTCGCTGTTTGCCGCCATCGACACCTGCACCCGGTTGGCCCGTCGCGGCAGCCTTGCCTGATGAGCACGCCGGAATTCTCTCGCGAGGCCAAGAAGCACCTCGGCCAGAACTTCCTCCACGATCACGGCGTGATCGACAAGATCGTGCGGGCGATCAATCCGCAGCCGGGTGACGCGCTGGTCGAGATTGGCCCCGGCCAGGGCGCGTTGACCTTCCCGCTGCTGCGTCGCCACGGCGCGTTGACCGCGATCGAGTTCGACCGCGACCTGCATGCCCCGCTGCAAGCCGCTGCGCGCGAACATGGCCGCCTGCAGCTGATCGAAGGCGATGTCCTTGGCGTGGATTTCACGGCGCTGGCTGCGGCCAGTGGCGATGCGCACGGGACGATCCGGCTCGCCGGCAACCTGCCCTACAACCTCAGCTCGCCGATCCTGTTCCATGCCCTCGACCACGCCGCGGTGATCCGCGACATGCACTTCATGCTGCAGAAGGAAGTGGTGGAACGCATGGCCGCCGGCCCCGGCAGCAAGGTCTATGGCCGCCTCAGCGTGATGCTGCAGGCGTATTGCACGGTGACCCCGCTGTTCGTGGTGCCGCCGGGCGCGTTCCGGCCGGCACCGAAGGTGGATTCTGCCGTGGTGCGGATGCTGCCCTTTCCGCCTGAACGCATCGAGGTGCGCAACCGCGGGACCTTTGCCGCCGTCGTCCGCGCCGCCTTCGGCCAGCGCCGCAAGACCTTGCGCAATGCGCTCGGCGGGGTGGCCGAGGCGGCCGTCATCGAGGCCGCCGGCCTGCGTGTGGATGCGCGCGCCGAGCAGGTCGAGGTGGCCGGATTCGTACGCCTCGCCAATTTGCTCGCCAACAGCTGAACACGACATCGATCCGGGATCGTCGCACCAAGGCATACCACCGCTAGAATGGCGGCATGAGCGACAACGAATACCAGTTCGACATTGATGTCGATGCACGCTATCTGGACGACCAATCGATTCCGGAAGAGCGTCGCTACATGTTTGCCTACACCATTCGCATCCGTAACCGGGGCACGGTGCCGGCACGGCTGCTGGGCCGGTATTGGTTGATCACCGACGGCAATGGTCAAGTCCGCGAAGTCGAAGGCGACGGTGTGGTGGGCGAGCAGCCGTGGCTGCGCCCGGGCGAGGGCTTCGAATACACCTCGGGTGCGGTCTTGGAAACCGACATCGGCACCATGCAGGGCAGTTACGACATGCTCGCCGACGACGGCACCCGCTTCGCCACGCCGATCCCCGCATTCACCCTGTCCGTGCCGCGCACGTTGCACTGAAGGACGGTGACAGATGGCCGTCTGGGCAATCGGCGACCTGCAGGGTTGCCATGACGTGACCCAGCGCCTGCTGGAGAAGATCCGCTTCGATCCGGCGGTTGACCGGCTGTGGTTCTGTGGCGATTTGGTCAACCGCGGCGGGCAGTCGATCGAAACCCTGCGCCTGGTGCATTCGCTGCGTGAAGTCAGCCACGTCGTGCTCGGCAACCATGACCTGTCCCTGCTGGCGGTGTCCGAACGCACGCCCGACGAACAA
The DNA here is from genome assembly GCF_020850895.1 of Thermomonas sp. Lineage (GTDB taxonomy): Bacteria > Pseudomonadota > Gammaproteobacteria > Xanthomonadales > Xanthomonadaceae > Thermomonas. Next base: position 19,153 of record NZ_JADZDS010000114.1, on the reverse strand, counting down.
CGCCGCGTCAACCCGGATCTGCAGGGCGTGTTGTTCGCCCCCGATGCCCAGGAATTGCTGGCCTGGCTGCGCGGCCGCCCGCTCTGCCATGTCGATCGCAGTCTGGGCTGGATGATGGTGCACGCCGGCCTATCCCCGAAGTGGACCACCCAACTGGCGGAGAAACACGCGCGCGAAGTGGAAGCGCGCCTGCGTGGTGACGGCTACCGGAAGCTGCTGAAGAGCATGTATGGCGATGGCCCGGAATGGTCGCCGCGCCTGCAAGGCAGCGAACGTGATCGCGCCATCATCAACATCTTCACCCGCATGCGCTATTGCAGTCCGCGCGGGCGGGTCGCCTTCGAGCAGAAAGGCCCGCCAGGCAGCCAGCCCCCGGGGCTGTACCCGTGGTACGCCGTCCCTGGCCATGCCCAGCGCGATCTCAAGATCGTCTGCGGTCACTGGAGCGCGCTGAACCTGTTCATCGGCAACGGCATCCACGCCATCGACACCGGCGCGGTCTGGAGCGGCAAGTTGACCGCCCTGCAGCTGGATGCCGATGGTCTGAACGTGGTGCAGGTCCCTGGCCGCGACGTACCGGCGCCGATACCGAAACATCGACACCACAAACCCAGGCCTGCGCAACCCCAAGGCGGCCAGCGCCACGATGGCCCACGCCACGCCGACGATCAGCGCCGCTCGTAATCCACGAAGTCGAAGGCAAAGGCGTGCGCGGCATCTGCCGGATGCAGGACGCGCGATGTTTCCCGCCACTCGTGCAGGGCAAGGCGGGGGAAATGGGCATCGGCGCCTTCGACCACCGTGTCCACCCAGGTGAGATGCAAGCGCGTGGTGATCGGCAAGGCCAAGGCATACACCTCGCCACCGCCGATCACGCACAGTGCGCCGCCATCGCCTTCGGCAAGCAGCAAGGCTTGTTCCAACGACGCCACCGCCTGCATCCCCACGAACGGCACCTGGCCGCTGCGGGTCAGCACCAGGTTGCGCCGCTTCGGCAAGGCACGCCCGAGCGACTGCGCGGTCTTGCGCCCCATCAGGATGGGCTTTCCCAAGGTCAGCGTCTTGAAGCGCTTGAGATCATCCGGAAGATGCCACGGCAAGGCACCGTCTTTGCCAATAGCGTAGTGGCGATCGAGGGCAGCGATGAGGGTGAGACGGGATTGGGGATTGGGGATTGGGGATTGGAAAGAGCGCCCGGTAGCCACACTGCCCGAACCGACGTTTCCGCCCGCCAGACCCCCGCCCTGATCATTCGAATCACCAATCACGAATTACCACCCTCCCGAATCCCGAATCCCGAATCCCGAATCCCGAATCCCCACTCCTCACACCGCCACCGGCGCCTTGATCGCCGGATGTGGCTGGTAGCCGTCAATCGTGATGTCATCAGCAGTGAACGCGAAGATGTCGCGCACGGCCGGGTTCAAGCGCAAGGCCGGCAAGGCGCTGGGATCGCGCGCCAGCTGCGTGCGCGCCTGCGCGTCATGATTCGAATACAGGTGCGCATCGCCCAGCGTGTGCACGAAATCGCCGACGCCCAGCCCGCAGACCTGCGCCACCATGTGGGTGAGCAGGGCGTAGCTGGCGATATTGAACGGCACGCCGAGAAAGATGTCGCCGCTGCGCTGGTAGAGCTGGCAGCTGAGCTTGCCGTCGGCCACGTAGAACTGGAACAGGCTGTGGCAGGGCATCAGTGCCATCTTCGGCAACTCGGCCACGTTCCAGGCCGAGACGATCAGGCGCCGCGAATCGGGGTTGCGCCTGATTTCCTCGATCAGCCAGGCGATCTGGTCGACCGTCGTGCCGTCGGCGCCCTGCCAACTGCGCCACTGCTTGCCGTAGACCGGACCGAGCTCGCCATCGGCATCGGCCCACTCGTCCCAGATGCTGACCTGGTGATCGCGGAGGTAGGCGACATTGGTGCTGCCCTGCAGGAACCACAGCAGTTCGTGGATGATCGAGCGCAGGTGCAGCTTCTTGGTGGTGACCAGCGGGAAGCCTTTGCCCAGGTCGAAGCGCATCTGATAGCCGAACACGCTGCGGGTGCCGGTGCCGGTGCGGTCGCCCTTTTCGGTGCCGTGCTCCAGCACATGCCGCAGCAGGTCCAGGTACTGCTGCATCAGCGCGACTCCGGCTCCAGGGTCGGGCTGGACCGCGATTTCCACAGCCAGAACAGCCCGAGCAGGATCAGCGGCGTGCTCAGCAGCTGGCCCATCGTCAGCCAACCGAAGGCGAGATAGCCCAGCTGTGCGTCGGGTTCACGCACGAATTCGACCAGGAAGCGGAACCAGCCATACAGCAGCGCGAACAGGCCGGACACGGCATAGCGCGGGCGTGGCCTACGCGAGTACCAGACCAGCACGCAGAACAGCACCAAACCTTCCAGCGTGGCCTGGTACAGCTGCGAAGGATGACGGGCGAAGCTGTTCAGCACGCCGCTGTCGAACTGCGCCTTCAGCGCCGCCGGGTCCATCGAGGCGAACGGTTCCGGCAAGGCGCGCGGGAACACCACGCCCCAACCGTCGAAGGCGGTCCCTGCGGTCGGCTTGCCCCACAACTCGCCACCGATGTAGTTACCGATCCGGCCAAACCCCAGCCCGGCCGGCACCAGCGGGGCGATGAAATCCACCGTGTCGAAGAAGTGCAGGCGGTGCTTGCGCGACCACCAGGCGACCGCCGCCAGCACGCCCAGCAATCCGCCGTGGAAACTCATGCCGCCTTCCCAAACCCGGAACAGCGACAGCGGGTCGCGGATCAGATCGGCAAAGCCATAGAACAACATGTAGCCGATGCGCCCGCCCAGCACCACGCCCAGCATGGTGTAGAACATCAGGTCGGAGAAGCCCGCCTCGTTCACGCCGGGCAGTCGGCCCGCGCGCGCACGCCGCGCGCCCAGCCACCAGGCCACGGCGAAGCCCAGCAGGTACATCACCCCGTACCAGTGCACTTTCAACGGCCCAAGCGAAACGGCGATCGGGTCGATCTGGTCCAGGATCGGCATCATGCGTCAATGGTTCGAATCAGCGCATAGTGTAAGCCGCGCGGCTCACCAATCACCGGCACCGGGGATGTAATTGGCCTTGGCTCGGCGCCGCATCAACAGGTTCAGCCATTCCACCAGCACCGAGAAGCCCATCGCGAAATAGATGTAGGGCTTGGGCACGTGGACATCGAGCCCATCCAGGATCAGCACCACGCCGACCAGCAGGATGAAGGCCAGCGCCAGCATCTTCACGGTCGGGTTGTTGTCGATGAAGATGCCGAGGGGATTGGCGGCCAGCAACATGATGGCGACCGCCGACAGGATCGCCAGCACCATCACCACCACGTGGTCGGCGATGCCCACCGCGGTGATCACCGAATCCAGCGAAAACACGATGTCGATGATCGCGATCTGCAGGATCACGATGCCGAACACCGCCGAGGCCTGCGTGGTTCTGGGATCTTCGTCTTCGCCACCACTGATCAACTCGCGGATCTCGGCGGTGCCCTTGTAGAGCAGGAAGGCGCCGCCAAGGATCAGCACGATGTCGCGGATCGAGACGCCCATCCCGGCGACTGAAAAAATATCCTGCTGCATCCGCGCCAGATGGGCGAGCGTCACCAGCAACAGCACCCGGGTGATGCAGGCAGCGGCGATGCCGAGCTTGCGCGCAAACGGGCGGCGATGTTCCGGCAGGCGCCCGACCGCGATCGAGATGAACACCAGGTTGTCGATACCGAGCACGATTTCGAGCGCGCTCAGGGTGAACAGGGTCAGCCACGCGTCGGCGCTGGTCAGGAAACTCAGGTCCATTTCATTCTCGTCATGGCACGCCGGACCGTGTTCCTCACGTCCAGCGCGGCAGCAACAGCAAGGCCCACACCAGCACCACGTTCATCATCAGGACGAACACGGCCGCCGAGCCCATGTCTTTCGCGCGCCCGGCCAGCTCGTGGCGTTCCGGGCCAAACCGCTCGATCACCGCTTCCATCGAGGAGTTCATCAATTCCATCGCCAGCACCGGCAGGCAGCTGCCGATCAGCAGGGTGCGCTCAACCCCGGTTTGCCCCAGATACCAGCCCAGCGGCCCGAGCACGGCGAGCAGGTAGACCTCCAGCCGGAATGAGGATTCGTGCAGCCATGCCGCACGCAAGCCCAACAGCGACCATTTGGCGGCCCGCACGACGCCCGCAGGCCCGCGCGGGAGGTGCCCACGAACATCAGCCATCCAGGGTGACCCTGCGATCAGAAGGCGTGTTGGGCGTTCGGGAGGGCATCAAACAGGTCGCAACCGGCGGCGAAAGCCGCGTCGTCGTGGCAATTCTGCCACAAGCCAGCCCCCGGCACCCGGCGTCCCGCTGGTGGTGGCGCGGCGTGAGCGACGGATCGAGACCCGCCCTATTGCGACCGCAGCGCCTCGATCGGATCCAGCAACGAGGCCTTGCGTGCTGGGTAATAGCCGAAGAACAAGCCGGTGCAGATCGAAAATGCGGCGGCCAGCAGCACCACCTGGGTGTCGAGCTGCACCGGCAGGTCGCCGATCTTGCCGACGATCAGCGCGCCGGCGACCCCGATCCCGATCCCGATCACGCCGCCGCCCAGCGAAATCAGCATTGCCTCGGCGAGGAACTGCCGACGCACATCGGACGGCCCGGCACCCACCGCCATCCGCAAGCCGATCTCGCGGATCCGCTCGGTCACCGAGACCAGCATGATGTTCATGATCCCGATGCCACCGATGATCAGGCAAATGCCGGCAACCGCGCCGAGAAGCTTGGACATCAGGTTGGTGGTGGCGGTGCGGGTGGCGACGATCTGGGCGATGTTACGCACGGAGAAGTCGTCATCAGCACCCGGTTCGATCTTGTGCCGTTGCCGCAGCAGGCCTTCGATCTCGCTTTGCGCGCTGTCGAGGTTGCGGGCGTCATCGACACCCACGGCGATCTGCTGGACCGCGCCTGGCGGCATGTCCTGAGAGGTCGAAAGCCGCCGCCGCGCCGTTTCCAGTGGCACCACCACGATGTCGTCCTGGTCTTGGCCGAACCCGCCCTGGCCTTTCGAACCGAGCACGCCGACCACAGTGAACGGGACCCGCCCGATCCGGATCGCCTGCCCGATTCCGCTGTCCTCACCGAACAGCGTCTTGCGCACGGTCTCGCCGATCAACACCGATTTGCTGCCACCGCCGTAGTCGGCCGCGTCGAAGCCATTGCCCTGCGCGATCTGCCAGTCATTGATCGGAAACCAATCCGCTTGCACGCCCTGCCATTGGGTCGAGGTGTTGTTGACGCCGTAGACGATCTGCGCGCCGCCGCGCAGCGAACCGGCGGCGTACTGCACCTCCGGCACCTCGTTGCGGATCGCCTCCACGTCGCCGACGTTCAGCGACCAGCGACTGCCCTGCGCCATCCGCGCCCCGCCCGGTCCCATGCCGCCGGAGCTGCCGATGTCGAGGCGCTGTGACCCGAGGCCGGACACCATCTTGTCAATCTCGGCCTGGGTGCCCTGGCCGATCGACACCATCACGATCACCGCGGCAATGCCAATGATCACGCCCAGCGAGGTCAGCGCACTGCGCATCCAGTTGCCGCGCAGGGCGAAGAACGCGGTGCGCAGGATATCCAGCAGGGTCATGGCTGCGGCTCCGTCGACGCTGCGGTCATGGCATGCAACTCGCCGTCGCGCATGACATAGGTGCGGTCGGCATGCGCCGCCACGTGGGCATCGTGGGTGATCAGGATCACGGTGTGGCCGTCATCGCGCAGGCGCTTGAACAAGGCAAGGATTTCCTCGCCGGTCTTGCTGTCGAGCGCACCGGTGGGCTCGTCCGCCAGCAGGATCGGCGGATGGTTGACCAAGGCACGCGCGATCGCCACGCGCTGCTGCTGGCCGCCGGAAAGTTCGTTCGGAAAATGGTCGGCACGCCCACCCAGGCCAACCGCCTCCAGCGCCGCCAGCGCGCGCGTCCTGCGCTCGTGATGGGCAATCTGCGCATAGCCCAGCGGCATTGCCACGTTGTCGGTGGCGTCCATCCGCGGCAACAGATGGAAGCCCTGGAACACGAAGCCGATCTTCTCGCGTCGCAACTGCGCCAGTTGTTCCGCGTCGAGGGTTGACACATCGACACCATCGCACTCGTAGCTGCCCGAGGTCGGCTTGTCGAGGCAGCCAAGCAAGTTCATCAAGGTCGACTTTCCCGAGCCGGACGGCCCCATGATCGCCACGAAGCCGCCGCGCTCGATGGTCAAATCGACGCCGTGCAGCGCCACCACCTCCGCCTCGGTCCCGGCGGAATAGATCTTGCCGAGGCGTTGCGTGCGGATCACCGGCACCGTGGCATCGGCAACCATCACTTGGCTCCCGTTGCCGCGCGCTCACCGGAAATGATCTGATCGCCCTCGTGCAGATCGCGCCCGGAGACCTCGGTACTGCTGCCGTCGCTGGCACCGATCTTGATCGAAATCGCTTCCGGCTTGCCGTTCGCCAGGCGATAAACGGTGACACGGCGCGCATTGAGCAGTGCATCGACGCCCGCGCTCCACTTGCCCCGCTGGGCCGCATCGAGGCCCGCGGTGAACGCGGCGAATTGCTGGTTCATGCGATCACGCATGCGTGCACGCATCTGCGCCAGCATGCTGGGATCGGCGCTGCCGCCGCCGGAGCGCCCACCGAAGCCACGGCCTCCGCCGAACAAGCGATTGCCACCGCCCTGCTGGCCACCACCAGGCTGCTGGAACTGCGCCGCACGCTGGGCCTGGCGCTGCTTCATTTCCTCGAGTGCCTGCTCGAAGTTCGCCTTCTGCTCGGCATTCAGGCCCAAGGTCGCCGCCAACGTCTGCAGATCCTGACCCATGCCGGCGCCACCCCCTGCACCCGGCGGGCCACCGCTCGCACCTTCCGGCTGCAACTCGGCGAGCGGGGAATCCTCGTTTGGCTTGAAGCGAAGCGCGGCATTGCCGAGCTTGAACACGTTTTCGCGGCTGCTGACCTCGATCTCGGCATTCACCGTCAGCCCAGGCAGCAAGGTGCCGTCACTGTTGTCGACGGTGACGATGACCGGATAGGTGACCACGTTGTTGGTGGTGGTGGCCGCCATCCGCACCTGCTTGACCACGCCCTTGAACTGGCGATCCGGGAAGGCATCGGCGGTGAAGCTGACGTTCTGGCCCACCTGCACCTGGCCGATATCGGACTCGTCCACCGCCAGCTCGATCTGCATCTTCGACAGGTCTTCGGCGATGGTGAACAACTCCGGTGCCGAGAAGCTGGCCGCAACAGTCTGGCCCGGATCGATCTTGCGGGTCAGCACCACGCCATCCACCGGCGAGGTGATCACGGCGCGGCTGATGTTGACCTGGGTGTTCTTCACCGAAGCCGTCTGCTGGCGGATCTGCGCCTGCGCCGAGCTCACCTGCGCACGCGCCTGGTCAAGCGCAGCGCGGGCAAGATCGAAATCGCTGCGGGCAATCAGTTTCTGCTGCACCAGGTCCTGCTTGCGCTGGAAGTCGAGGCTGGCATTGCGCAGGCTCGCTTCCGCCTGCGCCAATTGCGCACGTGCGCTGGCGATCGCGGCATCACCCTGCTCCAGCTGGGCACGATAGGTGGACGGGTCGATCCGGGCCAGCACGTCACCCTTCTTCACCGGCGAATTGAAATCCACCAGCACATCGGTCACCTGACCGGAGATCTGGCTGCCGACGGTGACGGTGGAGATCGCGCTCAGGGTGCCGGTCGAGGAGATCGTCACCCGGATGTTGCCGCGCTGCACCGCCTCGGTGCGGTAGCCGTCTTCCGCGGCAGCATCGGCGCGCCGATGCCAGATGTACCATCCGCCCGCAAGGACGACAGCGGCCAAACCAAGGATGCCTAGCCGACGCGGGCTGAACAGGCTGCTGGATCGTTGCACTTTGTTCATGACGTAAACACGGCTCCCGGACGACAGGCGGCAAACCCCTTGTAGCGTACGAGGGCGCCTTAGGTTGACAAGGCCACGGATGCTACCTGCCGTTTGCTTCCGGGCACCGTGCCGGAAGGAATGGTCCAGAGCGTCGCTTCGCTCTTCGTTCAGTCAGTAAGCGGGCCCAATTCCTGACAGGGCGCATGCCCTTGGGAAATCTCGCACCGTGTCTCGGGCCGGAACAGGAGGCTGGCGCGGGTGCCACGCTCTTGCATGCGCTCGAGCACGAGATGCCAGCCGCAACGGAGTGCAAGCCGATGTGCGATGGTCAGCCCGAGGCCCGGCCCGGAACCCTCGCCAAGGTCGCTGCCGCGGAAGAACGGTTCAGTGGCATGTTCCAGCGCCGTCGCATCCATGCCAGGTCCGGTGTCCTCGACCTGCAGTCGATCTGAATGCAGGTGCACCCGCACTTCGCCAGCAGGGGTAAAACGGACTGCGTTGTCGAGCAGTTGGCCCAACACGACCTGCAGCATCCGTGGAGACGCGTGCAGTTCCGGACCGGCATGGTGCACCACCTTCAGTTGCAACAGTTTCTGTTCCAGTTGCGGGCGAATCCTCTGCAATTCGCGCTCAAGGACATCACCGACCGCAAACTCCTCGCATTCGGGCTCGGTCTCTTCGCTGCGCGCCAGCAGCAGCAGGGCATCGATGATCGCCTCCATGCCTGCACCTGCGACCCGGATCCGCTCCAACGAACGCCGCGAGGTCTCCGACAACGCCAAGTCGTTGCCGATCAGGTCACTTGCAACCCGGATCACGGTCAGCGGCGTACGCAGTTCGTGGCTGGCCGCACGGGTGAACTCGCGTTCGCGCACCGCGTGTTCGCGAAGGCGCAGGCCGAATCCATGCAGCGCATCGGCAAGCTTGCGCACGTCGCCACGGATTTCCCTTGGCAGGTGCTCAGGCGAGAGGACATCGGGATTGGGACGACGCGGATCCCAGGCCGCGACAGCACGCAGGATCCAGCAGACCGGCGCGATGGCCCGGCGACCCGCACGGTCCCCAAGCCAGATCACCGCCAGCATGACCAGAGCCACGGCCGCAAAGACCGCGGGCGGAAACCATGCCCCGGTGACATCGTCGTAATGCGCAAGCACGATCAGCCCGCAGGCAGCCACCCCACAGAGCAGGGCGAGTTGCAGCAGGAAGATCCTGCGGACTTGGAATTGCCAAGTCGACATGGCTGCGGTCCGGAATTCAGCCCGGCTGTCCGGACAAATCGGCAATCCGGTAGCCGGCGCTTTGCACCGTGTGCAGGAGGGGATGCGGGAACGGCTTGTCCATGACCTTGCGCAGGTTGTACAGGTGGCTGCGCAGGGTGTCTGAATCGGGCATGTCGTTGCCCCAGATCTCGCGTTCGATCTCCTGCCGGCTCACCACCTTGGGCGATTCCCGCATCAGGATCGACAACAGGCGCAGGGCGATCGGCGACAGTTGCAGTTCGATGCCGGCACGTGTGGCACGCATCGCACCGGGGTCGAGTTCCAGATCCCCGACGCGCAGAGCCTCCGCGCCGATCTGGCGGCGATCACGGCGGATCAGCGCGTGCAACCGCGCTTCCAGTTCACGAATCGCGAACGGCTTGGTCAGGTAATCGTCTGCTCCTGAAGACAGCCCGGTCAGCTTATCGTCGAGGGTATCGCGCGCGGTCAGCATCAGGATGGGGGTCGCCTTGCGGGCCTCGCCACGCAGTCGCTTGCAGACTTCGACCCCATCCATGCGCGGCAACATCAGGTCGAGCACGATGGCGTCATAGGTGTTCTCCGAAGCCAAGCGATAGCCATCGACGCCGTCGGCGGCGTAATCGATCTCGAAGCCGCAGCTTTCGAGGAACTCCCCAACCATCTCGGAGATGTTGCGGTTGTCCTCGATGATCAGCACCAACCCACTTTGCTGTTTTTCCTGCATGCGTGTCGTCCCGGCGTCCCTGTCCCTGCAGGATGCTGCCTCCATGGTCGAAGCTGCGTGAAGGGACATCCCGTCACCGCCCAGGGCAGCACTGGCCCAGGGCAACGCTTAATTTGGCGTTGTCTACCGACCATGGCCGGTCGGCCGCTGACAAGCCCCGGATGGACTTGTTCAGTGCAGCCCCAGACAGCGCCCGCCCGCCAAGGATGGCGGGCCACGAATCAATCATGCGGGTGATTGATTCGCGTGAGCCCTAGAACGGAATCCGTCCGACCAAGATGTCCTTGTACATCACCCAGTCGCCGGCGAAGGAATAGAAGGGGTTCCTGAACGTGGCCGGACGATTCTTCTCGAAGAAGAAATGCCCGACCCACGCAAACGCATAGCCGCAGACCACTGATGCCAGCAGCCACCATGGATTCGCAGCCTTGACCGCCAGCACGATGAAGCCGATGGAAAGGCTGGTGCCGAAGAAATGCAGCCGCCGGCAGGTGCGGTTGCGATGCTGGCCCAGATAAAAACCATAGAACTCGCTGAAGCTTGAGTAGCCTTTGCTCACGAAATGCCCTGCTTCAAGGACTCGCGCTCGGCCAGCTTGGCCCGCTCCCAATAGCGATCCTGCGCCTCGAGTGGTTTGCCCGCCAAACCTCCATCGCCGGCTGCAAGCGCCTCCATCGCCCGGAACCGGCGCTCGAATTTCAGGTTCGCCCGTCGAAGCGAGCCGCCCACATCGACCTTTGCATGGCGCGCCAGGTTGGCGCAGACAAACAGCACGTCGCCAATCTCGTCTTCCAGTCGATCGCGCGCAGCGGCATCTCCGGGCGCGGCCGCGACTGCGTCGAACTCGGCACGCACTTCGTCGATTTCCTCACGCAATTTTTCCAGCACCGGCCCGGGGCCCGGCCAATCGAAGCCGACCTTGGCCGCCTTGTGCTGCAGCTTCACCGCCCGCTGCCATTCCGGCAGGCCGCGCGAGATCCCGGCCAAGGCCGAACCATCCTGCTCGCCCTTGGCGATGCGTTCGGCGCGCTTGCGCGCCTCCCAGTCGGCCAACTGTGCTTCGGCGTCCTCGAAACTGGCATCACCGAACACGTGCGGATGCCGACGTTCCATCTTGTCGCAAATCGACTCGACGACATCGGCGAACGCGAATGCTCCGTCTTCCTCCGCCATCCGCGCATGGAACACCACCTGCAACAGCAGGTCACCCAGTTCGTCCTTCAGGTCCACCATGTCACCGCGGTCGATCGCATCGGCGACCTCGTAGGCCTCCTCGATGGTGTACGGCGCGATGGTCGAAAATGTCTGTTGGGTATCCCACGGACAGCCGCCATCGGGATCACGCAACCTGGCCATGATCGCCAGCAGGTCATCGATCGTGCGTGTCTGGCTCATGCCTGCAACCGTTCCCACTGGGTGGGATCCCCCAGCGCAAGGAAATCCCCGTTGAGCAGGATGTCGCGCTGGTTGTAACGGAAAGGACGCCCCTGCGGATCGAGTACTGCCCCGCCGGCAGCTTCCACGATGGCCTGCCCGGCACCGGTGTCCCATTCGCTGGTCGGGCCAAAGCGCGGGTACAGGTCGATGGCGCCCTCGGCGATCCGGCAAAACTTCAGCGCCGAACCGCAACCGATCACCTCGGCCCCGGGCAACGCATCGAGCATGGCCTGAGTGCGCGCATCCCGGTGCGAACGGCTGGCGGCCACACGCAGCGGTGCAACCGCAGGCCGACGGGTTTGGATGATGACATCGCGATCGCCCTCCCGACGGAACGCGCCGCGCGCGTCGCCATGCCAAAGTCCGCCGGTAACCGGTTGCTGGATCAGGCCGAAGCGCGCCACGCCATCCTCGACGAAGGCGATATTGATGGTGAACTCACCATTGCGCTTCACGAACTCGCGGGTGCCGTCGAGCGGATCGACCAGCCACAGTCGGCGCCACTGCCGGCGTTCGGCAAGCTCCACGTCGCGGGATTCTTCCGACAGCACCGGGATATCCGGGGTCAACGACCTCAGGCCATCAACGAGGCAGCGATGGGAGGCCAGGTCGGCAGCGGTCAGCGGCGAATGGTCGGTCTTTTCCTCGACCGCAAAATCGTGCCCATAGATTGCCAGGATCTCGGCGGCGGCCTCACGCGCCAACCGGATCACGCCTTCCCGCAGTCCGTCAACGATCGGCATGCTGCTGCATCCATTCGCGTGCGATGAACAGGCCGGCAATCGTGCGGCCTTCGGAAAAATCTTCCTGCAGGATCAGTTCCCCCAGGTTGGCCAGCTTCCACGGCACCAGTTCGGGCGGCTCGGGCTCGTCGCCTGGCAAGCGCTGCGGATACAGGTCCCGCGCCAGCACGAGATGGGTCTGGTGGCTCATGTAGGTGGGGGCCAGGGTCAGGCTGCGCAAGACGCGGAGCTCACGGGCACCGTAGCCGGCCTCCTCCATCAACTCACGATTGGCAGCCTGCTCTGGAGTCTCGCCGGCATCGATGCGCCCCTTGACCAAACCCAACTCGTAACGGTTCACGCCAGCCGCGTATTCGCGGATCAGCAGCACGGTCGCCTCGTCCAGCATCGGCACCACCGCCACCGCGCCGTGGCCACGCCCGTGCAGACGCTCGTAACGACGGCGTTCGCCATTGCCGAATTCGAGGTCGAGCCGCTCCATCCGGTACGGGCCGGCATCGTGCTCGGTGATGCCGTGGATGATCGGCAGGCGATGGCTCATGGGGTCGCAACGAAGGCGATAATGGCGGGATGAAGGCAGGTCACGATACCGACATGATAACGGTGGAGCAGCGCTGGCGCGCGCGCGACCTCGCGGTCCTGTGGCATCCGTGCACCCAGATGCGCGAACACACCAGTGGAGGGGCATTGCCGCTACTGACGGTGGCACGCGCGGAAGGCGCGTGGCTGGTTGGCCACGACGGGCGCCACGTGCTCGATGCCATCAGCAGTTGGTGGACCAACCTGCACGGCCACGCCGAGCCGCGGATCGCCCATGCCATCGCACGCCAGGCCCAGACCCTGGAGCAGGTCATCCTTGCCGGCTGTTCGCATGCACCGGCAGTGGAACTGGCCGAGCGCCTGCTCGCGATCATTCCCCGCGAACCGGGCCGTGCGCCGTTGGCCAAGGTGTTCTATGCCGACAACGGCTCGTCCGGGGTCGAGGTCGCACTGAAGATGGCCTACCACTGGTTCCACAATCGTGGCGACCGCAACCGCACCCGGTTCGTCGCGCTGACCGGCAGCTATCACGGCGAAACGCTCGGCGCGCTGTCGGTGGGAGACATCCCGCTGTATCGCCGGGTGTACGCACCGTTGCTGCTGGAGGTCCTGTTCGCGCCCTCGCCTGACGCTTTCGGGGCGCCGGATGAGGCCACCGCGAGCGAGCGCGCCCACGCCGCCGCCGATGCCTTGGAGCGCTTGCTGACGGAACACCCAGGTGAAGTCTGTGCCTTCATCCTGGAGCCACTGGTGCAATGCGCCGGGGGCATGCGCATGCATCACCCGGCCTACCTGCGCCGGGTGCGCGAACTGTGCGATACCCATGGCGTTTTCCTGATTGCCGATGAGATCGCGGTCGGGTTCGGCCGCACCGGCACCCTGTTCGCCTGCGAACAGGCTCCCGCGGCCGATTGCAGCGGCCCCGGCATCCAGCCCGACCTGCTGTGCCTGTCGAAGGGGCTGACTGGCGGGTTCTTGCCACTCTGCGCAGTCCTGGCAACCCAAGCGATCTATGACGGGTTCCTCGACGACTCACGCGAACGTGCCTTCCTGCATTCGCACAGCTACAGCGGCAATCCGCTCGCTTGCGCAGCGGCGTTGGCGTCGCTGGACATCTTCGAAAGCGATGGCGTGATCGTGCGTAACCGGGCAACTGCGACACGGATGGCCGAACTGGCCGCACCACTGGCCAGCCACCCGTTGGTTCGAGAAGTGCGCCAAGCAGGGATGATCCTCGCTATCGAGTTGAACCCGGCATCGGACAACCGCGAGGATGGACATGCGGTCGAAATTGCCAGGCGCCGCGGCCTGCGCATGTACCGCGCTGCACTGGATCATGGCGTCCTGCTGCGCCCTCTGGGCGACGTGCTGTACTGGATGCCACCCTATTGCGTCGACCACGCGCAATTGGCACTGCTGGCCAACGCGACCGCTGTCGCCCTGGACGAGGCCGCCCGATGCGCCTGACCCGCTGCCACCTCGACCAGCCGCTGGCCGTTGGAGCAACGGTCAACTTGACCGAGCAAACTGCACAGCACCTGCTGCGCGTCCTGCGATTGGGTGTGGGCGATTCTTGCGTGTTGTTCAACGGCGATGGCCACGACTGCGATGCCCGCATCGTGGCGGTCGGCAAGCGCGGAGCTCAGGCGGAGATCACCGCTCGCCGGCACATCGACAACGAATCCCCGCTTCGCGTCACCCTGCTGCAGGGGCTCGCGCGCGGCGAGAAGATGGACTGGATCATCCAGAAGGCCACCGAACTGGGCGTGGCTCACATCCTTCCGGTGGTCAGTGAACGCTGCGAGGTGCGACTGGACGCAGAGCGGGCTGGCAAGCGCCTTGCGCACTGGCGCGAAGTTGCCATCTCAGCCTGCGAACAAAGCGGCCGGGCGCAGGTGCCGGTCGTTGCCATTCCCCAGCCGTTGGAATGGGCCGCCGGCCTTCGCTCCGGCCGGGGTTACGTCCTCGACCCATGTTGCGGACATTCCCTGCGCGAGAGTCTTCCAGCGACCCCGGGTGATTGCACGCTGGCCGTCGGTCCGGAAGGCGGCTGGTCACCCCGCGATCTCGAGTTGCTGCACGCTGCGGGATTCGAGGGCATCCGCCTCGGCCGCCGGGTACTGCGCACGGAAACTGCCGGGCTTGCTGCGCTGGCCGCCCTGCAAGCCCTGACCGGCGACCTGACCTGAACCAGAACCCTGCTGTCAGGCCACTTCAGCCAGCACTTCGCGCAAGGCCAATTCCAAGTCGTCGAGATCCGGGACCACGGCTTCGTCATCGTTGAGCCGTACCCGCGACAGCACGCCGTCCGGCAACTCATCACCACTCTCGTCCAAACGAGACAGCGCAGCATCAGTCACCGTCACCAGACGCGGGAAGCCCTGGGTCAGCACCGCGAAGTACGGGCGCTTGGTATCACCGCCCATCGCCTTCAGCACGATCACCTTGCTGCCCAATCCACCCTGCTCCTCGGAGATCCCGGCGAAACGGGAAAACGCGACCAGCGGCAAGCGCCAACCGCGCCAGCGGATGCGGCCAAGCAGCCAATCCGGTGCACCAGGAACGGGTTCTGGCGTGGGGTAGGAAAGCACTTCAGCGATCGCGGCATTGGGCAACAACAGGCGCGTCCCCGCCACCTGGATCAGGACGCCGCGGATGATGTGGGAGATGTCGGCCATGAGCTACCTCAGGGGGTCCAGCGTTCAAGGAGTTGGCGCGCCATGATCGCAAGGCTGCGCGAATCCCCGCCGCGCGCAACCAGCGCCTGACTCGCGGCGGGATCAAAGCAGTTTTCCGGCGCCTGGCCCAGAACCATGGCGCCCGCCCAGGACATGGTCATGCCGACGTCGACCATTGCTGATTCCGCACCGCTGAGCAGAAGCAGCGCACTGTCCGCAGCGCGCAGGGCGGCAAACCGGGGTTCTCCGGTGGCCGCACTGAACACCAGGCCACGGTCCCCGGATTCCACGTCAAGACCGTCTGGAAGAACGTACACGGTTCCCGGCTGGAGCGAATCGCCTGCCTGTGCAAGGACGACCTGCAAGGGCGTAGATCGCTGCATCTGCCGCACCAATCGATCGTATTGCGCCCCTTCGATGCGCTGCCGCAGCAGGATTGCGCGCGGGAAAGCCGCCGGAAGTGCGCCGAGCAACTGGCGCACGGCATCCGGACCGCCCACGCCGGCAACGATCACAACCGCACCCGGAACCTGCGCGGGTGCATGTGCCGGGGCCCGGGGTTCTTCGGGAAGCGCGGCAACCGCCAGCGTCAGCTCGCGCATTTCAGCCTCGAAATCGACAGCCCCATCCTTGCTCGCAATCCCGGGAAGCACATCATCGCTCCCGGAGAGCTTGGCGTTGAGGTGCCGCTCCCACCGTGCCTCCTCCCAGCCAGTACGACGGGCCGCGACATCAGCATCGTCGAACAGCACTTCCAACGCAGGATCGGCGAACAGATCATCGAACTTGCCAAGCGCAGCTTCGGTTGCCGAATCCAGCAGGACCAGCAATGCGCCGGGCGCCCTTGCCCTGACATCGCCTTCCGAAGCCGCGGTCGGATCCAAGGTGGCAACCAGCTCGGCGCCAGTCTTCCGTACCGCAGCTTCGGCACGGTCACACGCAGCACCGGCCTTGGCCAGCACGACCACCCTTGCGCCTGTCATTGCAGGCTACCGTCGCCAACGCGCTCCAGCTTGAGCAGCTCGAACACGTTGCGCATCAGCTCGACCTCCTGGTACGGCTTGCCGAGGTAGCGTTCGACGCCGATGTCGACCGCGCGCTGGCGATGTTTGTCGCCGGTGCGCGAGGTGATCATGATGATCGGCACGTTGCGCAGACGCGGATCCGCCTTCATCGCCGTGGCCAACTCGTAGCCATCCATGCGCGGCATTTCGATATCGAGCAGCATCAGGTCCGGAACCAGATCGATCATGTGCTCCAGCGCGTCGAGGCCATCCTTCGCCGTCGCCACCTCGAAACCATGGCGTTCCAGCACGCGCCCGCTGACCTTGCGCATGGTGACCGAGTCGTCCACCACCATGACCAGTGGAACCTTGCGCTGGTCTTCGGCCGGGGCCTCCGATACCGGGGCCTCCAAGTGGGCCATCGATGCGTAGCGACGCACCATCGGCGCGATGTCGAGGATGATGACCACGCGGCCATCGCCCATGATGGTTGCACCGAACACGCCAGGCAGGGACGACAGCTGCGGGCCGCCGTCCTTGACCACGATTTCACGACTGCCGACCACCTGGTCGATCGCCACCGCCGCGCGCAACTCACCCGAACCGATCAACAGCAGCGGCATCTGCAAGTGACCTTCCGCCTTCGCCGTCGGTGCCCCGACCAGCGCGCCGAGATCATGCAACGCGTAGTCTTCGCCACCGTAGCGATACACCGCGTCCGGCTTTGCCAGGTCTTCGCGCGGGATGCGACCGACGCCGCGAACCGATGCAATTGGCACCGCGTACTCGGTTTCGCCGATCTTGACGAACACTGCCTGGGTCACCGCCAGCATCTGCGGCAGGCGCAGGACGAAGTTGGTGCCTTCGCCCAGCTTGGACTGGATTTCGATCGAGCCACCGAGTTGGCGGACTTCGCTCGCCACCACGTCCATGCCGACGCCGCGACCGGCGAGCCTGCTGACCGTCTCGGCGGTTGAGAAGCCAGGCTCGAAGATCATGCGATCGAGTTCGGCATCGGTCATCACCGTGTCCGGCTGGATCAGCCCACGGTCGACTGCACGTGCCCTGATCGCCTCGCGGTTGAGGCCGGCGCCATCGTCGCCCACTTCGAGCACGACTTCCGATCCCTCGTTGCGGACCGCGATGCGGATCGCTCCTTCCAGGGACTTCCCGGCCTGCGCACGCTTGTCCGGGGCCTCCAAGCCATGGGCCACCGCGTTGCGCAGCATGTGCTCCAGCGGTGCCGTCATGCGCTCGAGCACGTTGCGATCGAGTTCGCCCTGCGCACCGTCGACCTTGAGCACCGCCTGCTTGCCGGTCTCGCCAGCCGACTGGCGAACCACCCGGCGCAACCGAGGCAGCAGCGAATCCAGCGGCAACATGCGCGTGCGCATGAGGCCTTCCTGCAGGTCCGAGCTCACGCGCGACTGCTGCGTCAGCAGCGTCTCGTACTGGCGCGTGAGGTCGTCCATCGAATCATGCAGGCTCTGCAAGTCGGCGGCCGATTCGGCCAAGCCGCGCGACAGCTGCTGCAGGGTGCTGAAACGGTCCAGCTCCAGCGGATCGAAGGATTCGTCGCCGGCGTCGTTCTGGCGCTGGTAGCGCGCCATGATCTGCGCTTCGGTCTCGGAGTCGAGGCGACGCAGCTGGTCGCGCAAACGGATGTTGGTGCGCTCCATTTCCTGCGCGGTGGCGCGGAAGGCGGCAAGCTGCTGTTCGAGACGCGCACGGTAGATCGCCACTTCGCCGGCGTAATTCACCAGCCGGTCGAGCAAGTCTGCGCGGATGCGCACCTGTTCCTGCGGCGCACGCACGGAGGCATCGTCGTCCGCGGCAAACGTGCGATCTTCGATCGGTGCCGACAACGGCTTGAGCGCCGCAACCCTGCTCGGCACCGGGACGCTCGTTGCCTCGGGCTGGCTTTCAGGTGCCGGCTCCGGGGTAGATTCGACCGCGGCAACCGTATCGCGTTCCGACGTTGCCTCGGCTCCTGCTGCAGGCAATTCGAGATCTGCCGGTGCCGCCGCTTCGCCTCCGGTTTCGATTTCCGCGGGAGCCTGAGCAACCGATTCCGGGGCTTCGAATACTCGATTTTCGGAGCGCGCAACGAACTCCTCGATCAGCATGGCCGGCAGGCCGACAGCGCGGCGTGCCGCGATGCGGGTGACCATGTCGCGCAATCGATCGAAGCCGCGTTCGAGCAGCTTCACGCCATCGCCACCAAGTTCTGCACGCTGGAGGGCCACGCCTTCCAACAGCGATTCCATCGCATGGCCCAACTCACCGACCGACATCATGCCGGCCATGCGCGCGCCACCCTTGAAGGTGTGCAGGTCGCGCTGCAGCCCGACGATCAGCTCGTTGTCGTCCTGGTTGTCACGCAATTGCGCAAGCAGGCCATCGGAGTGATCGAGCAGGTCGTTGCCTTCCTCGATGAAAATGTCGAGCAACTCGACGTCCAGATCACTGGTATCGAGTGGCGCATCCGGGTCTTCGGCCGCAGTCGCGGTCGCGAGCAGGGCAGCCAGTGCGGCCTCCTCGCGCGCCTTGGCGATCGCCGCCGACTCGGCAGCGCGACGTTCGGCATCTTTCCTCTCGGCTTCACGCCGCTCGGCTGCCACACGTGCGGCTTCCTGGCGTTCGGTTTCGGCACGCGCCGCCGCAATGCGCTCGACTTCCTCGCGCTCTGCGGCCAGACGCGCCGCTTCCGCCGCTGCAGCCTGTTCTGCCGCAACACGCTCGGCTTCCGCCTGTTCCGCGGCAACGCGCTCGGCTTCCGCCTGTTCCGCGGCAACGCGCTCGGCTTCCGCCTGTTCCGCGGCAACGCGCTCGGCTTCCGCCTGTTCCGCGGCAACGCGCTCGGCTTCCGCCTGTTCTGCGGCAACGCGCTCGGCTTCCGCCTG
>NZ_JADZDS010000113.1 GCF_020850895.1 Thermomonas sp. | reverse complement strand
CGTTCTTCATCGCCAATGTCGGCAGCTTGACGGTGTCCGGGCAGATTCTGGCCGATCCGTTCATCGCCTCCTTCCTCGGCCTGCTGGTCGGCGTGGTGCTGTCGATCCCGCGGCTTGATGCGGTGGCAAGGGCGCGCGTGGAGGCGCGTGCCATGCAGCGGATGGCCCACGCCTGATGCGGCCGCTGCGGGTTGGTTTGGTTTCGACGGCGGCGGTGAATGCGCCCGGAAGCATGCGGGCTTATGCCGATCTGCTGATGCAGGCGATGACATGGTATGCGCCGGAGGTTGAAGCACGCTTGCTTGAGCTGGATCCTCACCCCTCAGTGCGTGGATGGCGGCAGCGCGCTGACACCCTGATGCTGCCGTGGCGTGCGCGGCGATTGTCGACTTCCAAGCCCGATCTCTGGCACATCCTCGACGGCAGTCGCGCCTATCTGGCCGAAGGCTTGCGCGGGGCGCCGGTGGTCATCACCGCCCATGACATCATTCCGGTATTGCAACAGCGCGGCCGCTTTCCGGGCGCCCCAACGGTAGGAAGGGCGGCGCGCTGGCTGTGGCGCCGGAACGGCAAGGCGATGCGCACGGCGGCGCTGCTGATTTGCGACAGTGAATGCACGCGGCGCGATGTCACCAGCGAATTCGGAGCGCCACTCACGGCAAGCGTGGTGCCTTTGCCGGTCCGCCACGGGCTTGTTGCCTGTGGTGGCGGCGAGCTCCCGATTCGCGAGCCCGGCCTGGTCCTGCATCTTGGCAACAATGGCTTCTACAAAAACCGCGCCCAGGTTCTGCGCATCTTCGCGGCACTGGACCGATCGCTGGCGCGACGTTTGGTGATGATCGGCCCGGCGCCCGCACCCGCTTTGCGCGAACTGGCCAGTGCGCTCGGAATCGAGGCGTGGGTGCAATGGGTGGAGGATGCCGAAGATGTTCAGGTGGCCACCTGGTACCACCGTGCTTCGGTACTGGTGTTTCCCTCGCTGTATGAAGGCTATGGCTGGCCGGTGCTGGAGGCGATGGCATTCGGGCTTCCCGTCGTGTGCAGCAACGCCGGCTCGCTGCCGGAAGTCGCCGGTGATGTGGCGCCTTGCCTTGCCCCGGACGATCTTGCCGGATTCGTGCGCGAAATCGAATGGCTGCTGCGTGATTCCGCCGTGGCGCAGCGGCGCGCCGAGGCGGGGCGGTGTTGGGCCGAAGGGTTCGGGCTGGAACGGTTTGCGCGGGACATGTCCGCCGCTTACCGTGCGGCATGCGATGGAGTGAAAAGATAATCCGATGGCGACGCGCAAGGCACTGATTTTCGGAATTTCCGGGCAGGATGGCGCGCTGCTGGCACGGCTGTTGGTTGGCAAGGGATACCGCGTGCATGGCACGTCGCGCGACGCGCAGCTCAGCGGTTTCGCCAACCTGACCCGGCTCGGAGTGCGCGAGCAGGTGCAGCTGCATTCGGCGGCCACCACGGATTTCCGCAGCGTGGCTCAGGTCCTTGACGAGGTGCGCCCGGAAGAGACCTATCTGCTGGCCGGCCAGAGCTCGGTTGGCCTCTCCTTCGGGCAGCCGGTGGAGACACTTGAAAGCATTGCCCTGGGCGCGCTCAACGTGCTCGAAGCGATTCGCTTCCTCAAGCTGGACACGCGGCTGTACCACGCCGGCTCCAGCGAATGTTTCGGTGACGTCGGGCAGGCGGCGGATGAGGACACCGCGTTTCGCCCACGCAGTCCGTATGCGGTCGCCAAGGCCAGCGCGCACTGGATGGTGGCGAACTATCGCGAGGCTTACGGCCTGCACGCATGCACCGGAATCTTGTTCAATCACGAATCCCCGCTGCGGCCGACCCGCTTCGTCACCCGCAAGATCGTTTCCGCAGCAGTGCGCATTGCGGCCGGTAGCGGCGAGCGGCTGCAACTCGGGGATCTGACGATCGAGCGCGACTGGGGCTGGGCGCCGGAGTACGTGGACGCCATGTGGCGCATGTTGCAGCACGACCGGGCCGAGGACTTCGTGATCGCCACCGGCCGCATGCATTCCCTGCGTGAGTTCGTGGCGCTGGCCTTCGCTGCGGTGGGGCTGGACTGGCAGGCCCATGTCGATTTCGACCCCGGCCTGCGGCGGCCGAGCGACATTGCCCACAGCGTGGGCGATGCCTCCAAGGCCAGGGAGGTGCTGGGCTGGACTGCCGTGACCACATTGGAGCAAGTCATTGCGCGGATGGTGGCGGCGGAGCGCGGCGAGACCTGGCCGATGGTGGCTGGCTGACCATGCGGATCGCTGTGGATGCCCTGCCGATCAACAATTTTTCCGGGCGCAATGTGCTGGGCGGGCACCTGCGCAATCTGGCCGCGGCAGGTGCCGGCCGGCACAGCTTCCACATGTTCCATCATGCCGGCAATCGCGATCTGCGTCGTGAGCTGGGTCCCCACGTCGTTTGGCAGGAATGCGCCAGTGCAAAGACCGGCAGCGGTTGGGCCCGGCGGCTCGTCTGGCAGCGGTTTTCCATGCAGCGTGCCTTGGATGCGGTGGGTGCCGACCTGTTGATTTCGACTTCGGGTGCCCTGGTGCCGGGCGTGCGCACGCCGCAGCTGGTGCTGGTGCAAAACCCCTGGTGCTTCTTTCCGCAGTTCCACGCGCGCGCATCCGACAAGCTCAAGGCGCTGTTGCAGCGCCACGGGTATCGCAGGGCGCAGCGCGAGGCTGCGGCGATGTTCTATCTGTCCGATTTCATGGCGCGCATCTATGCCGACAACGCCGGCTGCGGGCCGCGACATGGTGCGACCGTGCTGGTCGGGGTGAACGACGGCATGTTCGAGGACGCCGCCGAAACCCCATTGCCGGCGTTCGCGGAGCGCGCTCCGGAGATCGTCGTGGTCTCGGTGATGACGCCGCACAAGTCGGTCGAGGACGTACTCGACGCGCTGGCGCTGTTGCGCAGCCGCGGGGTGGAAGCACGGCTGTCATTGGTGGGCCCTTGGTCGGATGCGGGCTATCGCGCGGTCATTGAGCGTCGGATCCACGATCAAGAGCTGACCGGCAGCGTGGAAATCACCGGCGGTGTCAGCGATGCCGAACTGATGCGGCACTACCGCCGTGCCCGGGTGTTCTGCCTGCTCAGCCGCTGTGAATCGTTCGGAATCCCCGCCGTGGAGGCCCAGGTGTTCGGCACCCCTTGCGTGGTCGCCGACGTCTGTGCGCCGCCGGAGATTGCCGGTCCTGGAGGTTTTGCCGTGCCCGCAGGACGAATCGACTTGGCCGCCGATGCACTCCAACCCCTGCTTGTGGATGCGGAAGCATGGCGCCAAGCCTCTGCGCGGGCGCTGGACAATGCCGAACGCTTTCGCTGGTCGCACCTGAGTGCGCCGATCATCGGGTTCATCGACCGCTGGCCGTCGCCATGACCCTAGACATCGCCACCGCCCGCGCCGCCCGCCCTTATTCGCGTCGCGAGTATGTCGGCCGCGCGCTGTGGGCGCTGGCGACGCCGTTGTTTCGTTGCAGTCCGCGTCCGCTGTTCGGCTGGCGCAACCTGCTGCTGCGGATGTTCGGGGCGACGGTCGGGCGCGGCGTCCACGTCGATCCCGGCACGCGCATCGAAATCCCGTGGAATCTGACGCTGGGCGACCACGCTGCGATCGGCGCGGGCGTGTGGGTTTACGACCTCGGGCCGATCCGCATCGGGGCGCGCGCCACGGTCTCGCATCGCGCCCATCTGTGCGGCGGCACTCACGATTACACCGATCCGGTATTGCCCTTGCTGCGCACCGGCCTTGCGATCGGCGACGACGCCTGGGTGTGCGCGGATGCGTTCGTCGGGCCGGGCGTGACGGTAGGCACGGGCGCGGTGGTCGGCGCGGCGGCTGTTGTCATCCGCGACGTGGCGCCGTGGATGGTGGTGGCCGGCAACCCCGCACGCGCGGTCAAGCGGCGCGCGCTGCGGGAGACCGGGGCCGCGTGATCTCCGTCGTCATCCTGACCTTGAACGAAGCGGTCAACCTGCCGCGCTGCCTCGCCAGCGTGGCGTGGTCGGACGACGTGGTGGTGCTCGACTCCGGCAGCACCGATGCCACGGTCGCGGTGGCGCAGGCGCATGGCGCCCGGGTTTTGACGCGCGCGTTCGATTCCTTCGCCGGGCAACGCAATTTCGCGATGGAGCAGGCCGGCTTCCGGCACCCGTGGGTGCTGCACCTGGATGCGGATGAAGTCGTCACACCGGCCTTGCGCGATGAACTGCTGGCGATCGCGGGCGCGTCCGACGCACCTGGCGCGTCTTGCCCGGTCTACCGCGTGGCGGCGAAGATCATTTTCATGGGGCGCTGGCTCAAGCACGCGGGCATGTATCCGTCCTATCAGGTCCGCTTCGGTCGGTTGGACGCCTTGCGCTTCATCGACCACGGCCATGGCCAGCGCGAGGTGCAAACGCCCGATCAGGTCGGCACGCTGCAAAACCCGCTCGACCACTACAATTTTTCCAAGGGAGTGAACGATTGGTTCGCACGCCACCTGCGTTACGCCGAACGCGAAGCGGGATTGATGCTGGCCGAACGCAAGCAACCGCTGCGGCCGGGACAGTTGTTCAGTACGGATGCGACCTGCCGCCGCCGCGCGCTCAAGCGCTTCGCCGGTCGCCTGCCGCTGCGGCCCTGGCTGCGATTCTTCTACGCGGGGGTCCTGCGCGGCGGTTTTCTCGACGGAATCGCCGGGCTGCGCTACGCGCGCATGCTGGCGATCTACCAGAGCTTCATCGATCTGATGGTGCGCGAACGGCTGGAGGACGAGTGGCGCGCCTGAACCGCATCGCGTCGCTGGATGGCGTGCGTGCGCTGGCGGCGTTGTCCGTCATGGTCTTCCATTTCGTCGCTCTGTTCGGCCGGCAGTATCCCGGGTGGTTGCGGCAGGCGTCGGTGCCGGGGCAAACGGGGGTCGATCTGTTCTTCGTGCTGTCCGGGTTCCTGATAACGCGGATATTGCTCGAAACGGCGGGAAGGGACGGTTACTACCGCGCGTTCTACGCCCGCCGGATTCTGCGCATCTTTCCCCTGTATTTCGCGTATCTGGGGATTCACTTCTTCCTGCTGCCGCTCGTGCTCGATGCCCGCATCCCTGCATTCCGGGAGCAGGTCTGGTCGTGGCTGTTCCTGGAGAACGTCGCGCAGACGTTTCCGGCATTGGGCAGCGAGGGGCCGAACCACTATTGGTCCCTGGCGGTCGAGGAACATTTCTATCTGATGTGGCCGTTCGTGGTTGCAAGTTGCAATCGGCGGACGTTGCTGCGGATCATCGGCGGCATTCTGCTGCTGTCCCCCGTGCTGAGGTTCGTGCTGGCCAGCCGGGGGTATGGCGTCTTCTATCTGACCCCGACCCGGCTGGACGGCTTGAGCCTCGGCGCGGGCATCGCGATCGTGCTTGCGGATCGGCAGGAAGCGCCGGGGTGGATGGTGCCGCTGTCCAGAACCTTGTGCCTGGCGTTGCCGGTCCTGTTGCTGCCCTTGTTCGTCGAGTTTTCCGGTTCCGGGGATGCGCTGCTCCAGGCCGTGAAGCTGTCACTGATTCCGTTGTTCTATGCCGCATTCGTCGCCCTTTGTCTGGCCGACGGGACATTCGCGCCGGTGCGGCGGATACTCGAAGCACACTGGTTGCGATGGGTCGGCGGCATCAGCTATGGCCTGTACGTCTTCCATCCGGCCTGTTTCCGGATCGTCGCCAGGTTTTTCCCCGCAATCCCGCTTCCGGGAACCATCCTGCTTGCGTTCGGGCTCAGCTTCCTGAGCGCCTGGGCGAGCTTCAGATGGTTCGAGAGCCGCTTCCTGTCCCTGAAGCGGTATTTCACCTTGCCATCGCATCCACGATCCGAGGGCGCACATGCACAACACTAGGATTCCGCAATGAAAAAAGCACTGATTACCGGCATCACCGGACAGGACGGCGCCTATCTGGCCGAATTGCTGCTGGCCAAGGGCTACGAGGTGCACGGCATCAAGCGCCGCGCCTCGTCGTTCAATACCGATCGCATCGACCATCTCTACCAGGACCCGCATGCGCCGGATCGCCGGCTGTTCCTGCACTACGGCGACCTGACTGATGCCACCAACCTGATCCGTATCCTGCAGCAGGTGCAGCCGGACGAGGTCTACAACCTTGGCGCGCAGAGCCACGTGCAGGTGTCGTTCGAGACGCCGGAGTACACCGCCAATTCCGATGCGCTGGGCACGCTGCGCCTGCTGGAGGCGATCCGCATCCTCGGCTTGCAGGACAAGACGCGTTTCTATCAGGCCTCGACCTCCGAGCTGTACGGCAAGGTACAGGAGATCCCGCAGAAGGAGACCACGCCGTTCTATCCACGCTCGCCCTACGGCGTGGCCAAGCTGTATGCCTACTGGATCGTGGTGAACTACCGCGAGTCCTACGGCATGTACGCCTGCAACGGCATCCTGTTCAATCACGAATCCCCGCTGCGCGGCGAGACCTTTGTGACGCGCAAGATCACCCGCGCGCTGGCGCGGATTTCACTGGGTTTGCAGGATTGCCTGTATCTGGGCAACCTCGATGCGCGTCGCGACTGGGGTCACGCGCGCGACTATGTGGAAGCGCAGTGGTTGATGTTGCAGCAGGAGCAGGCGGAGGACTTCGTGATCGCCACCGGCGAGCAGAATGCGGTGCGTGATTTTGTCACCCGCGCGGCGGCGGAACTGGGCATCGGACTCGAATGGCAGGGCAGCGGCGTCGATGAGCAAGGTATCGTCGCCAGCGCGCCGGAAGGATCGCCGCTGTCGCCGGGCCAGCGGATCGTGGCAGTGGACAGCCGCTACTTCCGGCCTGCGGAAGTGGAAACCCTGCTGGGCGATCCGACCAAGGCGAAGACTAAACTTGGCTGGACGCTGAAGACCTCGTTCGCGCAGTTGGTGCAGGAAATGGTGAGCGAGGACCTGGCCCAGGCACGCCGCGATGCGATGGTCAGTGAGGCGGGGTTCCGCACCTACAAGCATGCGGAGTAGGAGCGGCTCATGGTGGGCCGCGCCCCTGTGCGGTCGTGGGATTCTTCTGATCGCACCCCTGCGGTGCGCTACATCTGCGAGAGTCTTGTAGGAGCGCACCGCAGGGGCGCGAAAACGTTGGAGTTTGGTGCTTTTCCTGGGGGTAGTGATGCGCGTGATTTCACTTGATGATTTCGATGAGGCGGAGTCGATTGTCAATGCCGATGTATGCATTATCGGGGCAGGCGCGGCGGGGCTGTATCTTGCGCAAAGATTGAACGGTTCCAGTGGAAAGGTGATGGTCGTGGAAGCGGGGCCGGGTACGCCGGTGTTGTCCAACGAGATCGGTTTTGATTGTGAGTTTCCGGATGGGGATTACCGAGGCGCAACCGAGGGCCGTTCTTTTGGAGTGGGTGGTACCACCGCGCGTTGGGGGGGGCAGATGCTGGCATTCCAGGCAAGCGATGCCGTACGTGACGATTCCTCCATGCAGCGGGCATGGGAACATATTGTCCAAGTGGGACGAGAGCATGGCTCCGCAGTCGCAAAGGTGTTCGGCGTTGGCGGGCTGGTTGGTCAAGAGAGCCGTCCGCCTGCATCAGAAGTCGCGCCATTTCGCGCCAGTAGCCTGGATCCTGTTCTATCTTGCGGGCTGCCCTTCCGGAAGCGGAACTTTGCGTGGATGGTTGAGCGGTCTTCGAAAACGGCTGACGAGTGCGAAGTCATCAGCAATGCCGTGGTTGCAAATTGGATCGGCGAGGAAGTCCATGGCGACTTCCGGATTCAGGAATTGATTGCGCTTTCGCCAAGCGGGAAGAAGTTGCGGATTCGTGCGATGAATTATGTATTGGCTGCGGGTACAGTCGAGACGACGCGCATTTTATGTGAAATAAATGCCGCTGGCTCGGGACGAGTGTTGCCGGACAAAGCGGAGCTTGGATTGGGTTTGTCCGATCATCTTTCTTTCGACATTGCCGAATTCGGCGATTCTGCGCGACGCTTGGTGGCGAAAACGTTGGCGCCGAGGTTCGTCAACTCGAACATGCGGAATTGGAGGTTCGTGCAGGCCGACATCGGCCTTTCGGAATGCAGATACTTCGCGCATATCGTGTTTCCTACCGAAGATTCCGGTTATCGAGTTGCCAAGGAGCTGCTGCAATCCATGCAAGCTCGCCGATTCCCTGAAATCGGATTCGGTGAATTTTTCAGGGGGAGCGTGAGTCTGTCGAAGATCGCGTGGCACCGGCTGGTGCTCAAGAGGCTGTATGTCGAGTATGGGGCAATGTGTCGATTGAGAATTGACATGGAACAGCGGCCGCGTGCCACGAATTCGATCCGGCTTGGCGACCGGTTTGACAGATTCGGGCGCCGAATACCGGTAGTGAGTTGGTCTGTCAATGGGCAGGATGAAGCAGACATGCTGTGCGCCCGCAAAGAATTCTTGCAGCGGTGGTCGATGCTTGGTGTGAACTATGCTGCGCACGAGGTGCATCTTGACTTCAATAGTCTGGTCAAATCCTATGATGCGTATCATCCAGTAGGGACATGTCGTATTGGGGAGGATCCGGCAGCAGTCGTAGGCTTGGATTTGAGAGTGCGCGGCACGCAGAATTTGTTTGTTCTCAGCACTGCCGTATTTCCAAGTGCAGGCAGTGCGAATCCGACATTCAGTTTGCTCTGCTTTGCCGAGATGATGGCGTTCCATCTTGGTTCGGCTGCGGCATCCTCTGTCTGAAGTCCGCGAGGTGGCATCAATGAAAATCTACATCGCCGGCCATCGCGGCCTGGTCGGTTCCGCCATCGTGCGCCGGTTGCAGGCGCTGGGTGCGGACAATCTGCTGTTGCCGGGCCGCGAGGCGCTCGACCTCACTTCGCAGGAGCAGGTGGAACGCTTCTTCGAGCGCGAACGGCCTGAGCAGGTCTATCTCGCCGCTGCCAAGGTCGGCGGCATCCACGCCAATGACACCCGCCCGGCCGAGTTCATCCGCGACAACCTCGTGATCGAGACCAACGTCATCCATGCGGCATGGCGGCATGGCGTGAAGAAGCTGTGCTTCCTCGGCTCCTCCTGCATCTATCCGAAGTTCGCACCGCAACCGATGCGCGAGGATGTGCTGTTGACCGGCGCGCTGGAGCCGACCAACGAGTGGTATGCGATCGCCAAGATCGCCGGGATCAAGCTTTGCCAGGCCTATCGCAAGCAATACGGGTTCGATGCCATCTCCTTGATGCCGACCAATCTGTACGGCCCCGGCGACAATTTCGACCTGACTTCCTCGCACGTGTTGCCGGCGCTGATTCGGCGCTTCCACGAGGCCAAGCAGCGCGGCGATGCCACGATGACAATCTGGGGCACCGGCACGCCCAAGCGCGAGTTTCTGCACGTGGACGACTTGGCCGAAGCGGCGGTGTTCCTGATGGACGGCTACAGTTCCGATGCGATCGTGAATGTCGGCGTGGGTGAGGATTTGTCCATCCTCGAACTGGCGCAGTTGGTCGCCCGCGTGGTCGGCTTCGAAGGGGCGATCGACACCGACCCGAGCAAGCCCGACGGCACCCCGCGCAAGCTGCTGGATGTCTCGCGCATCCATGGCCTGGGTTGGCGGGCGCGGATCGGGCTGGAAGAAGGCGTGCGCAGCACCTATGCGTGGTATCTGCAGCATGCCGACGAACGGCGCGGAGCCTGAGCGCGCGCCACGTGCGTATTTACTTCTGCAATCGCTACGTCACCCCCGATCTGTCCGCGACCAGCCAGTTGCTGACGGATCTGGCGACGCATCTTGCCGCGCAGGGGGTGGCGGTGACGCTGGTGGGATCGCGCCAGCGCTATGACGATGCGGATGCATTGCTGCCCGAGCACGAGACGATCGACGACGTGGATGTGCTGCGCGTCGGCAACAGCCGGTTCGGGCGCGATGGGCTGTTCGGGCGGGCGCTGGATTATCTGGACTACATCCGTGCGACGCGGCGTTTGCTGAAGCAACGCCTGCAACCCGGCGAT
>NZ_JADZDS010000112.1 GCF_020850895.1 Thermomonas sp. | reverse complement strand
GTCGATCCACCGGCTGCTTTCGGGCGAGAGCCCGGCCGTGCGCCCTCCACCGACCACGAACTTGATGTCGCAAAAAATGGGCATTCATGAGTGGAGTTACGACAACGAGATCGTGCGCGACGAGCGCCACGCTGTGCCGTGGTCTGATCTGGCGAAAAAGCTCGATTCGATGACGGTCGAGGTGGAATTGGGCTTTGATGCGGCAACCGCCTTCAGGGAGGCGCAGCGTTGCCTGAACTGCGATGTGCAGACGGTGTTCAGCGACAACCTGTGCATCGAATGCGATGCCTGCGTGGACATCTGTCCGATGGACAGCATCAGTTTCGTCGCCAACGGCGAGGAAGACGATCTGCGCACGCGGTTGAGCGCCCCCGCGATCAACCTTGCCCAGGACCTGTATGTCTCCGGCGAATTGCGGACCACGCGGGTGATGGTCAAGGACGAGGATGTATGCCTGCACTGCGGCCTGTGTGCCGAGCGTTGCCCGACCGGCGCCTGGGACATGCAGAAATTCCAGTTCCGGCAGCCGCATGCCGGCACAGGTTGTGGCGAACCGACGACAGGGACGCCGTGATTTCCGCAATGGCCAGCTGTCGAGCGCACCGTCGATACGACGAATCCCGCATTCCGGTTTCGTCTTGCGAATCATCTGCCCTGGTTACCGGCTTGCGCCGGATGGGCGAACCGGAGATTGCCAAGTGACCGTGCCGTCGATCACCGCCTGCAACGACTTCGTCGTCAAATTCGCCAACGTCAATGGCTCCGGCTCGGCTTCGGCAAACGAACTGTTCTCGAAGTCCATCCTGCGCATGGGCGTGCCGGTGTCGCCACGCAACATCTTTCCTTCGAACATCCAGGGGCTCCCGACCTGGTATGAAGTGCGCGTGACCGAGGCGGGCTGGCTGGGCCGGCGCGGTGGGCGTGTTGAATTGATGGTGGCGATGAATCCGCAGACCTGGGACGCGGACGTCGCGGACATCGTGCCTGGCGGCTACCTGTTTTACGACAGTACCAAGCCGCTGCCGGCATCGAAGTTCCGCGACGACATCACGCTGGTTGGCATGCCGCTCACTGCGATCTGCAATGCGACCTACGCCGACCCGCGCCAGCGCCAGCTGTTCAAGAACATCATGTACGTCGGCGCGCTGTCGCAAATGCTCGGCATTGAGGCCGAGGTCATCGAGCAACTGATCGGGGAGCAGTACCGCAGCAAGGAAAAACTGCTCACCGCGAATCGGGAAGCGCTGCACCTCGGCCGTGACCACGCGCGCGAGCAGATTGGTGAAGTGATGGGCCTGCGCGTGCGCCGTGCCGACAATGTGGGAAATCGCATCTTCGTCGACGGCAACTCGGCCGCCGCGCTCGGCTGCGTGTACGGCGGCGCGACGGTGTGCGCGTGGTATCCGATCACGCCGTCCTCGTCCTGCGCCGAGGCGTTCGAGCGCTATTGCGCGAAGCTGCGCAAGGACGAAAACGGGCGCAGCCGCTATGCGGTGGTGCAGGCCGAAGACGAAATCGCATCGATCGGCATGGTGGTCGGTGCTGGCTGGAACGGCGCCCGCGCATTCACCACGACTTCCGGGCCGGGGATTTCGCTGATGAGTGAATTCATCGGTCTGGCCTATTTTGCCGAAATCCCCGTCACCCTGATCGACGTGCAGCGCGGTGGTCCGTCCACCGGCATGCCCACGCGCACCCAGCAATCCGATGTCCTGCTCTGTGCCTACGCCTCGCACGGCGACACCAAGCACGTCCTGCTGCTTCCAGAGGACCCGCGCGAGTGTTTCGAGTTCGCCGCCACCGCGCTCGATCTGGCGGATCGCCTGCAGACCCCGGTGTTCGTGCTCACCGACCTCGACATCGGCATGAACCAGCGCCTGTGCGGGCCGTTCGCATGGGATGACGCACGCCGGCTCGACCGCGGCAAGGTCATGTCTGCCGAAGATCTTGAAGCCGGACGCGATTTTGGGCGTTACCTCGACGTCGACGGCGATGGCATTGCCTACCGCACCTACCCCGGGACCCATCCGGCGCGCGGCAGCTACTTTACCCGCGGCACTTCGAAGGATGCATATGCGCGCTATTCCGAACGCGGTGCCGATTACATCGACAACATGGAGCGACTGCTGAGGAAATTCGACACCGCCAAGGACCTGGTGCCACAACCGGTGCTGGAGCGGGCGCTGCAGCCGACCCGACTCGGAGTGATTTTCTTCGGATCCACCAGCCCGGCGATGGCCGAGGCGCGGGGCTTGCTCGACGCCCAGGGCATCCACCTGGACACCCTGCGGCTGCGCGCATTCCCATTCCCGCAGATGGTTGATGATTTCATCGCCGGACATGATGTGGTGTTTGTTGTCGAACAAAATCGGGATGCCCAGATGAAGTCATTGCTGGTGAACGAGATCGGCACCGATCCGGCGAAACTGGTGTCGGTGTTGCACTACGACGGGACTCCGATCACCGCACGCTTCATCGTCGCGTCGATCTCCGGCAGCGCGCCTGTCCCCGTGCACTGCGCATCAACCCAGGAACAGGTCGCATGACCTATCTCGCCAAGCCCAGGATCCACCACCCCAGCCTGACCCGCAACAAGGTCGGCTACACCCGCCGCGACTACGAAGGCGCCGTCTCCACCCTGTGCGCCGGCTGCGGCCACGATTCGATCTCCGCGGCGATCATCCAGGCCTGCTGGGAGCTGGACATCGAGCCGCATCGGGTCGCCAAGCTGTCCGGCATCGGCTGCAGCTCGAAGACGCCGACGTATTTCCTCGGCAACTCGCACGGATTCAATACCGTGCACGGGCGCATGCCCTCGGTGTTGACCGGCGCCAACCTCGCCAATCGCGACTTGCTGTACCTGGGCGTGTCCGGCGATGGCGACAGTGCATCGATCGGCATTGGCCAGTTCGTGCATGCGCTGCGGCGTGGTGTGAACATGGCTTACATCGTCGAGAACAACGGCGTGTATGGCCTGACCAAGGGGCAGTTCTCCGCCACCGCGGACCAGGGGTCGGTGTCGAAAAAGGGCGTGGTCAACACCGATTCGCCGTTGGATCTTGTCGGCTTGGCGCTGCAGCTTGGCGCCACATACGTTGCGCGGGGTTTTTCTGGCGACAAGCGCCAACTGGTTCCGCTGATCAAGGGCGCGATGCAGCATCCTGGCGCGGCGCTGATCGACGTCATCAGTCCCTGCGTGGCGTTCAACAACCACGCTGGCAGCACCAAGAGCTACGCGTTCGTGCGTGATCACAACGAAGTCGCCAACCGGCTTGATTTCGTGCCATGCCGCGATGAGATCGTGGTGGATTTCGAAGCCGGTGGCGTGCTTGACGTCGAGCAGCACGACGGCACCGTGCTGCGCCTGCGCAAGCTCGCGGCCACGTACGACGCGCGTGATCGCACCGCGGCGATTCGCTATGCGCGCACCACCGCGGCCGAGGGCGAGGTGGCCACGGGGCTGCTGTACGTGGACCCGGAGCCGCGCGACCTGCATGCGCACCTGAACACGGTCGCCACTCCGTTCAATCGCTTGGGTGAATCCGAACTGTGCCCTGGCAACGCGGCGCTGGAAGCGATCAACCGGACGTTGCGCTGACCGCGCTCGTCTCTTCGCCTGAACTTGTATTGTCGAGCGGTGGGCTGTTGCAGCCCCAAGCCAGCGGCATTGGCCACGGGCAGGGCGGCTGCGACATGGTGACCTTCGGCAGATTCCCGCTCCTTCGTTCAGGGCGCATGCTGACGACGGAATGCAAACTGGAATGGAGATCGGACGATGACGACACACGGTCCAGGTGCGCCCGACCGGAGGCGTTTCCTCGGGATGTCTGCGGTCGCGGCGCTGGGGCTGGGCGTGGCCGGTCGCGCGGCGGCACAGGACCTGCCGGGCGCTTCACGGTTGCCGCCCTCGATTGCTGCCCTGCAGCCGGTCATGGGCAAGGCGGTGGCGATCGGCGATGACGAGTACCGCGCGCGGCTGGCGAAGGCGCAGCGCTTGCTTGCCGAACAGGGCATGGACGCGGTGTTCATTGGTTCCGGCACCACGCTGAAATACTTCGTCGACCTGAGCTGGTGGGGCAGCGAGCGCACCGCCGGCGTGCTGCTGACCCGCAGCGGCGATCCGATCTACATCACCCCCGAGTTCGAGCGCAGCCGGGCGCTGGAGCAGGTGCGCTTTGGCAGCGACATCCGCACCTGGCAGGAAAACGAAAGCCCGTTCGCGCTGATCGCGCAAACCCTGCGCGACAAGGGGGTTGCCACCGGCACGCTGGGCATCGAGGAACGGGTGCCGTACTTCATGGCCGATGGCATTGCCCAGGCGGCACCACAGTTGCATCTGGTCAATGCGACCCCGGTCATCGCTGGATGCAGGGCAGTGAAATCCGAGGCGGAACTGGCGTTGCTGCAGATCGCCAACGACGCCACCCTGGCTTGCTACCACGCTGTCTGGCAGGCCCTGCAGCCGGGGATGACCCAGCAGGACGTGCAGGCGCTGGTGGCGATGGCCTACGGGCGGATGGGCGTGCGCGGCGACGTCTCGGTCAACGTCGGCAAATATTCCGCGCAGCCGCACGGTTCGCGCGAGCCGCAGAAGATCGAAGAGGGCACGGTGGTCATCCTCGATGACGGCTGCCAGGTCCACGGCTACACCAGCGACATGACCCGCACCTTCGTGCTGGGCAAGGCCAGCGACAAGATGAAGCGGGTGTTCGCGCTGGTGCAAAAGGCGCAGGTTGCCGCCCGCGATGCGGCGCGCACCGGTGGCAAGATGGGCGACATCGATGCCGCCGCGCGCAAGGTGATCGTCGAGGCAGGGTTCGGCCCCGGCTACACCTATTTCAGCCATCGGCTCGGCCACGGCATCGGCATGGACATGCACGAGTGGTACTACGCCGTCGGCGGCAGCGAGCAACCCATCGTTGCCAACATGGTGATGAGCGACGAGCCCGGCATCTACATCCCGGGCGAATTCGGGGTGCGGCTGGAAGATTGCATGGTGACCACGGATGCCGGTGGGCGCTGGTTCACGGCGCCGAGCCCGTCGATCGAGCAGCCGTTCGGCTGAGGCGGATGGCCGCCCCGCGTGACCGGGGCGGCGCATGCGCCAGATCAGTCGGCGGTGTCTGGCCCGGCAGGTGCCGGGGCCACCTCGAGTTGGCCATTGGCGGTGACATGGAAGCGGCCCACCAGCACGTTCCCGGTGCGTTCCAGCAAGCGCATGCTGATCGTCTGTTGTTTCACGCCCGGAGTACCAAAGCCGGTCTGAAGGCTGATGTTGATGGTGGCTCCACGCGCCAACTGCGCCAGCCGGCTTCCGAAATAGACCACCGAGACTTGGTAGTCACCGGGCTTGGGGTCACGCAGGATGAATTCCTCCGGGCCGTAGCCGCCGGTGAAGTCACGCGACAGCGCGCCACCCTGATAGCTGCTGCGGTGCGCGTAATGGACCTCCTCGTTGTTCGGATCGGTCACGTGCAGGTCGATGTCGGTGTCGTTGAGGTCCCAGCGCAGGATCACGCGCAGGCCGACCGGCAGGGCCAGCGCGGTGGGCTCGCCAGCATCGCGGATCGACGCATTCGGGCAGCGCGTGCGCAGGTCGTTGCGTTCGGCCAGCGCGATCAGGCCGATGTCGGCGAACCGCGAATCCCACGGCGAGTCGACGACGTGCTGGAACAGGTCCAGCGCTTCTCGGCAGGTGGCGGGTGACGACAGCGCGAGGGCGAGGTCGCGGAATGATTGCGGCTCATCCGGCGCGATCAGGACGATCCTGCGCAATAGTGCAATCGCCTGTGCTTGCATGCCGGCTTCCTGCAAGCGATAGGCCACCAGCCGCAATGCAGCCTGCTGGGTCGGCATCAACTCGACGAGATTGCTGAGCACGCGCCAGCCCAGCACCGGGTCGTGCAATTCGAACAGGCGCTGGGCCATGTCGAAATGGAAGGCCGGACTCTGGCCATATTGGCTGCGCAGGTCAAGGTAGCGCTGATAGAGCGTGGTGGCGTCCTGCGCCGTCTGCAACTGCGCGATGTAGGGGGAATCCATCGCCAACGCCTGCAACTGCATGGTGATCGCTGGCGAGGCAGCGTTGGCAGTAGCCGTTCCGGGTGCGTTGAGGGCCACCGCATTGGAGCGATACGCTGGCGGTTGGGCTGCGTCAGCCAGTGGGGCTTCCATGGGTGCCGCGTCGGCAGCGGCCATCGCTGATGGCGCGGGTGGTGGCGGTGACGGTGGGGGGATGACTGAAGATAGTTGCGAATACTCCTGATTGCGCTCTTCGCGGCGCATCGCGGCGTCGCCGGTTGGGGCTTCGTCGCCTTCACCGGCAATTTTCGGGGCAGGTGGCGCGTCCTTCGGGAAGCGCGTGTTCCACCAATCGATGCGCGCCTGCCAGCCGGCGGCGATGGCGACGCGGTTGTCGGCCCAGGCCTTGGCCTTGTCCGCTTCTGCCGCCGCGCGTGCCGCCATGACCTCGGCATGCAGGCTGGCGTCGGCTTCGGGCGGCAGGATGCCGTTGCGGATGTAGTCGGCATCGGTTTCCAGCACCAGCAGGCTGGTTTCGGCGTTGGGCACGCCAAAGCGCTGGCCGAGTTCGGCCAGTTGGGTGCGGTTGTGCTCGGGCTGCGCTTCCAGGTCCTCGGCCTGCCAGGTGGCGCACCAGAACGCGGCCAATTCGGACGTGCGTGCGTTGTCGCTGCCGTGGCTGCGAATCGTGGTGCCGGATGCACTGCGCTGCATGAGTCGGAGTTGTGGCGGCGTGGATGGTGCGTTGGCGACATGGCAGCCGCGCAGCGCGCCGCTGTTGGCGGCGACGCGCTCCAGGTGCCAGTTGCCATCCAGAGGTCCGAGCCGGGCAGACAGTGCCGGGGCATCGGTCAAGGCGCGCAACGCCGCATCGCCGGATGTGGTGGAAAGGTCCAGCACCTGGCCGCCGGATCGGGTGAGCCAGCGCGCCAGCGCCGGGTTGCCGATACCGCGCGAGATCACGAACACCGGCACATGGGCGTTCGCCGGTGTTGGACCGGGCAGGGTGGCGACGGCATCGCTGAACACCAGCACGCGTTCGGCGCGTGGATCGGCCTGCCACGCGGTGAGCGCGGTGGCGCCGTCGGCCTGTTCGGCGCGCAAGCGCGCGATGAGCGCGTCGATATCGGATGGCGTGGCGATGCGCAGCCGCGTGGTCTGCACCGATTCGCGCAGGATGCGCAGGGTCAGGTCGACCGGGTGCCCGCGCAGGTAGTTCGCCAGCAGTTCCAGTTCGGCGCGACGGTCCTTGCCGAGCATGCTGTAGGACGCATCCCAGACGATTTCCAGCCGGCTCGGAAATGCTGTGGCGGTGGTCGCACGTGCGTGCGTGACCGGAACTTCCAGCCAATGCATCTGCAGGCCGTCGTCGAAGCGGGACACGAAGGCGGCATCACCTGCTGGTGCATGGATGCAGACGGTGCGGGCGCCCCGCGCGCCGGATGCGGCCCACTGCGTGGTGTAGCCATTGCCCCTGCGTGTCCAGGCCAGGCCGGCGTCACCGCCGTGCGCCAGCATCAAGGATACCGTTGCAGAGGCTTGCAGTGTGCTGCTGGCCGGAAGACCGCCAGCCAGCGTGTGCTCCCAGCCGCAGGCGCGGCGCTCGCCGAGGCTGGCCACCTCGATCCGCACCCGTCGCTCGCCGTGGGCCGGCACCGGGAACACGCGGATGCGGTAGCTGTTGTCGGCGTCCTTTTCGGCCAGCGCCGGATCGACGCCACGGCGCTCGACCTCCTCGAAGGCGACCCGCGCCTGCACCCGTTCCACCGGCACCGCGTCGCGCATCCGGCCTTCGACATCCAGCGCGTACCCACGCAGGCGTTCGTTGGCGGCCAGCGGCAGCCGCACGGTCGCTTCCAGTGGGCGATCGTGCGGGTTGCGCACCACCAATTCGATCCGGCGCAGTGCAAATGGGCCATCCACGGTCCAGCCAAGCTGGGTAACGCTGGATTGCACGTCGCCGTCGACGCGGATCGGTTGGACTTGTGCGTTGGCATTGCTGGCGCCCATCGCGCAGGCGAGTGCAAGGGCGAGGGCGGAAACTGCAGGCGTGGTCTTCATTGTTGTCCTCGTGACGGACCAGGGTGGAGCATGGCAGAGAACATGAACTGGCCGTGTGCGCAGGCCTTGCAAGGACGAACGCACGACATTCTGGATCGGGGTCAAGGTGCAACCACCATGGAGACTTGAATTTCCCGATACGGTGGCCATCCATCCATGTTGCGAGGGTAGCTCGGGTTGTCTTGCAGGCGCATGACGGCGATCGGCGTCGATCCATTGTGTCGATCTAGAGCAACGCTGATTTAGTTGGCGTTGTCCACCGACCATGGACGGTGCGTGCGCTGACACGTCCTGGATGGACTTGTTCAGCGCAGCCCCAGTGAGCCGCTGAAAAATTCAGAGACTCCAACCATCCGTGGATGGCTGGCCACGAACCGATCATGCAAGTGATTGATTCGCGTGAGTCGAGCCCGGGCCTGCGCCGGGTTCGACGTGGGCTGACAACAGGCGTGTTGCTGGTCTGTGCGCGGTTTGGCGAACGCTGCGTCAATCCGGCAATTCGACGCGGATCTGCAGGGCGTCATCAAGGTCGGCGAGCAGCAGGTCCACCAAGCGTGGTTCGAACTTGCGCCCGCGTTCATTGCTGATGAATGCGACGATGTCGTCGACGGGCCAGGGCTCCTTGTAGCAGCGCCGGCTGCCGAGGGCATCGAAGACGTCGGCCAAGGCTGCGATCCGGCCACTGAGTGGGATGTCCTCGCCGGCAAGTCCCTTGGGGTAGCCGCTGCCATCCCAGTTCTCGTGGTGGCTCTCCGCGATTTCGGCGGCAATCCGGATCATCGGCAGGCTGGATCCCGCAAGCATCTGCGCGCCGCGGGCCGCATGCGTGCGCATGATTGCGGCCTCCTCGGGGGTGTGCTTGCCCGGCTTGTTGAGGATGGCGTCGGGGATCGCGATCTTGCCGATGTCGTGCAAGGGCGCGGCAAAATGCAATGCTTCGGTGGTGCGTTCATCCAGGCCCAGCCTGCGCGCAAGGAACTCCGCCAGGCGACCCACCCGCTTGACGTGGCTCGAGGTTTCCTTCGATCGGGTCTCCACCGCGCCGGCGAGCAGGCAGACCATCTCCAACTGCGCTTCCAGCAGGTCGCGGTGCAAGTGCAGGTTCTCGAATGCAATCCCGACGTTGGTGCAGAACACCTTGACCAAGTCCAGGTCGAGATCGGAGAGATGCGTTGAGCCGGAAACGATCAAGAGGTTTTCCGAATCCCTGGAATCCGCGAAATACAGGACGTAGTGGTCGCCATTGAACACATGGTTCTTGTTCTCGAATGCGATATTGAAGCTGTGCAGCATCGATTCCGGCAGACTCGATTCAACCGGCTGGCTGACGAAAGACTCGAAACTCCCGGTGGCTGCTGTGACTCGGATGGGCGCGGTGGCGGCGTGGTTCGCCTTTGGGATGGTGCAGTACAGCGCATTGCTTTCCAGCCCGGTCAGCGCGGAGAGCTGGGCAAGCACCGCCGATGCGAATTCGTGGCTCTTGGGGCGGGAATGAATCTGCGTGGATGCTTCCACCACGCGCTCGAGGCCGCGTCGCGCGGCATCGATGATGGCCAGGTCGCGGTAGCCACGCAGGGCAACGTACACCGTGGTTTCGAGCTTGCGTGAGGTCAGCTCGGTCTTTTCCTTGTAGTCATTGATGTCGAAGCTTCGGATCACCTCGCGCTCGGGCGCTTGCCCCGGATGACCAGTGCGCAACACGATGCGAATGAGCCGATTGCCGAGTTCCTCGCGGACCCGGCGAACCAGGTCGAGGCCGGCGTGCTCGGTTTCCATCACCACGTCCACGATCATCAATGCGACGTCCCTGTGGAGCATCAGCAATTCGTAGCCCTCGTCGCCAGAAGCTGCCTCGATGATTTCCAGATTGCGGCCATCGAACTGCATGTCTTCCAGCACGATCCGCGACACCTCCCGCACTTCGGGTTCGTCGTCGACGACAAGGACTTTCCATGTTTCGGCGGGGATCATGAGGTCTGCAATCCTGTCTGCGGTGCGGGTGGAAGTTGGGCAGGGTCGATGGCTTCGATGCTGGTGGCGGTGGATGGCAACCTGATCACGAATCGCGTGCCTTCGCCTTGGATACTCGTGCAGCCGATCGTGCCGCCCAAGAGCTTGACCACGAGGTTGTATACCAGATGCAGGCCAAGGCCGGTTCCGCCGCTGCCCCTGCGGGTGGTGAAGAACGGTTCGAACACGCGCAGGCGCACGTCTTCCGGCATGCCCTTGCCGTCGTCGCTGACAGCGATTTCGAAGCCATCGCTGATGTGGGCGGCGCTGACCCGGATCTGTCCGGCCTGGCCATCGTCGAAGGCATGCACGACGGAGTTGAGGACGAGGTTGGAAATGATCTGGTAGAGCGCCCCCGGAAGGGTGTCCATTTCCAACGTTTCGTCGCAGTCGATTTCCACCCGGAGCCGGGTGGCTTTCAATCGGGGGTGCAGGGAGGTCAGCACCTCGTTCAGGAAGGCACTCATCGTCACGACTCGCCGCACTTCACTGGTCTGGTCCACCGCGACCTGCTTGAAGCTTCGGACGAGTTGCGCGGCCTTGTCGAGATTGCTGAGGATCAGTTGCACGCAGCGACGAGCGCTGGCCAGCGATTTGGCGGTCTCCGGCGATTCATTTGCCTGCATGCTTCGTTCGATCTTGATGAAGATTTCGTCCAGATGCGATGCGGCAGTCACGCCGATGCCCAGAGGGGTATTGATCTCGTGCGCCACGCCCGCGACCAGGCGTCCAAGTGAGGCCATCTTCTCGTTTTCGATCAACTCGTCCTGGGTGCGGTGCAGTTCCTCGATCTGGTCTTGCAGGTCGGCATAGGCTGCCTTCAATGAATCCGCCGCTTGTCTGCGTTGCAGGGCAGCGGCAATGTGCTGGGCAACGAAGGCGAGCAATTCCAGTTCAAGCAGCCCGTAACCGATGCCTTTGGTATAGCTCTGCACAACCAGTACGCCTTTGACGCGACCATCGACTTCCAACGGGACACCCATCCAGGCATGCGCTGGTGATCCAATGAGATCGATCTCGCCGGCCTCGGCCAGCCGGGTGCTGGTCGCGGCATCCATCAACAGGGGCTTGCCCTTGCGCAGCACGTAAGCAGTGGAGCCGTGGCCGATCGGCTTGCGTTGGAAATACGTCTCCCGGTCATCGTATTCGTCCACGGCGTACGGGAAGTCGAACGCCGTGTCGTTCTCCACCAACAGCGCAATGAAGAAATTCTTCGCGTACAAAAGCTGTCCGATCTCCGCATGCACCGCCGCGTAGAACTCGTCGAGGCGGATTTCGGAATTGGAGAGGTCGGCGATCCGGAACAGCGCTTTCTGCACGCGCTCGGAGCGTTCATGGCGCCGCACCGAACGCTTGAGCAGGCGCATCTCGATCAGGGTCTCCACCCGGCGTGCGACCAGCTCCACCGACTGCACCAGGGCGGCATCGCCTTCCATGCGCGGGAAAACGCTTGCATCGGCCCGGAGCTGCAGGACGGCTTGACCACCGCCGTGACCCTGCACGGGCAGTGACCAGATGGCTTTTCCCACGCTGTCCGGCGTGCCTCGCAGCATTGTTCCTGCACGCATGGCTTCGCACGCCTGCTGCGGGTCGGCCCACGGCCGGCCGTCGCGCGGCGCGCAATGCAATTTGGATACCAGCGGGATGCCGGGCCGCAACGTCCACCACAGCGCCACCTCGGCACCCACGACCACGGTCTCCAGCATCGCCTCCGCGACGCGCACCACCTGGGTGAAGCTGTCGGCCATGAACAGTGCGCGGATGTGCCGTCCTGTGGTCGAGGCCGGTGGTGACGACGGCGGGTCAGGCGTTGGAGCAGACATGGGCGTCGGTCAAGCGGGTGCGCAAGGTCATGCCGTGTGGCTGGCGTCGCGTCCCCCTGAACGCCAAGTTCGGTTCTACTGCCGCTGGCTGGCGATTGCAAGACAAATTCGTCCCGGTTGCGCAGGAAGGCCTTGGTTGGTTTGGGGACAGGATGGAGTCGTGGGCATCGACGCTGAGGCCGCTGCCGAGTGCGCTGTTCGGCCGCGTCGGGGCCGCTTGGTCGCACGTCGGAAGATCAAGGGGTGGCCTCACGGGTCAGTTTCCGTCGGGACGTGCCGAGGACCGTCGATTGTGCGGGTCCGCAGTTGGCGCGGTGGGCCTGCTTGCAAGCGTACGAAGCCGCCTGCTTGAAATGATTTTCCTGCGTGTGTTGGCGTGGTTTCCGCTGCACCCGCGGCCGGTCCTCGGCAAGCAGGACCGCCAGGACGCAGGTGTCGAGATTGATACGCGACACCAACGCGCATTTGCACTTGCCCGCGACGCGCTTGCTGGCCGCCAGTGCCAGTGCGCCAGCGCTTTCGGCGGCCAGCTGCACCTCCAGTAAGATGGCGATTCCCTGATTCCGGTTGCCTCGATGGCCAAGCCCGCCGCCAGTTCGTTACGGCAAAAGCATCGTACTGCCTACGTCTGCGCCGAGTGCGGAGCCGAATACGCCAAGTGGCAGGGCCAGTGCGAGGCCTGCGGGGTATGGAATACGCTGGCGGAAATCGCGCTGGAATCCGCCGCGCAGGCGAAGTCACCGGCGGCGCGGCGCAGCGGCTGGGCGGGCAAGGTGGACGCGCCGAAGGTGACGCCGCTGGCGGACGTACGCACCGATGAACAGGCGCGGGCATCGACCGGCATCGGCGAGTTCGACCGCGTGCTAGGTGGCGGGCTGGCGGAAGGCGCGGTGGTGCTGGTGGGCGGCGATCCGGGGATCGGCAAGTCGACCCTGTTGTTGCAAGCCCTGGCGCAGATGGCACCGGCCTTGCATGGGCTGTACGTCACCGGCGAAGAATCACTGGCGCAGGTCGCTGGTCGCGCACAGCGGCTGGGCTTGCCGCTGGAGGGCCTGCAGGCACTGGCCGAGACCTGCGTGGAGCGCATCCTCGAACACACCATTGCCGCCAAGCCACGGCTGTTGGTCGCCGATTCGATCCAGACCCTGTGGACCGAGACCCTGACCGCCGCGCCG
Source organism: Thermomonas sp. (assembly GCF_020850895.1). GTDB lineage: Bacteria > Pseudomonadota > Gammaproteobacteria > Xanthomonadales > Xanthomonadaceae > Thermomonas. The sequence continues at coordinate 16,058 of NZ_JADZDS010000112.1, read as the reverse complement.
GGTTCGGTGTCGCAAGTGCGTGAATCGGCAGCGCGACTGGTGCGCTACGCCAAGGAAACCGGCACCGCGGTGTTCCTGGTTGGGCACGTCACCAAGGAGGGCGGCATCGCCGGCCCGCGCGTGCTCGAGCACATGGTCGATGCGGTGCTGTATTTCGAAGGCGATTCCGGCAGCCGCTTCCGGGTGCTGCGGGCGTTCAAGAACCGCTTCGGCGCGGTCAACGAGCTGGGCGTGTTCGCGATGTCCGACCGCGGCCTGCGCGAGGTGGCCAACCCGTCGGCCATTTTCCTGTCCGGCGCCAGCACGCCGCAGCCGGGCAGCTGCGTGATGGTGACCCGCGAGGGCACCCGCCCGCTGCTGGTGGAAGTGCAGGCGCTGGTCGATGCTTCGCCGCTGTCCAATCCGCGCCGCGTAGCGGTGGGGCTGGAAGGCAATCGGATGGCGATGCTGCTGGCGGTGCTGCACCGCCACGGCGGGGTGGTGGTGGGCGATCAGGACGTGTTCGTGAACGTGGTCGGCGGCATCCGCGTGCAGGAAACTGCAGCCGATCTGCCGGTGCTGTTGGCGGTGCTGTCGTCCCTGCGCAACGCGCCGTTGCCGGAGAAGACCGTGGCCTTCGGCGAGGTCGGGCTGTCCGGCGAAATCCGCCCGGTGCCCAATGGCGAGGAGCGCCTGAAAGAGGCGGCAACGCATGGCTTCAAGCGGGCGATCGTGGCCAAGGCCAATGCGCCGAAATCCGGCAGCTACAAGGGCATGGCGGTGATCGGCGTGGAGCGCCTGGCCGAGGCGTTGGAGCAGGCGTGAGCGAAGCCGCCGCGCTTGCCCGGACGCGCTGGCGCGGCCCGGGCGCTTGGCTGGGCGTGCTCGATGCCTGGCTGCTGGCTCCGCCTGCTGCGGCGTTGGCGTGGCTGCCACCGCGCCTGCGCGAATTGCTCTGGTTCGGGATGAAGGAAGCGCGCGCCTGCCTGTTCGCCGGACATGTTCTGCGCAGCCCTGGGCAAATGGAGTTCTTGGTTGCTGCTGGTGATCATGACGTTCACGATCGTGGCCGGCCTCAAGCACACGAAGGAAACCATTCACGTCCCCGAGGATTGAACGTCAATGGCCGCCTGAAGGCGCACTGCCCTTGGCACCGAACGGCGGTTTGGCGAACCAGACAAAAGCGATGACGGCCAGGAACAGCAGGCCGAGCAAGTGGAAGATTTCGTTGAAGGCGATCTGCGCAGCCTGGTTGGAGATCATCATCTCGACAACAGCGGCACCGCGCTGGAGGTCACCACCGCCGTAGGCGGCCACCTGCTGCAGGGTTGCCGGATCCAGCGTCGAGACGTGTTCGGTCATCCGGGCATGGTGGATGGCGCCGCGCGAGGTCCAGGCATAGGTCGTCAGTGAGGCCGAGAAACTGCCGCCAAGGGTGCGCAGGAAGGTCATCAGCCCGGAGCCGGCGGAAATTTCGTGTAACTCCAGGTCCGACAGCAGGATCTGCAGCACCGGCATGAAGAACAGCGCCACCCCCAGGCCCTGCAGGAATTGCACCCAGGCGACGTGGGAAAAATCGACGTCGAGGCTGAAGCCCGAGCGCAGGAAGCTGGTCAGCGACATCGCGATGAAGGCGAAGCTGGCGAGCAGGCGCAGGTCGAAGCGATTGGCGTACTTGCCGATGAACGGGGTCAGCAGGATCGGCAGCAGGCCGATCGGCGCGGTCGCGAATCCTGCCCAGATCGCGGTATAGCCGAGGTCGTACTGCAGCCAGAGCGGCACCAGGATGCCGACGCTGAAGAATGCGCCGTAGGCCAGCACCATGGCCAGCGTGCCGGTGGCGAAGTTGCGGTGGCGGAACAGGCGCAGGTCGACGATCGGGTCATCGTCGGTCAGCTCCCAGATCACGAACACCGCCAGGCCGATGACGGCGACGATGGCCAGGACCACGATGAGTTGGGAGGAAAACCAGTCCTCGTCGTTGCCGAGGTCCAGCAGGATTTGCAGTGCACCGACGCCCAAGACCAGGGAGGCCAATCCGATGTAGTCCATCTTCGGCGTTTCGAGCTTTTCCGGGCGGCCCTTGAGCTGGGAGCCGACCACGGTGCTTGCGAAGATGCCGATCGGGATGTTGATGAAGAAGATCCATTCCCAGCTGTAGTTGTCGGTGATCCAGCCGCCCAGGATCGGCCCGGCGATCGGCGCGACCACCGTCACCATTGCCAGCAACGCGATCGCGTGGCCGCGCTTGGCCGGCGGATAGATCGACAGCAGCAGCGCTTGGGTGACCGGGTACATTGGGCCGGCGATCAAGCCCTGCAGTGCGCGAGCCATGACCAACAGCCCCATGCTGTGCGCCAAGCCGCACAGGAACGAGGCGAACACGAAGCCCAGGGTGGACCACATGAACAGCTTGCGCTCACCGAATCGGCGCGCCAGCCAGCCGGTCAACGGCAGGGCAATCGCGGTGCTGACTGCGAAGGACGTGATCACCCAGGTGGCTTGATTGGCGCTGCCGCCGAGGTTGCCGGAAATCGTCGCCAGCGAAACGTTGGCGATGGTGGTGTCCAGCACCTGCATGAAGCTGGCCAACGCCAGCCCGAGTGTGGTCAGCGGCACGCTGGGCGGGCGGAAGTCGGCCAATGAGCCCGGTTTGGCCTCCTCGGGCCGCGGTTGGAGCGCGAGGGCGCCTCCCTGTTCCGCAATCGTGCTCATGTTGCGCGGCTCAGCCGTGGCGCTGGGCGGGCAGGTTGGCGGTGATGATCGCCTCGATCCGGGCGTCAGCCTCTTGCAACTGCCGCGCATAGGCATCGGTGCTGAGCACCGGCTTGGCGGGGGGTGTGGACGGCAGCACCGAGCCGCCTTGGTCGTGCACGTCGACGCGGGCGTCCATGCTCATCCCCAGACGCAGCGGATGGTTCGCAAGCTGCTTGCGATCAAGCGCGATCCGCACTGGGACGCGCTGCACGATCTTGATCCAGTTGCCACTGGCGTTCTGCGGGGGCAACAGTGCAAATGCGCTCCCGGTGCCCATGCCGAGGCTGACCAGCCTGCCGTCGAACGTGACCTCGTCGCCGTACAGGTCCGAGGTTAATTTCACCGGCTGGCCCAGGCGCAGGTTATGCAGTTGGGTTTCCTTGAAATTGGCGTCGACCCAGACTTCGTCCAGCGGGATGACCGCCATCAGCGTGGCTCCCGGCGCGATGCGTTGGCCAAGCTGGACGCTGCGGCGGGCGATGAAGCCGTCGATCGGTGCCACGATGGCGGCGCGTTGCAGGTTCAGATAGGCCTCGCGCAGCTGCGCCGCGGCTGCCTGAACCTGCGGCTGGCTGGCCACGGTGGTGGCATCCACCAAGGCATGGCTACGCGCCAATTGCCCGCGCGAGCCGGCCAGCGCCGCTTCCATCGACTTCACTTGGGTTTGCGCATGCGCCAGTTCCTCGACGGACACCGCGCCACTGGCCACCAGGCCGCTGCGCCGCGCCACGTCGGCCCGTGCTTGCCGCAATGCCACTTCGCGCGCGGCAATGTCGGCCTGCGCGGATTCGACGCTACTGAAAAGGCCGCGCACTTGGCGCACGGTGGCGGCAAGATTGGCCTCGGCCCGCTCCAGCGCGATCTTTGCGTCGTTGGGGTCCAACTGCACCAACACCTGCCCGGCGCGCACGCGCATGCCGTCGTCGGCATTGATCGATACCACCGTGCCCGGCGTCTGCGATGTGATGCTGACGATGTTGCCCTGCACGTAGGCATCGTCGGTGTCCTGCACCCAGCGTGCGATCAGCAGGGAATAGGCAAGCCAGCCGATGCCGACGACCAACATGAGCGTCAGCAGGATCAGCAACGCGCGCCGGCGCTTGCCGTTGCCCGGCTTCAGTGCGGTTTGCGAAGGCGGCAGGTTCGGGCCCGTGCCTGTGGAGGTATTGGGCGTGGTTTCGGTGGTCATGATCGATTACCGGGAAGCCGTTTGGATGGAGGTGGCCGGCGCGAATCCGCCGCCCAGCGCCTGGTCGAGGTCCACGCTGGCCGTGCGACGCTGTGCGCGCAAGCCGGCCAGCAGTTGGTCGAGTTGCAGCAGCGGTTGTTCGGCGGCAAGCACGTCGAGTCGGGTGGCGAGGCCGGCGCGGAACCGTTGCTCCACCTGCGCATGGGCGCTGGCGGCCGCCGTGCGTGCCTCGTTCGCGCTGGCGATCTGTGCATCAAGCGCACGCGCCGACTGCACGGCGTCGGCCACCTCGCGGATCGCGACCAGCAGGGTCTGGTTGTAGCTGGCCACTGCGAGAACGTGGTCGGCTTCGCTGCCGCGCAGCTGGCTGCGCAGCAGGCCGCCTTCGAAAATCGGCAGGCTCAGCGCCGGCCCGCCGTTCAGCAGCAGGGCCTTGCTGCTGAACAGATCGGACAGGCCGCCTGACACCAGGCCGACGATCGCGCTGAGATTGAGGCTGGGGTAGAAAGCAGCGCGGCTGGCATCAATGCCGCGCTGCGCGGCTTCCACCCGCCAGCGCGCGGCGACGATATCGGCACGACGCGCCAGCAGATCGCTGGACAGTTCGGAGGGAATCGCCAACGCCGGCTGCGCCAGCTGCGGCCGGGTGATCGCAAGGCCACGATCGGGATCGGCACCGACCAAGGTGGCCAACGCGTTGCGCAACGCGTCGATGCGCAGTTGGGCCAACTGCGCCTGCTGCACGGCGGTCGCGGCGGCGCTGCGCTTGGTGTCGACGGCGATGCCATTGTCGATCCCTGCCTGCCTGCGTCGCTCGGACAGGCGCAGGGCGGCGGCGGTGCGGGCGACTTCGGCTTGGGCGGCGTCCTGCAGGTCGAACGCCTGCGCCAAGGTGATGTAGGTGCGGGTGAGGTTGGCGGCCAATGTGATCCGCGCTGCCTGCGCGTCCACCTCGGCGGCGTGGGCGGCATCGACTGCGGCTTCCCAACGGTGCCGCGATTGCCCCCACAGGTCCGGGCTGAACTTCAGGCTCAGCATCAGGACATCGGCAACGTTGAGCTTGCCGCCGACCTTCGACCCGGCCATGCCCTCCGGGAGCTGGATGCCGTTGATCTGGGCACTGGCGCCCAACGACGGCATCCGCGCTGCGTCGGTGATGCCGGACTGTGCCAGAGCCTTGCGTGCGCGCGCGTCGGCCATTGCGAGCGTGGGTGAGTGAGCCAGTGCTTCTTCGATCAGGGCGTCGAGCTGCGGGTCGTGGAAGTTGTTCCACCAGGTGCCTGAAGGCCAGGCGGCGGGTGTCAGCGCGATGTCACCGACGCTCCTCGCCAGTGACAGGGTGGCCGGATCACGCGGCGCTTGTGGCGTGGTGACCGGGCCGAAGGAGGTGCAGCCGACAAGCAATACACCGGCACAGGCAAGCAGGAATGGGGGGCGATGCATGGGTCAGTCTTCGCGGGTCAGGCTGTCGCGGACCTGTTCGAGCAGGCGGGTCAGTTGGGTGCGGGTGGCCTCGTCCATCCCGTGCAGGGCGCGTTCGCGCACGCGTGCGCCGCATTGGTCGATGTCGCTCCAGAGCTGGCGCCCGGCCTCGGTCAGGTGGATATGCAGGGCACGGCGGTCGTTGGGGTCGGCCTCGCGCAGCAGCAGGCCGCGGGCTTCGAGCTTGTCGAGCAGGCGGGTCATCGCGCCGGGGTTGAGGTCGGCCGCGCGCGCAAGGTCGGTGACGCCGGCATGGCCGGTCGCCAGTTGCTTGATGGTGATGAACTGGCTGAAGGTCAGGTCATGGCCGGAGATCTCCAGCTCACGCTCCATCCGCGCCCACATGGCGTCACGGACTTGGCGGAACAGGAGGCCCAGGGCAGAGCCGCTGCAGGCGTGTTCGGGTGGGACGCGGGTCATCATGGGCGAGCATTTTGCTAGCCCATGCAATAGTTGTCAATGCAAATATCGCATATGCAAATTAAATGGCGCCGGAAAATCGCTATCCCCCGCGCCGCAGCACCAGCTCCAGCACGAACTTGCTTCCGAAGAAGGCCAGCACCAGCAGCGCCATCGCGGTCAGGGTCCAGCGCACGGCCAGCGCACCGCGCCAGCCGCGCCGCCAGCGGCCGAGCAAGAGCGCGCCAAATGCGAGCCACGACAGGATGCTCAGCACGGTGTGGTGGACGAGGTGTTGCGCAAACAGGTTTTCGACGTACAGCGCGCCGGTCAGCAGGGTGCCGGTGAGCAGGATGAAGCCGACCGTGATCGTGCGGAACAGCAGCGATTCCAGTTCGGTCAAGGGCGGCAGCGCACGCAGCCAAGGGTTGAAATCGCGGCGTCGCAGCGCACGTTCCTGTGCCCACAGGAAGACGGCCAACACGGCTGCCAGCGACAGTGTCGCGTAACTGAGCAGGGCCAGCCACGCATGCAGCAGTAATTGCCAGCTCAGCGGTTGGGGGCGGATGGTGTGGCCGTACACGCCGTAGGCCAACAACATCAGGGCCGCAAGAGGAAACACGACCACGCCCAGTGCGCGTGCGGTGCCAGTGGCGGCACCGGCGACGGTCAAGGCGGCCATGCCCAAGCCCCCCAGCGAGAGTGCGGCGAAGAAATGCAAGTCGGTGGTGCCGGTGAACCGCCAGCCCTGCCAGTGCGCGTAGGCGTGCGCGCAGACTGCCGGTGCGGCAAACCACAGCCAGCCTCGGCCATTGCGCTGCTCCGGATCGCGGGCATCGCGCACCAGCCACAGCGTGGCAAGGGCATACAGTACGGCGGCGAGCGCGTTCGGAACCATGGCCAAGAGTGTCGCACAGGCGATGTGTGGCGCCCCGTGTGTACGGTGGATCAGCGGAAATGCAGGACGTGGCCGTCGTGGTCAAAGACGGCGAAATCGGACACCCGGCCATCATTGATCGCATTGACCATGAACCGCAGCGGTTGCGCGGCTTCGTCCGCACTGGGTGCAATCCCACCGCGTCCATCGAGGCTGCCGACGAAAACCAGGTCCCAGGCTTGGCCGGTCGCTGCCGATTCGGCTTTCAGCGCCGCGAAATCGGTGATGTCCTCGGGAGCCTTGTCGACGCACAGGCAGGGGCTGATCGTCCCGCCTTCGCGGCGCTCAAAGCGCTCCCTCTGCGCCGCTGTCGCATTTTCCGGAAGTTCAACCCGGGCAAAAACAAAAAGCAACCTCTGCGGTTCGGGCTGGCGGCGTGCCGCCGAGAGCAAATCATCAAAGCTGGCAAGTTCAGCGGTCATTGGCGCCATCGGATGAACGGGAAGGGCGCGACCCTACCACGTCGCTGGGCACCCGGCGGCCCAGTGCCGGCAAATCTTGATCACGATCAAACGGGAACGTTGATTCGGCCCTATGATGCGCGGGCAATACCTCCAAGCCCGTGCGCCTAAGTCTTCGCGGAGATGGTGCTCGGGCCGTGGCGTTCGCGCCACCGGGTCGGCACTGGAAACGGGCCGATCTCCCGTGCTTGGAATGGAGCGAATGGACAACATGGCAATCCTCGTCGACGGCTTCGGCCGCAAATTCCCCTACCTGCGCCTGTCGCTGACCGAGGCCTGCAATTTCCGTTGCAGCTATTGCCTGCCGGATGGTTACCAAGCCAATGGCCGGCCCGTGTTCCTCGGAATCGATGAAATCCGCCGCCTGCTGCGCGCGTTCGCCGACCTCGGCATGCGCAAGGTGCGGCTGACCGGCGGCGAGCCCAGCCTGCGCAAGGATCTGCCGGACATCATCGCGGTCGCGGCGGGCACGCAAGGCGTGCAGAAGGTGGCGATGACCACCAATGGCTGCCTGCTGCTGCGCAATGTGCGCCAGTGGCGTGAGGCCGGACTGACCGCGCTCAATGTCAGCGTCGATAGCCTCGATCCGCAGCGTTTCCACGCGATCACCGGGCATGACCGCTTCGACGAGGTCATCGAGGGCGTCGAGCTGGCGCTGGGTCTGGGGTTCGACGCGGTCAAGCTCAACGCCGTGCTGCTGCGTGGCCGCAACGATGACGAATTGCCGGCGTGGATGGACTACCTGCGCGAGCGCGATATTTCCATTCGCTTCATCGAACTGATGCGCACCGGCGACAACAAGGCCTATTTCGAACGCCACCACGTCCGCGCCGAGGTGCTGGAGCAACAGTTGCAGCAGGCCGGATGGACGTTGACACCGCGGGCCGCCGATGCCGGGCCGGCGCGCGAGTATGCGCACCCCGCGTATCGCGGCCGGATCGGCATCATCGCCCCGTATTCGAAGGACTTCTGTGCCGGCTGCAACCGCCTGCGGGTGACCGCGCGCGGCGACCTGCGGCTGTGCCTGTTCGGCGAATTCGGCATTCCGCTGCGCCCCCTGCTGCAATCCGATGACGAGCATGCGGTTCTGATGGGCCGCGTCGCCACCCAGCTCGGGCTGAAGGCGGCTGGGCACGGCCTGCATCAGGGCAATTCCGGGATCACCCCGCACTTGGCATCGATCGGGGGCTGATGGAATGCGCGAAGCTGCATCCGCGGCCTTCCACATGGCCGATATCCGCGACAAGCGACCCACCCGTCGGCGCGCGGTGGCGGTGGGCGAATTCCATCCGGGCCAGGACGCATTTGCCACGATCATCGAGCGCCGCTTGCCCAAGGGTGATGCGCTGGTGATGGCGGAAATCGCTGGGCTGCAAGGGGCCAAGATGGCCGCGCAACTGATGCCGCTCTGCCATCCGATTTCGCTGGAACTGGTGCGCGTGCGCTGCGTTCCGGTGGTCGAGCGGCATGTCATCCGGGTGTATTGCGAATGCGCACTGGAAGCCCGCACCGGCGTGGAGATGGAGGCGCTGGCTGGCGTCAATGCGGCCCTGCTCACCCTGTATGACCTGACCAAGCCGGTGCAGCCGGCGTTGACGATCAGCGGCGTACGCCTGTTGTTCAAGGAGGGCGGCAAGAAAGGCCTGTGGATCCATCCCGAGGGCATCGATGACGCAGAGCGCGCGCACTATCGCCCGCGTGACCTGGCGCGGCTGGACGGCGTGCCCTGCGCGGTCATCACCCTGAGCGATCGGGCCAGCCGAGGTGATTACGAGGACCGATCCGGGCCGGAACTGGTGGCGGGCCTGCAACGGCTCGGCGCGGATCTGGCACATGTGGAAGTGCTTCCCGACGGCCTCGATCCGCTGGCCGAACGCCTGCGTGCCTTGGCCACCAAGGGCGTGCGGCTGTGCCTGTGTTCCGGCGGCACCGGGCTGGGGCCGCGCGATGTCACACCTGAGGCGCTGCGGATGATCGCCGATCGCACGGTGGACGGGCTGGCCGAAATGCTGCGCAGCGAAAGCGCCAAGCACACCCCGCTGGCCTGGCTGAGCCGCGCCGAGGTGGTGCAGGTGGGCGGGATGCTGGTGTTCGCCTTGCCGGGCAGCCCGCGCGCGGCGCGGCAGTGCATGGACATCCTTGCGCCGCTGCTGGCGCACGCACTGGCGATGGTGGACGGACGGCCGCACGCATGATCGGGTATGGCGAAGCGCTGGCGATCCTGCGCAAGGCAACCCCGCCGCCAAGCGTGTGCCGAGGTGCGCCGATCGCTGGACAGTTCCTGGCCGAAGCGGTGGTCAGCCGCGAAGACCTGCCGCCGTTCGACAATTCGGCGATGGATGGCTTTGCGCTGCGGGTCGGCGTGGGTGGCACGCGCGCTGGGCTGAAATTCGAGGTGAAGGGTGCGCAAGCGGCTGGCGATACGGCCACGACTGCCAACGGCGGTGCCTGGGAAATCATGACCGGCGCACGCGTTCCCGAGGGTCTTGATGCGGTGATTCCGGTGGAGCAGGTCGAAGTGCTGGAAAGCGATCGCGCCGGTCGCCCGCAGCGCATCCGCTTGAACGCCGACGTGCCGCAGGGCCAGCATATCCGTACCCGCGGCGAAGACGTGTCGCGTGGTGAAATCGTGCTGGCGGCCGGAACCCGGCTGGAGGCGGCGCAGTTGATGTTGCTGGCGGCGCTGGGCGTGGCCGAGGTGACGACGGTGCAGGCACCGCGGGTGGCCCTGATCAACACCGGTCGCGAGTTGGTGGATGATCCGGGGCGGCCGCTGGCTTCCGGGCAGATCCGCAACAGCAACGGGCCGTTCCTTGCGCAACGGATCGTCGAGGCGGGCGCCGAACTGGTGCTGCGCGAGACCGTCAGTGACGACGCCGACGCGTTCATCGCTGCGCTCCAGCGGGCACTGGCTGCGGGTGCACGGGTGGTCCTGAGCACTGGCGCGGTCTCGATGGGACGCCACGATTTCGTGCCCGATGCGCTGCGCGGGCTGGGCGCAACCCTGCATTTCCACAAGATCCGCATTCGTCCGGGCAAGCCGCTGCTGTTCGCGACACTGCCAGGCGGGCAACTGTTCTTTGGCCTGCCGGGCAATCCGGTGTCGAGTGCGGTCGGACTGCGGTTCTTCGTCGAGCCGGTCCTGCGCGGCATGCTGGGCCTGGAGCCTGAGCAGCCACTGCGGGTGCCGCTGGCCGCAAGCTACCGCAAGCACCATTCACTGCGCTTCCTTCTCAAGGGGCGGCTGGCGGTGGACGCGGACGGGCGATTGCGTGCGCAGATCCTGCAGGGGCAGGAGTCGTTCCGGATCGCTCCGCTGGCGCGCAGCAATGCCTGGATCGTGCTGGACGAACAGGCCCAGGACCTGCCGGAGGGTGCCTTCGTCGACGTCCATGGGCTGGGGCACCTGCAGGCCCCGCAACTGAAAGGATGGGATCCATGAAGGTGGAAGTGAAGCTGTTCGGCGCATTCCGTGATTACGAGGCAGATGCCAATGTGACGCTCGATCTCCCGGCGGATGCGCGGGTGGAGGACGTGCGCAACGGGCTTGCGGCCTATGCCGGTATCCATTGGCCGCAGTTCTGCCCGAAGCTGCTGAAGTGCTCGGCATTCGCCAGCGAACACGCTGTGCTGCGCGAAGGCGACCCAATCCCGGAGGATGGCCGGATGGCCGTGCTGCCGCCGGTCAGCGGGGGCTGAGATGAGCCGCCATCACAGCGCCGTCGTCGATATCGCCCACGCCCGGCTGGATCCGGCTGCGGCGCTGGATTTCGTCTCCGACCCTGGCTTTGGCGGCATCACGCTGTTCGTGGGCCGGGTGCGCGATCTCAATCACGGCCGCGTCGTCACCGGCGTGAGTTATGACATGTTCGATGCGCTGGCCATGAACGGGTTTGCCGACATTGCTGCACGCTGCGAGGCGCAATTCGGGCCGAAGCTCAAGCTCTACATCGCCCACGCCAAGGGGCGGTTGGGGATCGGTGATCTGGCGGTGGTGGTGGCTGCTGGCACGCCGCACCGCGACGAGGCGTTCCGCGCGTGTCGAATGGCGATCGAGGCGGTCAAGCATGAAAGCCCGGTCTGGAAACAGGAGCACTACGCCGACGGCGACAGCATCTGGAGCGAGGGTTGCTCCTTGTGCATCCACGACCACGAGCCCACCTTGGGAGCCGGTGGATGAAAGTCCAGATCCAGGGACAGGCCGTGCGGCTGCGCATCGATGAAGCCGAATTGGTGCGACTGCAGGGCGGCGGGCGGGTCGAAAACTGCACCCTGCTGCCCGGTGGGCTGGCCTGCACGCAGCGCGTGGAGCTGGTCGACGGTGCACGTCCGGAGTTTTCCGGAACCGCGCAGGACTGGTGCCTGCGCCTGCCGCGGTCGGTGCTTGTGGATTACGTCGGTCGCCTGCCGTGCAAGGACGGCTTGGCGTTCGGCCTGCCGACGGCGGGATCCGGCGCGGTCGAGTTCGCCTTCGAGGTCGACGTGCGCGACAGTGCACGCGTGCGCGGCAAGGCGAGGCGCTGATCCGGCCCCGGCTGGAGGCTGTCTGCGGTTGCTTCCTGAATGCGGGCCAAGTCAGGTCCGGACACGGGAATTGCCCGATTTTGATTCCGATCAAAAAGCCAGAGGGCGAACCCGGGCATCCTGCCAAGGTAGCGATGGTGGCGCTCGGTCTTCGGGCGCCCCGGATACGACTCATCCAAACAGGCAGGCAGCCCATGAGTACCCAGACTGAGGTGGTGGCGAACACGTTGAAGCGGACGAGCATGCGTTCCGGAGGGCTGTCCGGATGAGCTACTTCCTCGACAAGCTGCAGTTCTTCAAGCGCGATTCCGAGCCCTTTGCCGACGGCCACGGTTTCACCAAGACCGAGAGCCGCGAGTGGGAGAATAGCTACCGTGCGCGCTGGCAGTACGACAAGATCGTGCGCTCCACCCACGGCGTGAACTGCACCGGCTCCTGCAGCTGGAAGATCTACGTCAAGAACGGTCTGGTGACCTGGGAAACCCAGCAGACCGACTATCCGCGCACCCGACCGGACCTGCCCAACCACGAGCCGCGTGGCTGCCCGCGTGGGGCCAGCTATTCCTGGTACCTGTACAGCGCCAATCGGATGAAGTATCCGCTGGTGCGTGGTGCGCTGTTGCGCATGTGGCGGCAGGCGCGCAAGTCGCTGGCTCCAGTCGATGCCTGGGCCAGCATCGTCGAGGATGCCGCGAAAGCGAAAGAGTACAAATCCCGTCGCGGCATGGGCGGCTTTGCTCGCGTGCACTGGGATGAGGCCAACGAGCTGATCGCAGCGGCCAACCTCTATACCGTGAAGAAATACGGCCCCGACCGGGTGATCGGGTTCTCGCCGATCCCGGCGATGTCGATGATTTCCTATGCCTCCGGTGCGCGCTACCTGTCGCTGCTGGGCGGCGCCTGCCTGTCCTTCTACGACTGGTACTGCGACCTGCCGCCGGCCAGCCCGCAGATCTGGGGCGAGCAGACCGACGTGCCGGAATCGGCCGACTGGTACAACAGCCGCTACATCATCGCCTGGGGTTCCAACGTCCCGCAGACGCGTACCCCCGACGCGCACTTCTTCACCGAAGCCCGCTACAACGGCACCAAGACGGTGTCGATCACGCCGGATTACTCGGAAGTCGCCAAGCTCACCGATCACTGGCTGCACCCGAAGCAGGGCACCGACGCCGCGCTGGCGCTTGCTTTCGGTCATGTGATCCTGAAGGAATTCCATGTCGACCAAGCGGTCCCGTATTTCGTCGACTACTGCCGCCAGTACACCGACATGCCGCTGCTGGTGCGGCTGGAGCAGCGTGCCGACGGCCGGCTGGTGCCGGGACGCTTCCTGCGCGCTTCCGACCTGGGTGGCCTGGGCGAAGCCAACAACCCCGAATGGAAGACCCTGGCCTTCGACGAATCCACCGGTCAGGTCTGCGTGCCCAACGGGTCGGTGGGTTTCCGCTGGGGTGAGAAAGGCCGCTGGAACATCGAGGAAAAGGACAGTGCCGGACGTGAAACCCAGCTGCGACTGAGCTTCAAGGACAGCAACGACGGCATCAAGGCGGTCAGCTTCCCGTATTTCGGCGGGATCGAGAATGGCGCGTGGACGGCTTCGAAGTTCGATGAGGTGCTGGAACGCAACATTCCGGTGCGCCGCCTGTCGCTGGGCGATGGCGAGGACTGTGCAGTCGCCACTGTCTATGACCTGCTGCTGGCGCAATACGGCGTCGACCGCGGCTTTGGCGGAGGCAATGTCGCGAGCAGCTTCGATGACAACATTCCGGGCACGCCTGCCTGGCAGGAAGTCATCACCGGTGTCCCACGTGCCGATGTCATTGAGATCGCACGCGAATTCGCCAACACCGCGGCCAAGACCCGCGGTCGCAGCATGATCATCGTCGGCGCGGCGATGAACCACTGGTTCCACAACGACATGAACTACCGCGGCCTCATCAACATGCTGATGATGTGCGGTTGCGTCGGTCAGACCGGTGGCGGTTGGGCGCACTACGTCGGCCAGGAGAAACTGCGCCCGCAAACGGGCTGGTTGCCGGTGGCCTTCGCGCTGGACTGGAGCAAGCCGCCGCGTCAAATGAACGGCACCTCCTTCTTCTACTTCCAGTCCGACCAGTGGCGCTACGAGAAGGTCGAGATGAAGGAGCTGCTGTCGCCACTGGCGGATGCCTCCAAGTACAGCGGCAGCCAGGCCGACTTCAATCTTCGGGCGATCCGCATGGGCTGGTTGCCCAGCGCGCCACAGTTGAACCGCAATCCCTTGCAGGTGGCCAAGGACGCCGCCGCCGCAGGCGTAAGCCCGGCGGATCACGTCGTCAGTCAACTCAAGAACGGCACACTGGATTTCGCCTATGCCGATCCGGATGCGCCGGAGAACTTCCCGCGCAACCTGTTCATCTGGCGCTCCAACCTGCTGGGTTCATCGGGCAAGGGCCATGAGTACATGCTGCGCCACCTGCTCGGCACCCGTCACGGCGTGCAAGGCAAGGACCTGGGCGAGCGTGGTGCGATCAAGCCAGAGGAAATCAAGTGGCACGATCAGGCGCCGGAAGGCAAGCTCGACCTTCTGGTCACACTCGATTTCCGCATGTGCACCACGGCGCTCTACTCGGACGTCGTGTTGCCGACCGCAACCTGGTACGAGAAGGATGACCTCAACACGTCCGACATGCATCCCTTCATCCATCCGCTGTCCAAGGCGGTGGACCCGGCTTGGGAAGCGCGCAGTGACTGGGACATCTTCAAGGGCATTGCCAGGACCGTCAGCGCGATATCGCCGGGCGTGCTGGGCGTGGAGAAAGACGTGGTGCTGGTGCCGACCCTGCACGACACCCCCGGCGAACTGTCGATGCCCTTGGGCGTGACCGACTGGAAGAAGGGGCAGTGCGAGCCGATTCCGGGCAAGACCATGCCGACCATCGCCGTGGTCGAGCGCGACTACCCGAACCTCTACAAGAAATTCACGTCACTGGGCCCCTTGCTCGACAAACAGGGCAATGGCGGCAAGGGCATCAACTGGGATACCCAGGACGAGGTGGAATTCCTTGGCAACCTCAATCACCGTGTGCGCGAGGAAGGTGTCAGCCAAGGGCGCCCGAACATCCAGACCGCGATCGATGCGGCCGAGTGCGTGCTGCACCTGGCCCCGGAAACCAATGGTCATGTCGCGGTGAAGGCGTGGGAGGCACTGGGCGAATTCACCGGCCGTGACCACACCCACCTGGCGGAGGGCAAGGAGCACGAGGCGATCCGCTTCCGCGATATCCAGGCGCAGCCGCGCAAGATCATTTCTTCGCCCACCTGGTCGGGTCTGGAAGACGAGCACGTCAGCTACAACGCCGGTTACACCAATGTCCACGAGCTGATCCCGTGGCGCACCGTTACCGGTCGCCAACAGTTCTACATGGATCACGAGTGGATGATCGCGTTCGGCGAGGGCTTCATGCAGTACCGCCCGCCGGTGGACACCAAGACCATCGCGCCACTGCACAACAAGCGCGGCAACGGCAACAAGGAGATCGTGCTGAACTGGATCACCCCACACCAGAAATGGGGTATCCACAGCACCTATTCCGACAACCTGATCATGCAGACGCTCTCGCGCGGCGGCCCGATCGTGTGGATTTCCGAAGACGATGCGCGTGAAGCCGGAATCGTGGACAACGACTGGATCGAACTGTTCAACGTCAATGGCGCAATCGCCGCGCGTGCGGTGGTCAGCCAGCGCGTGATGAACGGCATGGCGATGATGTATCACGCGCAGGAACGCATCATCAACGTGCCCGGCTCGGAGATCTCCGGCACCCGCGGCGGCATCCACAACTCGGTGACCCGCGTCGTGCTCAAGCCCACCCACATGATCGGTGGCTATGCCCAGTTCGCCTATGGCTTCAATTACTACGGAACGGTGGGCAGCAACCGTGACGAATTCGTGATCGTGCGCAAGATGAACAAGGTTGACTGGCTGGATGGCGAGCCGGTGCCGGCCAACGCCCAGGAGGTGGTGTGATGAAAGTACGTGCACAGATCGCGATGGTGCTGAACCTGGACAAGTGCATCGGCTGCCACACCTGTTCGATCACCTGCAAGAACGTGTGGACCAGCCGCGAGGGCGTGGAATATGCGTGGTTCAACAACGTCGAGACCAAGCCTGGCGTGGGCTATCCCAAGGAATGGGAAAACCAGGACAAGTGGAACGGCGGTTGGGTGCGCACCAAGGCCGGGAAATTGGTGCCGAAGGCCGGCGGCCGCTTCCGCATGCTGTCCAAGATCTTCGCCAACCCGGACCTGCCACAGATCGACGACTATTACGAGCCGTTCGACTTCGACT
>NZ_JADZDS010000111.1 GCF_020850895.1 Thermomonas sp. | reverse complement strand
CTCTGCGCGCCGAGGTTGTAGACCTCGTCGGGCTGCACCTGCTGCAGGATCCGGATCAAATTGGTGGCATCGGTGAGATCGCCGTAGTGCAGGAACAGACGCCGATCCGGCGCGTGCGGGTCCTGGTACAGATGATCGATGCGATCGGTGTTGAAGGACGAGGCGCGGCGTTTGATGCCGTGCACCTCATAGCCTTTGGCCAGCAGCAGCTCGGCCAGATAGGCGCCGTCCTGGCCGGTGATGCCGGTGATCAGTGCTTTTTTCATTGCAGGATCCTAGTGTTGTGCATATGCACCCACAGGACGTGGGTGCGATGGAAGGATGAAATAACGCTTCAGGCTCAGGAATCGACTCTCGAACCACCTGAAACTCACCCAGGCGACCAAGAAGCTAGTTCCGAATGCAAGCAGGATGGTGCCAGGGAGCGGAATTCCAGGGAGTAGCTTGGCGACAACCCGGAAGCATGCGGGATGGAATACGTACAGGCCATAGCTGATGCCGCCGATCCATCGCAACCAGCGCGTTTCTAGTATCCGTCGCAGCGGTGTGATCTTCACGTCGATCAAGCAGAGGGCGACAACTGCGGCGCAAAGCAACGGGATCAGCGACAGCTTCATTGCCTGCAGTAGCGCATGGCCAGAGCCGGAAAATTTAACGAACAACGGCAACAACAGGAGCGGCAGGGTCACGCACAACGCCCTAGACAATGTCACCATCCAAACTGGTGCTGCTTCTCGATGATCTGCAAGGAGGATCGCGATGCCCGCTCCGAGACTCAAGCCATCCAACCGAGTCGGCGTGAGGTAGAAAACGCCATATCCCTGACTGGCCAGCACATACCTCAGCACCGGGGACACCAGCAGGATGCCACCAATGATTCGTAGCAAGGTCCGCCGATCGAAGCTGGCAACCACCAGCGGCCACATCAGATAGAAATGTTCTTCAACCGCTAGGGACCAATAGTGGTTGGGCCCGCTGCTGGCCAACACAGGAAAAGACTGCGCGACATTCTCCAGGAACAACCACGACCATACCTGACTATTAAATGCAGGGATGCCGGTATCGAGCAGGTACGGCAGCAGGAAGAAATGAACCCCAAGATATGCGAAGTAAAGAGGAAAAATTCGAAGGATGCGACGAGCGTAGAACGTGCGGTAGTAGCCCTCTTTTCCTGCGGTTTCAAGCAAGATCCTCGTGATCAGGAATCCGGACAACACGAAAAACAGATCGACTCCCGACTGTCCAAACACCGATGCTTGTCGTAACCATCCTGGGTACTACTTGCCGAAAATCTGAACAAAATGGAAGACCATGACTGACAACGCCGCCAGCGCGCGTATGCCGTCCAGCGACGCGACACGATTCAATTGAGTCATCCGCCGACCTTCCGTTCGCTCACCATGAGATCGATGAACTGCTGGTAGATCGCCAGCATGCGCGCGTAGCGCAGGCCAGGTATCCCGTCCAGAAAACCGCCGCGCAGGATGCCTGCGTAGACGAACCGTAGCCACGGGCGCAGTGGCAGGCGGCCGGCGATCCGCTTGAGTGCGCGACGACGCACGGTGGCATCGGCACTGAACAGTCCAAGCGGTCGCAGCGGCTGCGCGCGCTCGGCCAGCAGCAGTCGTGCCTCGCGATCCGCATAGCGCAGGTGCCGCGCGAACCAGTCGTTCACGCCCTTGGAGAAGTTGTAATGCTCCAGCGGTTCGACCAAGGTGCCGATCTGTTCCGGCGGCTGCACTTCACGCTGGCCGTGGCCATGGTCGACGAAGCGCAGCGCGTCGGCCCGTCCGAAGCGCACCTGGTAGGACGGATACATGCCGGCATGTTTCAACCAGCGGCCCATGAAGATGATCTTCGCCGCCACCCGATAGACCGGGTAGGCGGCCGACGCCGCCTCCGCGATCGCCACCAGTTCATCGCGCAGCGCCGGCGTCACCACTTCATCGGCATCCAGATGCAAGACCCATGGATGACGGAAGCCCGCGTGCTCCATCGCATGGTTGCGCTGGCCGGCAAACGAATCGAACGCGCGCGTCAGCACCCGCGCACCATGCGCCTGTGCGACCTCGACCGTCGCGTCGGTGCTCCCGGAATCGAGCACCACCACGTCGTCCGACCATGCCACGCTGGCGAGGCAGCGCGGCAGATTGGCCGCTTCGTTCAGGGTCAGGATGACGACGGAGATCACGGGCTTGCTGCGCTGCGCATGACGCGCTGCTTGACCACCCGCGCCGGATTGCCGGCAACCACACTCCACGGCGCGACATCACGCATCACCACGGCTGCGGCGCCGACCACCGCACCCGCGCCCACTGCCACGCCCGGCCCGACGAAGGCATCGCTGCAGATCCAGGCATCGTCGCCAACCACCAGCCCCGTGCGCAGCAACGGCAAGGTCGGATCAGCGTAATCGTGGCTGCCACCGCACAGGTGGGCACGATGCGAGACCGTGGCGCGTGCGCCGATGCGGATCGGCCCGAGGTTGTAGACCCACACGCCGGCACCGATGGCCGCGTGATCGCCCAGCGTCAGCATCCACGGGATCTCGATACGCGCGCCGGGATCGACATGGGCGCCACGGCCGAGCTTCGCACCGAACACCCGCAGCAACAGATTGCGCCAGCCAAACAGGGGCCGCGGGCTCCAGCGGAACAATGGCGCCGCCAGCGACCACAGCACGCGGCCCAGGTACTCACGGCGCGAGTATGGGCGGGCGGCGCGAGCGGTGTCGATGTCGAGGGTCATGCGGGCCGCCACCGATCAATGAAATCACTGATTGGGCCACTCAGGCGCTCCCAACGGAAGCGTTCGGCATTTTGCAACGCTCGGCTCGATGCAGCGCCCCATGCGTCGGCGTCGGACAGCAATGGCTGCAGCGCATCGGCGGCCAGTGCAATCGCCCCGGCCGGCACCACTGCCCCACCCGGGCCAGCGATCTCGGGCGGCGCACAGACGTTGGCGACCACGCACGGGGTTCCAAAGACCTGCGCCTCCACCGCCGGAATTCCGAACGATTCACAGCGACTGAGCAGGCAGAACACGCGCGCCCGCCGGTAATGATCCATCAGGACGTCGTCCGTGACTTTGCCTGCGATCTCGACCGCCGACGCCAGCCCGAGCCGTGCGATACGCGCCTCGATCGACGCCCGATACGCCGCATCCGACCACGGGCCGACCAGCGCCAGCCGTGCATCCACCCCGCGCGAATGCAGAAGCGCAAGGGCGTCGATCACATCCTCGACCGATTTGTGTGGCGTCATCACCGAGACCAGGACGATCTTGGGCGCACGCTCCGCGAACCCCGGCAGCGGCGCAGCGGCCGCTGCCGCAAACATGCGGTCATCGACGCCGACCAGCACCGTCGCCCCCTGCTGCGGCATAGCCCCGGAATTTTCGGCATAAATGCGTGCCATGTAATCGGACAGGTATAACATGGCTGCTGCCTTGCGCTGGGCCTTTGCATAGCCGTGCCGCTGCAAGCGCGCCTTCAAGCGATCCGCCGGGCCCGCATGAAACTGCGGAAAGAAGCACCAAGGGTTCTGCACCAGCACCATCTGCGGCGTGGTCACGCCCGGCACCAGCGCGCCCGAGGTGGAAAGCAGCAGGTCGGCGCCGATGGCGTCGAGCTGTTTCTGCATCCGGGTCCGCTGCCACCACAGCCGCCGCGCCCAGTGCGAGCCAGTTGCGGCATCCACGCACTGCACCCATTCAACGTGATCGCCCAGATCCCGCCGGATATCGCCGTTTCCGGCGTGGTGCAGCACATGGTACCGATGCCTCCCCTTTCCGGCCGCAGCGAGGTTGCGCAAATGGCCGCCGAGCACATTGCGTCCGGAGAAATTGTTGATGGGCAGCGCATCCACGGCGATACGCATCGTCAGCCAACCACCACCGGCCACGGCTTGCCCTGTTCGGCGGCAACCATCCTTGCAACCACCTGCTCCAGCGTGCTGGCAGCACGCCAACCCAGCTCACGTTCGGCCTTGGACGCATCGCCCACGCTGTGCGCGATATCGCTCGGCCTGCGCAGATCGGGATTGAAATCGACGCAGGTTTGCCAATCTACGCCCACTGCGGAAAACACCATCTCGACAAACGCCTGCAACGAATGTGCCTGCCCCGTTGCGATGACGTAATCTTCCGCACGATCATGCTGGAGCATGCGCCACATCGCGTCGACGTATTCCGGTGCCCAGCCCCAATCGCGACTGATGTCCACATTGCCCAGCTGCAGGCGTTCGTCACTGCCCGCCGCGATGCGCACTGCGGCCGCGACGATCTTGCGGGTGACGAAGCGCGCGGGCCGCAGCGGTGACTCATGGTTGAACAGGATGCCGGTGCAGGCATGCAGGCCGTAGGCTTCGCGGTAGTTCGCAACCATCCAGTGCGCGCTGGCCTTGGCGGTTGCGTACGGACTGCGCGGCCGAAACGCCGTCTGTTCGTTCGCCGCTTCACCCACATCGCCATAACATTCGCTGGAACCAGCATGGTAGAGCCGGGTCTTGAGCTTCAGGAATCGAATCGCCTCCAGCACGTTGAGCGTACCCACGGCAATGCTTTCCAGCGTTTCCACCGGCTGGCCGAACGACAGCCCGACCGAACTCTGTCCAGCCAAGAGATAGGTCTCATCCGGCTGCACCTCGCTCAACACCTGCGCCACGCTGCGAAAATCGGTGGTCGCCGCAGAATGCACACGCACCTGCCCGCGCACGCCCACCCGATCGAAGTTGTCGAAGCGGCTGAGCTGCGCATCCCGCGAAGTCCCGTGGACCTGATAGCCCTTGCCAACCAACAGCCGCGCCAGCAGCGCGCCGTCCTGCCCGGAGACACCGAAAATGAGCGCCGTGCGCGCCATCAATGCAACCCTCTTGGATTTCCCGTGACCGCCGCCTGATAGACGGCCGCCATTTCCCGTGCGAACCGTGCCATGGTGAATTGCCCTGCCCGCTCCCGTCCGCGTGCTGCGCGCAGCGCGGCCAGGTTCGGATCGGCAAGTATGACTTCTATTTCGCGCACGAAGCCATCCACATCGTCCGGCGCCAGGCAAGGCGCAACAGCGCCCACGACCTCGGGCAACGATCCGCCATGGCTTGCCACCACCGGCAAACCGCAGGACATCGCTTCCAGCACGGGCCAGCCATAGCCCTCGTACAAGGAAGGGAACACCAGTACCGAGGCGCGTTGGTACCAGTGTGCAACCTGGGCATCGTCCACGTCTTCCAACCACTGCACGGATGGCGCAATCCCCAGTTGCCTGGAAAGCTCGCGTAGCGCGGGGACAGGTGGCGGTCCGACCATCACCAGCCGGTGCGCCAGCGCTCGATCCAGGGCCGCAAAGACATGCAGGACCTGCGCACGGTTCTTGTAGAAACCGTTGTTGCCGACATGCAGGACAAGGCCCGTCTCGCGAATGGTGTTCTCACTCGAATCCAGAGCCGCCAACGCAGGGCGGACGGGAAGCTGGACGACGCTCGCTTGGCGAGGCACCCCATAGGTGGTGGACACATCCGACAGCGTGCGCTCACTGTCGCAGACCAGACTCGCCGCAGCGCGTATCGCATTCCCGTTCCGTTTCCAGAGCCAGCGTGCCGCAGCGCCCACCGCCGGTGCACCTGGAAACTGGCCCTGCTGCTGCAAGACCGGGATGATGTCATGCGCGGTGATGACGACCGGCGCGCCGCGCAGGCCTTCGGCAAGATAAGCACGACTGCCGTCGAGGATGTGCCAGAGCTGTGGTTTCAGGCTTGCCACGCGGCGCGCCCGCCACGGCAAGGCCAGCGTTGCCAGGCGCTGCCGCCAGCCGGGCCCGGCCGGATGTGGATCAAGCTCGACCAGGTTGGCCTCGATTTCGGGCGCATCGCGCTGCAATGCCTGCAACAACAGGTCGGCATATACCCGCATGCTGCCGGGCGAACCGACAGCCGTCGTGCTGACCAGGGCGACCCGCAATTTTTCCATCAGTCGATTATCCGGAACTGCCCGCCCTTCGCCCCGCGCAGCGGGGAGAAGGTGGCGCGCAGCGCCGGATGAGGGGCGCCCTTGATCTGCCCCGCCGCACGCGCCTCGGCCCGCGCCCGCGCCACCGCATCAAGCCGCGGGATCGACAGCACCACGCCGACCAGCAGGCCGAGGAAGGAGGCGATGAACGGATCGGCCAGAATCTGCCCGGACACCGTCAAGCTGCCGACATTGGCGATGAAGAACG
>NZ_JADZDS010000110.1 GCF_020850895.1 Thermomonas sp. | reverse complement strand
GGCGGCAGCCTGGCGGAGTAAGCGGCGCATGTCGCGAAGCGCGGAATCGATGGCCGGGCTGCTCGGCGCCGGCAAGTTCGCGGAGCTGCGTTCCCGGCTGCTGTTCGTGGTCGGGGCGCTGATCGTTTATCGACTGGGTTGCTACATCCCGGTGCCCGGGGTCAATCCCGAGGCGATGCTGCAGTTGATGGATACACAGAAGGGCACCATCGTGGACATGTTCAACATGTTCTCCGGCGGTGCGCTTGCGCGTTTCAGCCTGTTCGCGCTGAACGTGATGCCGTACATCTCGGCGTCGATCGTGATGCAGCTGCTGGTGCAGGTCGTCCCCAGCCTGAAGGCGATGCAGAAGGAGGGCGAATCCGGGCGGCGCAAGATCACCCAGTATTCGCGTGTCTCCTCGGTGTTCCTGGCTATCTTCCAGTCGGCCGGTATTGCCATTGCGTTGCAGAACCAAGGTGCGGGCGCCGGCATTTCGGTGGTGTATAACCCGGGCCCCGGCTTCGTGCTGACCGCGATCGTGTCGCTGACCGCGGGCACCGTGTTCCTGATGTGGCTGGGTGAGCAAGTCACCGAACGCGGCATCGGCAACGGCGTGTCGCTGATCATCTTCGCCGGCATCGTGGCGGGCTTGCCGGGCGCAGTGATCAATACCCTGCAGCAGGCCAACAGCGGTGACATGCAGTGGATCACGGTGTTCTTCATCCTGGCGATCGTGCTGGCCGTCACCTGGTTCGTGGTGTTCATGGAAAGCGGGCAACGCCGAATCACCGTGAACTATGCCCGCCGCCAAGGTGGCCGCGGCGGTTACCAGAACCAGAGTTCGTTCCTGCCGCTCAAGCTCAACATGTCGGGCGTGATCCCGCCGATCTTTGCGTCGTCGATCATCATGTTCCCGGCCACCGCCTCGACTTGGTTCGGGAAATCCGGCAGCCAGTACACGGTCTGGCTGCAGAAAGTCAGCCAGATGCTGTCCCCCGGCGAGCCGCTGTACATGATTCTCTTGGCCGGGCTGATCATCGGATTCGCATTCTTCTACACCGCGCTGGTGTTCAACTCGCAGGAAACCGCCGACAACCTGAAGAAGTCGGGGGCGCTGATCCCGGGCATCCGTCCAGGCAAGGCCACCGGCGAATACATCGATGGCGTGTTGACGCGACTGACTGCGGCGGGTGCCCTGTACCTGGTGCTGGTCTGCCTGCTGCCGGAGTACATGCGCACGGGCCTCGGCGCTTCGTTCTACTTCGGTGGCACCTCGCTGCTGATCGTGGTGGTGGTGGTGATGGACTTCATCGCCCAGGTGCAGGCGCACTTGATGTCCCACCAGTACGAAAGCCTGTTGAAGAAGGCGAATTTGAAGGGCGGTTCGCGCCCGCGCTGATTGGCGCGATGCGATCCACCGGCTTCCCTGCTCGGGAAGCCTTGTGACAACCGCTGGTTCGGCATTCGCGCGAACCAGCAAATGGGCGACTTGCGCGGCGGTCCCGCGCGTGGGTTGCCCTGGATCGATCCGCGCGCCGGAGAAGCGTGCGGGGCGAGTCCGGGCTTCGGCCCGGGCGGGCATCTGGCCAGGATGGCTGGATGGAGGTCGACTTGGATGCGCGGGCCGCCGTTTGGAGGCGGCTGCGCAAGACCTCCCGCGATCCGGGGCTTTCGCCGGAGCATGGGCACTCTCCCCATGCCGGGTCGTGGCGCTTCGGCGTCATGGCTTCCAGTATGCTCGGGATCCGTATATAATTTCTTGTTCACTGCGTCGGAATTCGCTTTCGTCGCACTATCGTTCATCGGAGATCGCCTCATGGCGCGTATCGCTGGCGTCAACCTGCCTGCCCAGAAGCATGTCTGGGTCGGGCTGCAAAGCATCTACGGCATTGGCCGTACCCGTTCCCGGAAGGTCTGCGAATCCGCCGGCGTCAATGCCGCGACCAAGATCCGCGACCTGTCCGAGCCTGAAGTCGAGCGCCTGCGCGCTGAAGTCGGCAAGTACGTCGTCGAAGGCGACCTGCGCCGCGAGGTTGGCATGGCGATCAAGCGCCTGATGGACCTCGGCAGCTACCGTGGCCTGCGGCACCGTCGCGGCTTGCCGGTGCGTGGTCAGCGGACCCGCACCAATGCGCGTACCCGCAAGGGCCCGCGCAAGGCCATCAAGAAGTAAGGAGTCCAGACCATGGCCAAACCGGCAGCAGCAACTCGTACCAAGAAGAAGGTGCGTCGCGTCGTCACCGACGGCATTGCGCACGTGCACGCGTCGTTCAACAACACCATCATCACCATCACCGATCGCCAGGGCAATGCGCTTTCCTGGGCAACCTCCGGCGGCGCAGGCTTCCGCGGTTCGCGCAAGTCCACGCCGTTTGCCGCGCAGGTGGCCGCCGAGAAGGCGGGCAAGGCGGCGCTGGATTACGGCGTGAAGTCGCTGGAAGTGCGCATCAAGGGCCCGGGTCCGGGTCGTGAGTCCGCCGTCCGCTCGCTGAACAACGTGGGCTACAAGATCACCAACATCATCGACGTGACGCCGATCCCGCACAACGGGTGCCGTCCGCCGAAGAAGCGTCGCGTCTGACGCACGGGAGCACTAGAACATGGCTCGTTATCTCGGTCCCACCTGCAAGCTCGCGCGCCGCGAAGGCGCCGATCTGTCGCTGAAGTCCCCGGCACGTGCGCTCGACTCCAAGTGCAAGCTGGAGCAGAAGCCCGGCCAGCACGGCGCCACCGCGCGTCGTGGCAAACTGTCCGACTACGCCACCCAGTTGCGCGAGAAGCAGAAGGTCAAGCGCACCTATGGCCTGCTGGAGCGCCAGTTCCGCAACTATTACAAGAAGGCCGCGACCCGCAAGGGCAACACCGGCGAAAACCTGCTGCGCCTGCTGGAAACCCGATTGGACAACGTCGTCTACCGGATGGGTTTTGCGGTCACCCGGCCGGCCGCCCGCCAGCTGGTCAGCCACCGTGGCGTGATGGTCAACGGCAAGCCGGTCAACCTGCCGTCCTTCGCGATCCGCGCCGGTGATTCGATTGCGCTGTCGGAAAAGGCCCAGCAGCAGCTCCGCGTCAAGGAGTCGCTGACGGTGTCCGAGCAGATGAACCTGACGCCGTCGTGGATCGAGGTCGATGCCGGCAAGTTCAGCGGCGTGTTCAAGGCCGTTCCGGATCGCGCCGATCTGCCCAGCGACATCAACGAAGCGCTGATCGTCGAGCTCTACTCGAAGTAAGCCATTGTCATCGGCCCGCGTTCGCGCGGGCCAGCAGGAGACTCAACGAATGACGGCTACCGCCACCCAAGTCATGCGCCCGCGCGGGCCGCAGATCGAGCGTATCAACGACACCCGCGCCAAGGTCGTGATCGAGCCGCTGGAACGCGGCTATGGACACACCCTCGGCAACGCGCTGCGGCGCGTGCTGCTGTCTTCGATCCCGGGTTTTGCGATCACCGAGGTCGAAATCGACGGCGTGCTTCACGAGTACACCACGGTCGAAGGCCTGCAGGAAGACGTACTCGAGGTGCTGCTCAACCTCAAGGACGTTGCCCTGCGCATGCACAACGGCGACAGCGATGTGCTGGAACTGCGCAAGCAGGGCCCGGGCATCGTCACCGCCGGCGACATCAAGACCAGCCACAACGTCGACGTGCTCAATCCCGGCCATGTCATCGCCAGCCTGACCAAGGACGTGGCGCTGAACATGCGCCTGACCATCAGTCGTGGTTTTGGCTATCAGCCGGCTGTGGCCCGTCGCCGCCCGGACGAAGAGTCCCGCACGATCGGGCGCCTGATGCTGGACGCCTCGTTCTCGCCGGTGCGCAAGGTCGCCTACGCGGTGGAAGCCGCGCGCGTCGAACAGCGCACCGACCTCGACAAGCTGGTGCTGGACATCGAGACCGATGGCACGATCGATGCCGAGGAAGCGGTGCGCACCGCCGCCGACATCCTCAGCGACCAGCTCTCGGTGTTCGGTGATTTCACCAGCCGTGAGCGCGGCGCCGCCAAGCCGGCGCACACCAGCGTTGATCCTGTGCTGCTGCGCCCGATCGACGACCTGGAGCTGACCGTGCGTTCGGCCAACTGCCTCAAGGCCGAGAGCATCTACTTCATCGGCGATCTGATCCAGAAGACCGAAGTCGAACTGCTCAAGACCCCGAACCTCGGCAAGAAGTCGCTCACCGAGATCAAGGAAGTGCTGGCGCAGCGTGGTTTGTCGCTGGGCATGAAGCTGGAGAACTGGCCGCCGGCCGGCGTCGCCGCCCACGGCATGCTGGGTTGATCCACGTGGGGCGGGTTTCGACCCGCCCGCGGTTCCATGAGTTTGGCGGGCAATCGCCTGTCAAATGACCACAGTGGCGGGTCAAGACCCGCCCTGAGGTTTGGTTTGGCGAATCATCAGTTGCCAAGCTTTTCGCCGACGAGCCTCAGGCTCGCGGCATGACCGGCAAGGGATGCCGGCACGGGCCACCCGCAGTCCACCCGCTCGCGACCTGCGAGCAAACGCCAGGATGGCGACAGCGAAGTCCAATCGTTCCACCATTCAAACGGAGTCACTCCCATGCGCCACCAGAAATCCGGCCGCAAGTTCAACCGCACCAGCGCCCATCGCCAGGTGATGTTCACGAACATGGCGGCGTCGCTGATCAAGCACGAAATCATCCGCACCACCCTGCCCAAGGCCAAGGAGCTGCGCCGCGTCGCCGAGCCGCTGATCACCCTGGCCAAGACCGATGGCGTGGCCAATCGCCGTCTGGCGTTCTCGCGCCTGCGCGACAAAGAGGCGGTGGGCACCCTGTTCACCGTGCTCGGCCCGCGCTATGCGCAGCGTCCTGGCGGCTACCTGCGCATCCTCAAGTGCGGCTTCCGCGCCGGTGACAATGCGCCAATGGCGTATGTCGAACTGGTGGATCGCCCGCAGCAGGCTGCCGACTGATCCATCCGGTCGCCAGCGCAGGAATCAGGAAAACCCCGGTCATGCCGGGGTTTTTCGTTTTGCGCGGAATGCCGGATAATCGAAGGGAACCACTGAAGATGACGGCATGAATCCATTTCGTTGGTCGTTTCGCGCGCAGTTCCTGACCGGCTTTCTCGCCTGTGCCGGCTTGCTGGGCTACGCCCTGTACGTGCAGTTCCAGCTCGGCATCGAACCGTGCCCGTTCTGCATCTTCCAGCGCCTGTGTTTCGCCGCGCTTGGCCTGATGTTCCTGTTCGGTGGCCTGCATGCGCCGAAGGCTGCGGCCGGACGTCGTGCCTGGGGTGTGCTGGCCTTCCTCCCTGCCGTTGCCGGGATGGCGTACGCCGGGCGGCACAGTTGGGTGCAGATGTATCCGCCGGGGATGCCGACCTGCGGGCCTGGGCTCAACTACATCGTCGAGCAGTATTCCTGGCTGGGCGCGGCGCGCAAGGTGCTGCAAGCCACCGGTGACTGCGCCAACATCGACTGGGCCTTCCTCGGCCTGTCGATGCCGATGTGGACCTTCCTGTGGTTCGTCGGGCTGGGATTGGGCGCCCTGTATGCCGGATTCAAAGGTCGTAATTCCCGCAAATTGCTGGGTTGAGGCTTGCGCAACAGGTCGCCTGTCGTGGATGATGCAATGCAGCATCCGAAGCCGCCGATCCCGCCATGTCCAGCGTCCGCCTTCAGTCGATCCCAACCACAGATCCTTGGTCACCCGACAGTTGGCGTGCACGGGTGGCGCAACAACAGCCGATCTACACGGATGCCTCGGACCTGGAGACCTGCTGCGACGAGTTGAAGCAACTGCCGCCGCTGGTCACTTCGCGGGAAATCCTCAGTCTCAAGCAGCAGATTGCGGATGCGCAGGAAGGCAAGGCCTTCCTGTTGCAAGGCGGCGATTGCGCCGAGAATTTTTCAGAATGCTGTTCGGACACGATCACCAACCGACTCAAGGTGCTGTTGCAGATGAGCCTGGTGCTGGTGCACGGGCTGAAGCTCCCGGTCGTGCGGGTGGGGCGCTTTGCCGGGCAATACGCCAAGCCGCGCTCGGCAGACACGGAGACGCGTGATGGCGTGACCTTGCCGAGCTACCGTGGGGACATCGTCAATGGGCCCGACTTCACCGAATCGGCGCGCCGCCCCGATCCGCGCCGGATGATCAAGGCGCATGCGCGCAGCGCGATGACGATGAACTTCGTACGCTCGCTGATCGACGGTGGTTTCGCGGACCTGCACCATCCGGAATTCTGGGGGTTGGGCTGGGTGGACCAGTCACCGAATGCGGCCGAATACCAGAGGATGGTCACGGCGATCGGCGATGCGGTCCGGTTCACCGAGATCCTGGTTGGACGGCGGATGCAGAGCCTGTCACGGGTGGCGTTCTACACTTCGCATGAGGCCCTGCTGCTGCCCTACGAGGAGGCACAGACCCGCCAAGTGCCACGCGCCGACGGGTGGTTCAATCTGAGCACCCATTTCCCGTGGATCGGCATGCGCACTGCGGCGCTGGATGGGGCGCACGTCGAGTATTTCCGCGGGATCGCCAATCCGATTGCGGTGAAGGTTGGTTCCTCGGTGACCCCGGATGCCTTGCTGCGTCTGATCGATGCACTCAACCCGGATGACGAGCCGGGGCGCCTGGCGTTGATCCATCGCATGGGCGCGGGGCAGATTTCCGAGAAGTTGCCGCCACTACTGGATGCCGTGCGTCGCGAGGGGCGGCGGGTGCTTTGGGTGTGCGATCCGATGCACGGCAACACCGAGTCCACCAGCAATGGCTTCAAGACCCGTCGGTTCAGGAACATCCGGGCGGAGATCGAGCAGGCGTTCGACCTGCACGCGGCGGCGGGCACCCGGCTGGGTGGCGTGCATCTGGAATTGACCGGCGAGAACGTCACCGAATGCCTTGGCGGTGCGCGCCAACTCACCGAGGAAGACCTGCACCGCGATTACCGCAGCACCGTGGATCCACGGCTGAACTACGAGCAGTCGCTGGAAATCGCCATGCTGATCGTAGGCAAGCGGGGCGTGGTCGACGCGTGAGCCGACGTGGCATCCGCCGAGCGAAATTCCTGCTCGGCGCGTGGATTCATGATGCGCCAGGGAACCTCCGGCCAACTCGGAGGTTTTCGCCAGCCGTGGATGGTTGGCAGGCACCAAAGATGCAAGTGATTGATGCGTGTGAGCCGAGCCCGGGCCTGCACCGGACGCAGCGTGTGCTGACACGTCTAGGAGGGGCTGGTACAACATTGCCTTGGCGCATTGGCGTCTTAGCGCATTGGCGCATTACCACGCCTGCGCCAGTTCGGATCACTCGGGGGCGGTGACAGCCACCGTCCGAAGGAACCGCGGCGGTTGCCGTGCGCGGGTGACTTGCTCGAAGGCATAACCCAACTCGATCAGGCGTGGTTCGCTCCAGGCCGGTCCGAGGAACACAAGGCCGACCGGCAGGCCGTGGATCATGCCCATCGGCACGGTCAAGCTCGGATAGCGGGCAGCGGCGGCAGGACCGTAGCCGGCGCCGATGAAATGGTCGCCGTCGACTGGGTCGGTCACCCACGCCGGTGACATGGCCGGTGCGATCAATGCATCCAACTGTTGCGACCGCAAGGCTGCGTCGATGCCTTGGGGCCCCGCCAGACGACGGACCCGGTCGCGCGCGGCAAGGTAGGCCGGCTCGGTCAGTGGCCCCATGGCATTGGCCATCACGAAGGTCTCCTGCCCGAAGCTCGGCATTTCCTGCGCCGCGTTGGCATCGTTGAATGCGATCAAGTCGGCCAGCGATTTATGCGTCGCTCCTGCGGTGGCAAGGTATCGATTCAGGCCGTCCTTGAACTCGTACAGCAGGACCCGGTACTCGTCGTCATCCCATTGTCCAAGCGTCGGGATCTCGACGTCGACCACGGTGGCGCCTTCACGCTTCAGTGCCGTGATGGCGCGCTCCATGGCGGCATCGGTGTCTGGGTGGTAGCCCATCAGCTTGCGCACGACCCCGATCCGTGCCCCGCGCAGGGCATCGGGCTTGAGATGGGCGGTGTAATCGATCGGCGTGGCGTCGGCGCGCTCCGAAGCGGCCGGATCGCTGGCATCCGGGGCGGCGATCACGGTCAGCAAGGCTGCGGCATCGGCCACGCTGCGCGTCATTGGGCCAGCGGTGTCCTGCGAGATCGAGATCGGGATGATCCCGCTGCGGCTGACCAGGCCTACGGTCGGCTTGATTCCGACCAGGCCGGCGACCGCCGATGGGCAGATGATGCTGCCGTCTGTCTCGGTGCCGATGCCAAGGGTGGCGAGGTTGGCGGCAATCGCCGTGCCGGTTCCTGAACTCGATCCGCAGGGATTGCGATCGAGTGCGTATGGGCTTCGGGTCTGGCCGCCGCGTCCACTCCATCCGGAGGTTGCCCGGCTGGAGCGGAAATTGGCCCACTCCGACAGGTTGGTCTTGCCGAGGATCACCGCACCTGCAGCGCGCAGTCTTGCAACGAGGAACGCATCCACCGCGGGGCGGTTGTCGGCAAGCGCCAACGAACCTGCGGAATTGACCATCGGCGTGGCGTCGATGTTGTCCTTGAGCAGCACCGGGATGCCGTGCAGCGGTCCACGGACCTTGCCCGCCTTGCGCTCGGCGTCGAGCGCGTCGGCGTCCTTGAGCGCGTCAGGATTGAGTTCGATCACCGCATTGAGTGCAGGGCCCGCGTTGTCGACCGCCTTGATCCGATCGAGGTAGGCCTGCACCAAGGCATGGCTGGTGAGCGCCCCGGATTGCATCTTCTGTTGCAGTTCGGCAATGGTCGCTTCTTCGAACGCAAACGCGGGCGGGGATTCCCCTCTCCGTGCCGCGGCAGGCGGTGCCGGAGTCGTCGATGTCGCTGGCGGAGCAGGCTGCTGGCAAGCGGCAAGCAGGGCCAGGCCGAGGGCGAGGACGAGGGCGAGCGGCAGGCGTCGCATGGTGGGATTCCGCAGTGTGGGGGCGCACAAGCATCCCGTGTTTGCAGTTGGGCCGCAAATGAGGAATCAACGTCGCCGCATGAGCAGATCGCGCGCGAGCACCCACAGCACGATCAGGTTGATCGCAACCACGCACCAAGCCAGCCAGCCCGGATGGCGGACGAGTGCGTAGAGGTCAAAGGGCAGGTAGAGCGCGACGGTGACGCAGCCCAACCAGGAGGCCCAGGCCTTGGCATGCCACAAGCCCCAACCTTCGAGGACGTGCATGACGCCGTAGAGTGCGGCGATGGCGGCGGCCAGGTGCACGCCGCCGGGATTGATGGCGGTGACCAGCCACGACATCGCGCCATGGTGGGGATCGAGTTGGAAGCGGAAGATCAGTTCGTGGATCCAGTGCTGCAGGGGTGCTGGCCCGAGGATTTCCAGCCCGCTGGCCGCCAGCAGCGCCAGCAGGCCCTTGCCGATTTCGACCACCGCAATCGCGTGCAGGCCAGGATGGGCGCGCGGGCTTGGGTTGTAGTTGCGCAGTGGAGAACCGGCTGAAATCGAACCGGTTTCCCGTAGCGTGTTGGCTGGCGGCTCAGGCCGCACGCGTCGCCCGCTTGCGGTCGATCTCGGTGCGGAACTTCTTGCGCAGGCGGATCTGCCTGGGTGTCACTTCCACCAACTCGTCGTCGTCGATGAATTCCAGCGCCTGTTCCAGCGAGAACTTGATCGGCGGGATCAGGCCTTCGTCGTCGTCCTTGCCGGCGGCGCGGAAGTTGGTCAGCTGCTTGCCGCGCAGCGCGTTGACGGTGAGGTCGTTGTCCTTGGCATGGATGCCGACGATCTGGCCTTCGTAGATTTCCTCGCCCGGCTCGATGAACAGACGGCCACGCTCCTGCATTGCACCCTGCGCATAGGCGGGCGAACTGCCGGTGCCGTTGGAGATCAGCACGCCGTTCTGGCGCTGGCCGATGCTGCCTTCGCCGCGCGGGCCGTAGTGGTCGAACATGTGGAACATCAGCCCGGTGCCGGCGGTGAGGGTGCGGAATTCGGTCTGGAAACCGATCAGCCCGCGCGCGGGAATGATGTAGTCGAGGCGGACCCGTCCCTTGCCGTCCGGGGCCATGTTCTGCAACTGCGCACGGCGTTCGCCGAGACGCCCCATGACGCCACCCTGGAATTGCTCGTCGAGGTCGACCACCAAGGTCTCGTAGGGCTCGCAGACGGCGCCGTCGATGGTCTTGAGGATGACTTCGGGGCGTGAAACGGCCATCTCGTAACCTTCGCGGCGCATGGTTTCGATCAGGATCGACAGGTGCAGTTCGCCGCGCCCGCTGACCTTGAACTTGTCGGCATCCGCGGTGTCTTCCACCCTCAGGGCGACGTTGTGCTGGGTCTCGCGGGTAAGCCGGTCGCGCAATTGGCGCGAGGTCAGGAACTTGCCGCCGCTGCGGTCCTTGACCCCGGCGAATGGCGAATCGTTGACCTGGAAGCCCATGCTGATGGTCGGCTCGTCCACGGCAAGCACCGGCAGCTGTTCGACGGCGACGGGATCGCACAGGGTGTCGGAGATGCCGATGCCCTCGATGCCGGAGAAGGCGATGATGTCGCCGGCGCTGGCTTCGGCCACCTCGATCCGTTCCAGGCCCATGAAGCCGAGCACCTGCAGCACCTTGGCATTGCGCCTCGAACCGTCGGCGGCAACCACGGTCACCAGCTGGTTGGGCTTGACCTTGCCGCGCTGGATGCGACCGACGCCAATCACGCCGACGTAGTTGTTGTAGTCGAGTGAAGACACCCGCATCTGGAACGGGCCTTCGGGATCCACTGCCGGGGCGGGAACGTGGTCGCAGATGGCTTCGAACAGAGGCGTCATGTCGCCGCTGCGCACGCTGTCGTCGAGTCCGGCATAGCCTTGCAGGCCGCTGGCGTAGATGGTGGTGAAGTCGAGCTGCTCGTTGGTGGCGCCGAGCCGGTCGAACAGGTCGAAGGTCTGGTCCAGCACCCAGTCCGGGCGTGCGCCGGGGCGGTCGACCTTGTTGATGACGACAATTGGCTTGAAGCCCATTGCGAATGCTTTCTGGGTGACGAACCGCGTTTGCGGCATCGGCCCGTCCATCGCATCGACCAGGATCAGCACCGAATCCACCATCGACAGCACGCGCTCGACCTCGCCGCCGAAGTCGGCGTGGCCGGGGGTGTCGACGATGTTGATGCGCCATTGCTCGCCGCTGCGCGGATCGGTCCAGCGGATCGCGGTGTTCTTCGAGAGGATCGTGATCCCGCGTTCCTTTTCGATGTCACCGCTGTCCATCACCCGCTCGGGCGTGGCGGCGCGGGCATCAAGGGTGCCGGACTGCTTGAGCAGCTGGTCGACGAGGGTGGTTTTGCCATGGTCGACGTGGGCGACGATGGCGATGTTGCGAAGGCGTTGGGCGGACATTAGTTCTGGGACCAGAAACGCTGCACGTTCCGCAGGCGCGGGCGCGCAGCGTTGAAAATGAGGGAGCCCGCTATTATATCCGGTCAACGCACCGTTCCGGTGCCTGGAGAATGTTCGATGAGCCTGATTGCCAATTTCGAGACCGATCGCGGAGCCATTCGTGTGGAGCTTGCCGCCGACAAGGCGCCGCTGACGGTGGCCAATTTCGTGAACCTTGCCCAGCATGGGTTCTACGATGGGCTGAATTTCCACCGCGTGATCCCGGACTTCATGATCCAGGGCGGTTGCCCGGAAGGGTCCGGCCGTGGTGGTCCCGGTTACCGTTTCGAGGACGAGACCCGCAATGGCCTGCGCCACGAACGCGGGGTGCTGTCGATGGCCAATGCCGGCCCCAATACCAATGGCAGCCAGTTCTTCATCACCCACGTGCCCTGCGGCCACCTGGATGGCCGGCACACCGTGTTCGGCAAGGTCATCGCGGGCCAGGACGTGGTCGATGCGATCAAGCAGGGCGACAGGATCAAGTCGATCAAGATCGAAGGCGACGCGGCGGCTGTGCTGGCAGCCAAGTCCGATCGGGTTGCCGAGTGGAACAAGCATCTGGCGGCGTGACGTATTTCCTTTTCCCTCCGGGAGAAGGTGGCCCGCAGGGCCGGATGAGGGTCCGCTGGCACCGAATGGCGTTGGCTGGTGGACCCTCACCCCAACCCCTCTCCCGGTGGGAGAGGGGCCGTCACTTCCAGCGCAGTGAATCCAGCATCAGATCGACCTTGGCGGCGTCGCGTGGGTAGTAGTACTCGGCGGGTGCGTAGTACAACGCCAGCGCAAGGCCCTTTTCGTGCTCGAAGGCGGCGGCCATTGCCCTGTATTTCAGGCCGCTTTCACTGTCCAGGGTCATTTCGAAGCGGAATCCCTCGCGATCGCCGAACGTTGCCGGCCGCAGGTTGGCGGTTGTCACGTTGACGGCACCGGCTTCGCGCAGACCGTCGGCGATCAGGTCACGCAGTTCGTCCG
The DNA here is from genome assembly GCF_020850895.1 of Thermomonas sp. Taxonomy (GTDB): domain Bacteria; phylum Pseudomonadota; class Gammaproteobacteria; order Xanthomonadales; family Xanthomonadaceae; genus Thermomonas. Next base: position 25,774 of record NZ_JADZDS010000110.1, on the reverse strand, counting down.
GGCGCATGCCGCGGTGATAGAACGCGCCGTCCGGGCGACGCTTGGTCTGGCGCCTGCCGAGGAAGACGAAATCGCGTTCGCGCACGGTCGGGATCAGGTGCAGCGAGTTCAGCAATGGACCGTCGATGGTCCACAACTGTTCGCGCAGGTCGCCCATTCGAGTCCATTCCATCCCGGCGTCGATGCTCAGGTGGCTGCCAGCGGTGGTACGGCCTGCGGTCACCAGCGGTCCACCGCTGGCGCAGGCGGCCAGCATCAGGATCAGCAGGTGGATGGCAAGTCGGCGCAGGAGTGTCATGGGGAGCCTCCGATTTTTTCCAGTTCGCGCCGGATGAAGGCCTGGTCGTCGGCATCCGGGGCATCGCGCAAGTAGCGCCGCAGCGCATCCATTGCCGTGGCAGTGTCGCCTGCATCGCGGCGGGTGAATCCGTATTCGCGCCAAGCTTGGGCCGGGGCGCCGGGCAGGGCGATGGCGCGCGCGTAGAAATCAGCCGCTTTCGCGCGGTCGTCGTTCAGTCCGCGGCGTCGGTACGCTTCGCCGAGAGAGAACGTGAGCAGCCCCTGGTCTTCCGTCGGTGCATCCTCCAGCAACTCACCGATGACCAGGATCGAGCCGGCATAACGGCGCTGCGCCAGTTCCTCCTCAAGGAGCTTCGGAAACAGTGGGTGAACCGCTGCACGGTAGCGCTCGCGCCCGAGGTCGGTGGGGGGGGCGACCATGGCCATGGACGCCGCCTTGATGTCGTTCAGTCGTTCTTGCGATGCCGGGTGAGTCGAGAACAGCGTCAGCGGGCGGTCGTATTTGCGGGTTTGTTCCTCGCGCCACATCCGTGCCCACAGGTCTGCCCCGGCATGTGGTGCCCAACGGTGCGATACCACGCTGGCGAAGCCCAGGCGATCCGCCTCGCGTTCCATGTCGCGTGAATACTTGAACAGCGCCGCGCTACCGGCCAGGGTCCCCAGTTGCGCCACACCCCCTGCGCCTGCACCGTAGGCGACGAGTTGGAACACGCTCATCCACGCGCTGGCGCTCTTGAGCCGTCGCCATTGCTGCAGCGAATGGCGGGCGGTGTAGTGGCCAATTTCATGGCCCAGGACGTAGGCAAGCTCGGCCTCGTTGCGCATCCGCAGCAGAGCGCCTGTCCACAGCACGAGCATGCCGTTCGGCGCCATGCTGGCATTGAACTGCGGCACGTCCACGATGTAGACGCGGATGTTGGCGCACTGGTCCCCGGCCACCTTGCAGGCGACGCCGCGGACGTAGCCATTGAGCGCCGGATCGCGCACCAGCAGCGGTGAGCGCTTGAGCTCGGTTTCCGCCCGTTCCATCGCGTACAACAACTCGGCCTCGTCGCCACTCACCGCGGGCTGGTTGCCTGGCGCAGGCGATGCCGTCGAGGTTTGCTGATGCGTGGCTGGAGGCGCCAAAGGGGCAGCATGGGCGTGCACTGGCGCCACGACCACTGTCGCCAATGCCACCAACAGGACTCTGGAGGCCTTCATGGTTGCGACTCCACTGGCGCCTGGCCGCGCACGCCCTTGAGCAAATGGCTGGTCGTTTCGCGCGCTCCGGCGAGGTTGCGAAGATCCCCGGCCTGGTTCACCAGCAGGTTGTGCCAGACCACCTGTCCGGTGCGCAGATCCACCAGCGAAGCCACGCCAACCTGCATGCCGCCGCCGATGTCGCCGCCGAGCAGGAGCAGTCCGGCGATCCGCATTGCGGTACGACCTCCACTGGCGTAGCTGTCGCGGATATAGGTGAAGAGGGCGTAATCCGCGCCGGTTGCCTCGCGCAGGACGGCGACGCCCGGGCCAAGCGACCAATCGAAGCGACCGTGCTTGTTGCGCAGCGCCCTCGAGTTTGCGGTGCTGCTGTATTGCAGGATGCTCAGCGAGACCGCCTGGCTGAGCAGGGTGATCTGGCGGCGCGGGTCGTCTGGGCCAGCGGCGGCGGGAAGCAGGTAATCGGGACGGGTGCCGATGCCCTGTCTGGCGAGCGCCTCGCGCGCTGCCTGCGGGTACAGCAGGCGTGCTGCCGATGTCCATTCGCGGCGCGGCTCGGCCATGCCACCGGCCATGACTTCGGACAGTTCGATGTCGGGTTCCACTAGGACCACTGTGCCGCGCAGCGCGAGCGGCTGTCCGCTGGCGTCGCGGACTGTGCGAACGCTGGTTGAGGCACAGCCGGAAAGCAGCACCAACGCGGCCAGGAGTAGCGACGCGAAACGCCCGCGGAACCCGTTCCGCGACGGTGGGGAAGACAAGGGAGCGATAGGCGGTTGTGTTAAAATTCCAAAGCTGATTTCCACGTTGTTCCCCCACGTCAAGTGCCGCTTCCGGCGGCCGATTCCAGAGGTTACCTGCATGCCCCAACTTGCACGGCGCATCGGTCGCGCCAAGCCCAGTGCCATCATGGTGATCGCCGACAAGGCCAAGCGCCTGAAGGCGGAGGGCCGCGACATCATCAATTTTTCCATCGGCGTACCCAATTTCCTTCCCGGCGAGCACGTCTATGCTGCCGCACGCGAGGCGATTGCGAAAGACAGCGGCCAGTACGGCAGCAATCGCGGCAGTGATGCGCTGCTGGATGCCCTGCTCGGCCACATTGAAGGACTGGGACTGACCGGCTTCACCCGCGCCAACTGCGCGGTCGGCATCGGTGCCAAGCAGGTGATCTACAACCTCGCCGAGGCCCTGCTGGACGAAGGCGACACCATCGCGTTCCCGGTGCCGTACTGGACAAGCTACCTCGACATCGCGGAAATCGTGAATGCCAAGGTCGACCTGCTGCCATGTCCGGCATCGCAGTACTACAAGCTCACGCCAGACCAGCTCGATGCCGCGCTGGCAAAGAAGCCCAAGGTCTTCCTGTTCAACAATCCGTCCAATCCCACCGGCATGGTCTACACGCGCGAGGAAATCGCAGCGCTGGCCGAGGTGATCGCGCGGCATCCGGACACCTGGATCATCACCGACGACATCTACAACCGGATGCTGTTCGACGGGCTGGAATACGCCAATTTCATCCAGTTCCGCCCCGAGCTGCGCGAACGCACGGTCTTCATCGATTCGCTGTCGAAGACCTATGGCATGCCAGGCTGGCGCGTCGGCTTCATGGTCGGGCCGGAGACGGTGGCGAAGGCGGTGACCACGCTCAATTCAAACCACATCACCAGCCTTCCCGAGATCGCCACCGCTGCCGCCATCGCCGCGCTGGCCGGACCGCAGGACGTGCCGACCCAGAAGTGCGCCGAATTCCAGGCCCGCCGCGACCAGATCGTTGCTGCGCTGACCGCGATCCCCGGAGTGGTCTGCCCGGTGCCGCGGGGTGCGTTCTACGTGTTCCCGGAGATCGCCTGCGCGTTCGGCAAGTCGCACAACGGCGTGAAGATCGAAAACGACGTCGATTTCTGTGGCGCCCTGCTCGAAGCCAAGGGCGTTGCCTGCGTGCCGGGCTCGGCCTTTGGCGAACCGCGCGGGCTGCGGATCAGCTACACCTGTCCGCCGGATCAGCTCGCGCCCGGGCTGGGCCGGATCCAGGAATTCTTCGCCGAATTGGCCTGATTTCATTCCATTGATGCGGCGCATGCGCCGCATCGTCATGTCGAGGAGACACCCCATGAAGCATCCCGTTCGCGTTGCCGTCACCGGCGCTGCCGGCCAAATCGGTTATGCCCTGTTGTTCCGCATCGCCGCCGGCGAAATGCTGGGCAAGGACCAGCCCGTCATCCTGCAGATGCTTGAGCTGCCGCTGGAGAAAGCGCAGGCCGCACTCAAGGGCGTGATGATGGAACTGGAGGATTGTGCCTTCCCGCTGCTGGCCGGCATGGTCGGCACTGATGACGCTGAAGTCGCGTTCAAGGATGCCGATTACGCCTTGCTGGTCGGCGCGCGTCCGCGCGGCCCGGGCATGGAGCGCAAGGACCTGTTGCTGGAGAACGCCAAGATCTTCACAGCCCAGGGCGCGGCGCTGGACAAGGTCGCCAGCCGCAACGTCAAGGTGCTGGTGGTCGGCAATCCGGCCAATACCAATGCCTATATCGCGATGAAGTCCGCACCCAGCCTGCCGGCCAGGAACTTCACCGCGATGCTGCGCCTGGACCACAACCGCGCGCTGTCGCAGCTGGCGATCAAGGCCGGCGTGGCCGTCGCCGACATCGAAAAGATGGCGGTGTGGGGCAACCACAGCCCGACCATGTATCCCGATTACCGCTTCGCCACCGCCAACGGTCAGTCGCTCAAGGACACGATCAACGACGCCGACTGGAATGCCAACACCTTCCTGCCGGTGGTCGGCAAGCGCGGCGCCGCGATCATCGAGGCGCGCGGCCTGTCGTCGGCGGCGTCGGCGGCCAATGCCGCGATCTGCCACATGCGCGACTGGGCACTGGGCACCCATGGCGGCTGGGTGACGATGGGCGTGCCCTCGGACGGCAGCTACGGCATCCCGGAAGGCATCATCTACGGCGTGCCGGTGACCTGCGCGAACGGCGAATACAGCCGCGTCGAAGGCCTGCCGATCGACGACTTCAGCCGCGAGCGCATGAACAAGACCTTGGCGGAACTGGAAGAAGAACGCGCTGGCGTGGCGCACTTGCTGTAAGCCGCCACCACAGTGGATCAGCAAAGGGCTGGCCGGGTGCCGGCCCTTTTGCTTTTTTTCTGATCCAGGCTGCGAGGCGGATGTTACCTTTGTCCGGCCATGAAGCTGCGCCGACTGACCGATCACGTGAAAGCCCAGAACTGGTTCGCGGTGGGGCTCGATTTGGTCATTGTCGTGCTCGGCGTGTTCATCGGCATCCAGGTCGCGAACTGGAACCAGTCGCAGGCGGACAAGCGGCTGGGACGCGCCTATGTCGACCGCCTGCAGGCGGAACTGGCGAACGATCTGGTGCTCCGGCGCAATCTGGTCGCGTATTACGCCGCGGTGCTGGCGAGCATCGATCGCGCCGATGCGCTGCTGGCGGACGCCGATGGCGATCCGCAGGCCACCGTGATCTACGCCTATCGTGCCAGCGAGATCAGCAATGCGCGGCAGATGCGCGCTACCTGGGACGAGATCGTCTCGTCCGGGCATGTCGGCCTGTTGCCGCGTGACCTGCTGGCCAGCGGCATCGCCGCCTACTACGAGAGCGAGAGCGTGCGCGATGCGTTCGAGGACCTGCAGGATTCGCGCTACCGCCTGCATGTGCGCGCGCTGATCCCGCTGACGGCGCAGAAGGCCATCCGTGCCGGCTGCAGCGACGTGCGCGACGCCGCCGAGCAGGTACTCGGCTTCATGGCGGACTGCCGACTGCAGGTGCCGGCGGAAACACTCGCGGCGACGGCGGCGGCGCTGCGGGCCGATCCGCAGCTGAAAGGCGAACTGCACTACCAGTATTCGCAGGTGTTCACCGCCTGGGCCAACATCCGCGGCGACGTGGTGTTCCTGGAACGCGCACTGGCAGCGATCAAGGGTGCCCCGCCTGCGGTGAAACCGGCGCCCTGATCCAGCGCCGCGGCATGGCGGGGGTTCAATGCCGGGGCTGCTGCGCTAAAATGTGCGTTTTCCCGGGGGGCGCATGAGCCAGACCACCTCCTCCGGCGCGCGCTTTCGCGCCGCCCTCGCTGCCGAAACCCCCTTGCAGGTCATGGGTGCGATCACCGCCTACGCCGGGCTGATGGCCAAGCGCGTGGGTTACAAGGCGCTGTACCTGTCTGGCGGTGGCGTTGCCGCCAATTCCCTGGGCATGCCGGATCTTGGCATCAGCACGATGGAAGACGTGCTGACCGATGCGCGCCGGATCGTCGATGCCACCGGCATGCCGCTGCTGGCCGATATCGACACCGGCTGGGGCGGGGCGTTCAACATCGGTCGCACCATCCGCAATTTCGAGCGCATCGGTGTGGCTGCGGTGCACATGGAGGACCAGGTCGGGCAGAAGCGTTGTGGCCATCGTCCGGGCAAGGAAGTGGTGAGCAAGGGCGAGATGGTCGATCGGGTGAAGGCCGCGGTGGATGCACGCAGTGATCGCGACTTCGTGATCATGGCGCGCACCGATGCCGCTGCGGTGGAAGGCATCGATGCGGCGATCGAACGCGCTGTCGCCTATGTCGAGGCGGGTGCCGACATGATCTTCCCGGAGGCGATGCAGTCGCTGGACGATTACCGTCGGTTCAAGGCGGCGGTGCAGGTGCCGATCCTCGCCAACCTCACCGAATTCGGTTCGACCCCGTTCTACACCACCGACGAACTGCGCGATGCGGGCGTGGACATGGCCCTGTATTGCTGCGGTGCCTACCGTGCGATGAACAAGGCGGCGTTGGGCTTCTATGAAACCGTGCGTCGCGAAGGCACCCAGAAGAACACCATCGACACCCTGCAGACGCGGGCCGAGCTGTACGACTTCCTGGGCTATCACGCCTATGAGGACAAGCTCGACGCGCTGTTTGCGCAGAAATAATAACCATGCCCGTCATTCCCGCGAAAGCGGGAATCCAGGCGCGTTTGCTTGCGGCGTAACAATCAAAGGCAACGTCCATGGATTCCCGCTTTCGCGGGAATGACGGCAATAGCAGAATCCAAACAGGAGCAACGCCATGTCGGAAACCGTCACTCCCGGCTTCAAGCCCAAGAAGTCCGTCGCCCTGAGCGGAACCGCCGCCGGCAACACTGAACTGTGCACCGTCGGTCGCAGTGGCAATGACCTGCACTACCGTGGTTACGACATCCTCGACTTCGCCAATACCTGCGAGTTCGAGGAAATCGCGCATCTGCTGGTGCATGGCAAGTTGCCGAATCAGGCTGAACTTCGCGGCTACAAGGCCAAGTTGAAGGCGCTGCGCGGAATTCCGGCGGCAGTCAAGGCCGCGCTCGAAGAGTTGCCGCCATCGGCGCATCCGATGGACGTGATGCGCACTGGCGTCTCGGTGCTCGGCTGCGTCTCGCCGGAGAAGGACGACCACAACCACCCCGGCGCGCGCGACATTGCCGACAAGCTGATGGCTTCGCTGGGTTCGATGCTGCTGTATTGGTATCACTACAGCCACAATGGCCGGGTCATCGACGTGGAAACCGACGACGACAGCATCGGTGGCCACTTCCTGCATCTGCTGCACGGCGAGCCGCCGCCGCAGTCGTGGGTGCGGGCGATGCACACCTCGCTCATTCTCTACGCCGAACACGAGTTCAATGCCTCGACCTTCACCTGTCGTGTCATCGCCGGCACCGGCAGCGACATGCATTCCTGCATCACCGGCGGGATCGGCGCGCTGCGCGGGCCCAAGCACGGCGGTGCCAACGAGGTCGCGTTCGAAATCCAGAAGCGCTATGACAATCCCGACGAGGCCGAGGCCGACATCAAGGCGCGGGTCGAGCGCAAGGAAGTGGTGATTGGTTTCGGCCACCCGGTCTACACCGTGTCCGATCCGCGCAACAAGGTGATCAAGGAGGTCGCGCGGCAGCTCTCGGCCGAGCAGGACAACATGAAGATGTACGCCATTGCCGAGCGCCTGGAATCGGTGATGTGGGACATCAAGAAGATGTTCCCGAACCTCGACTGGTTCAGCGCCGTCAGCTACCACATGATGGGCGTGCCGACCGCGATGTTCACCCCGCTGTTCGTGATCGCCCGCACCAGCGGCTGGAGCGCGCACGTGATCGAACAACGCATCGACGGCAAGATCATTCGACCCAGCGCGAATTACACGGGCCCCGAGGATCGCAGGTTCGTGCCGATCGACCAGCGTTGATGCCGATGGGTGGTGCAGCAGGCAGCTTCGCCGTCATCGCCGGAACCTTGCTGGCGACCGGGCTCTGCGTGATGTTGCACTACGAGGGCCTGTACCGGATGTGGCGCTATGCCCACGGCCACACCACCCACGGCCGACGTCAGCCGGTGCAAGTGCTGATGGCGATCTTCGGTGTCATGGTCTTGCACATGCTCCAGATCGTCATATTCGGCACGGTCTGGTGGGGCCTGCTGCAATTTCCGGGGACCGGATCAGTCGCGGGCATCGTCCACCTCAAGTGGCACGGAGCGTTGTTCCTGTCGAGCCTGTCGTACACCTCGCTGGGCTTCGATACGCTGGTTCCAATGGGCGCAGTACGCATTCTCGCCAGCGTGGAAGCACTGACCGGATTGGTGCTTGTGGCGTGGTCCGCTTCGTTCGCGTTCCTGCTGATGCAGCGCCACTGGCGCACGGAGTGAGCAGAAAGACAAAGGCCGCGGGGCACGCGGCCTTTCCCGGGCTGGTGCGCTGGGGCCGGTCTCAGATCAATCCTTCTGCCCGTTGCGCCGCCTGCACGCCGGCATCGGCGGCCATGTGGGCATCGAAGCGGGCGAGGTTGTCGAGCCCCGAAAGGTCGACACCCACCTTCTTCGCCCACTGGGTCACGACGAACCAATACGGGTCGGCGATCGAGCGCGAGCCGGTGACCCAGTCCTTGTCGGCCAGCTGTGCATCAACACGTTCGAAATAGGTCCGCAACTGCTTGCGTGCGTTGTCGTGGCTCTTGGCGATCGCGCCTTCATCCTCCAGGTAAGCCGTGGCCCCGAACAGCGGCTTGAAGGCGGGGTGCACGTCGGCGTTGACGGTGGCGAGCCAGCGGTTGACCTCGGCGCGGCTTTCGGGACTGCCGTCACCGCACAGGCCGGCTTCGGGGAAGCGGTCGGTCAGGTAATGCAGGATTGCCGAGTTCTGGGTCAGCGTCCAATCACCGACCTGCAGAGCCGGCACCGCGCCGGCAGGGTTGATGGCGCGGTATTCGGGGCTTGCGCGCTGCTCGCGAGTGACGATCTGCGCTTCAAACGGCGCGCCGATCCATTGCAGGACGATGTGGTCGGCAAGCGAGCAGGCGCCGGGCGAGGTGAACAGCTTCATGGAGAGCCTCCTTTGGACAGGCAGGCACTATCCGTCATCGCGGGTGAAGAGGGAATGACCAAGCGAAGCCTGATCAACTGCGTTGCTTGAGCAGGCCTGGCACGCTGTAGAAGGTGTGGTCCCCGATCGTGGCGACTTGATTCGCATGACGCCAGATCTGGCCAGTGATGGCGGTGGCCGCGAAATGGCTGGCTCCGGGAACGATCTGCTTGCGTTGGCCGATGGGCAGCGCCCAATTGCGTTCCGATGCCAGCGCCACCGTTACTGCGTCTTCCCATGCGCCGGTGTTTGACAGCCGGGTTTGCGGGGACACGATCGTGGGGGCGAATTGCTTCCTTGCTGTCACGACCGCGCACAGGTTGTTTCCCCACAGTCCGCTGTCGCGGCGGCGCAGGGCAACTTCGGCGACCGCCTGCTGGCCAAGCGCGGTCTGGTCTCGGGCCTCCAGATAGACCGTGGTCGACAGGCACAGCGAATCGGCGGCTGGTTGCGGCAGGACGTGCGAAAGCCAGAGGATCCACGCCAGTTTCATGTCGGACTCCTTGTTCCGTTGCGGCGCGACGCACTTCGCCGGAACAGGGCCGGGAGGAAGCACGTCGGGTCATGGCGAATTAGAGAGTTCGGCCGAACAGGGCCGGATGCTCTTGCACGCGGGTGCGCGCTGGGCGGACGCTCTTGATGGTGTCCTGTGCCGGTCCTGAGGCGAAGGTTGCTGCCGAAGGCCGGTTGCCCTGTTTCCGATACGAGCGCGGGGGATCGCGGGTCAATCGAACCGGAGTGCGCACACTAAGCCCACGAGTTCGAACCGGGGCTGAACGGGCAGAGTGGAACTTGCTGATTCATGTCGAGTTTTTGCTCGAGATCCCAAACTGGCTTCCAACAGGCGTGATCCCAGGCGGATTGTTCGATCTTGCCGGGGCGCCCCGTCCCGCGGCAGCAGAGGCAAGTGTCGCGGCGATTTGAAAGAAGGCTTGGCAATCGTGGAACTGTTATGTTAGTGTTAACGCGGCCTTCATATGCACGGTTGCCTTGTGCCCGGATTTGCATGTGGACCGGAGTGATAGGGGCACCCGTTTTTTTTGCGTCGCGGTTTCTTCATTTGGTATATCTCAAGGAGCTGAAACATGAACAAGAAACTCCTCAGTGCCGCCCTCGTGGTTGGCCTGGGCATGGTGGCGCAGGCTGCGTCTGCCCAGGAGTATGACGATCGTTGGTATGTCACCGGTTCGACCGGTGTGAACTTCCAGGATTCAAGCCGCGGGACCGAGGATGCGATGTTCGCGACACTCGGCTTTGGCAAGTTCTTCACGCAGCACCTCTCGTTTGACGTGGAAGCGAACTACCAGAACCCGGACGTGTCCGGCTTCCCTGACCTGCGTTGGAGCCAGTACGGCATTTCGCTGGACGGCCGCTACCATTTCCGCGACGAAGGTGACAAGTTCTGGCCGTACGTCCGCGCCGGCTTGGGCTGGCAGCGCCATGAGCAGCAGTACTATGTCGGCCCGTTGATCGTGCGCCGTCGTGGATCGAATGCGGCCCTGACCTTCGGTGCGGGCTTGCAGTTCGACTACGATCGCCTCGACATCCGTACCGAGGTGTTCGCCCGTTCCGACTTCGACGAGTACAACCCGGGTCCGTACCTGAACCAGAACGCCCAGTTGGATGTGCTGGCTTCGGTTGGCCTGACCTACGCCCTCGGCCCGGATCCGGCCCCGGCGGTCGTCCAGGCACCGCCGCCGCAGCAGACCTGCGCCGACCTCGATGAAGACGGCGACGGCGTCAACAACTGCAACGACAAGTGCCCGAACTCGCAGGCTGGCCAGACCATCGGTCCGGACGGCTGCCCGGTGCCGGTGTCGATCGACCTCAAGGGCGTGAACTTCGATTTCGACAAGGCCACGCTGCGTCCGGATGCGGTCGCGATCCTCAACGAGGCGGTCGAGATCCTGAAGCGCTATCCCGACCTGCGGGTCGAAGTCGCCGGTCACACCGACCTCTGCGGCACCGACACCTACAACCAAGGGCTGTCGGAGAAGCGCGCACGGACCGTGTTCGACTTCCTGACCAGCAATGGCGTGGATGCCTCGCGTCTGGCGGGTCCGGTCGGCTACGGCGAGAGCCGTCCGCTGGAGCAGACCTCGCAGACCCTCCCGGGCTGCAAGAGCGAGACCAACCGTCGCACCGAGTTGAACACCCAGTAAGTTCCGGGCGTTCGTACAGCATCAGGCGAAGCCCGGCCGTGTGCCGGGCTTCGTTTTTCAGGCAAGCCGTGCATCGCGCGCGCATGTGCTTGCATGTTGCAGTGCAATGAGCGCGCCCATACACTTGCACCAACGGTCGGGGAGTCTGGCGATGTCGGGGATTCGTGGAATTGTCGGGATCATGTGCTTGCTCGGCATGCCGGCAATGGCTTGGGCTGGCGGGGCAACGTGCCGGGTTGACCAGGTCACCTTGGTCAATACGAGCTGGATCTTTCCGGTCGCCAGTGAACTGACCCCGACATCCACCCAACTGGGCGGTGCCAGCGGCGTACTCGCCCAGGCCTATGACGAGTCGCTGTCGGTGGACAGGGTGCTCACACGGATCCGGATCGACGGTTGTCGCGCGATGGCAACTTCCGCGGCGCCTGCGCCAACTGCGCCAGGTTCGGCGGATCCCGCGGGCTACACGCCGGCGACAGCGTACGACAACCGGCCGTGGCGGTTCAACATGACCCAGAACGGCAAGCGCATGACGGCGGACGAATTCGACGCATGGCTGAAGGCGCGTGGAGTGCGCGTTGTGGGTCGCCGGGACGCCAGCACGACGGCGACTCCTCCACCAGCGGCGAGCGACGCGCCCAAGCCCTGACCGAGCCGGAAGGCTCCTGCCACCGTCGACGGTGGCGCTGCAGGTCCCTGCGGGTTGTCGGTGCTGTCTTCAGTTGGCGAGTACGCCCAACTCGTGTCCGATTCGGGTAAACGCATCGATCGCGCGATCCAGTTGCTCGCGCGTGTGCGCAGCGCTCATCTGGGTGCGGATGCGAGCCTGGCCCTTGGCGACGACCGGGAAGAAGAAACCGATGGCATAGATGCCTTCTTCCAGCAGGCGCTCGGCGAAGCGCTGCGCCAGCGGCGCGTCGTACAGCATCACCGGGCAGATCGGATGCACGCCCGGTTTGATGTCGAAACCGGCGGCGGTCATGCGCGTGCGGAAATGTGCGGTGTTCTCGCGCAGTCGTTCGCGCAGTTCGCCCGCAGCGGACAACATTTCGAAGGCCTTGGTTCCCGCGGCGGCCACGTGCGGCGGCAGCGAGTTGGAGAACAGGTAGGGACGCGAGCGCTGGCGCAGCAGCTCGATCACTTCGCTGCGCGCGGTGGTGAAACCGCCTAGGGCACCGCCCATCGCCTTGCCGAGCGTGCCGGTGATGATGTCGATCTTGTCCAGCACGCCCTTGACCTCGGCGCTGCCGCGGCCGGTCGCACCGAGGAAGCCGGTGGCATGGCATTCGTCGATGTGCACCAGCGCGCCGTACTTTTCCGCCAGCGCGGTGATCTCATCGAGCGGGGCGATGAAGCCATCCATCGAGAACACGCCGTCGGTGGTAATCAGGATGGTGCGTGCGCCATCGGCCTTGGCCTGCTGGAGCTGCGCTTCCAGATCATCCATGTTGCAGTTGGCATAGCGGTAGCGCTTGGCCTTGCACAGGCGCACACCGTCGATGATCGAGGCGTGGTTCAGTGCGTCGGAAATGATCGCGTCGTGCTCGTCCAGCAGCGGCTCGAACAGGCCGCCGTTGGCATCGAAGCAGGCGGCGTACAGGATGGTGTCCTGCTTGCCGAAGAACTCGGAAATGGTGCGTTCGAGTTGCTTGTGCAGGTCCTGGGTGCCGCAAATGAAGCGCACCGAGGCCATGCCGAAACCGTGGCTGTCGAGCGCGGACTTGGCGGCGGCGATGATGTCGGGATGGTCGGCAAGCCCAAGGTAGTTGTTGGCGCAGAAGTTCAGCACCGTGCGGCCGTCGGCGAGGGTGATCTCGGCCGACTGCGGACTGGTGATGATGCGTTCGGACTTGTAGAGGCCCTGGGCGCGGATCGATGCGAGCTCGGACGCGAAGCGATCGCCGGTGCTGTGGTCCATGGGTGACTTCCTTGAGCGGGGCACTGAGTCTAGCGCAACCGATTCTCCGCATTGGTCAGGCGCACCCTCATGGGCGGTCTTCGTTGCCAGTCGAGGCGGGCCCTGCCTACACTTCGCGGTCACGGAGGTGAAACCATGCCGGCCCCGCATCCGCCGAAAGATCAGGCAGAGGCATCGCGGACCCCCGTGGATGACACGCTTGCGACAGATCTGCGCGAATGGGGGCTTGACCGCCTGGTCGGGCTCGCAGCGTCCCCTCTGATGAAGCTGCTCTCCGGTTTCATCTTGCTGGTCGGTGGCACCTTCCTCGCCGTGGCGTGGATGTGCTGGCCGCAGCAGATGGTGGATGCGCACCGGTACGCCCCGTTCACTGCAACGGCACACGGGCGCATCGTTGACGGCTGGCTGGCACTCGACTTCGACCCAGCCAAGCTGCCCAAGGACAGCCGACGGTGGCAGCCCTACGCCACGATCCAAGCTTGCGTGCTGGTTGCCTACGCGGAACGTGGTCGCGGACGGCAGCGGGCCTTTTGTGGCAACCGCTTCAGCTTCAGCGATGACTTCCGTATCGACAATTGGGACACGTTGGCTCCCGGCGTGCCGTTCGCCTTCCTGCGCGACGGATCAGGTATCCAGATCCCGCAGATGCGGATGTCGAAGCGGGCGCTGGAGTGGCTGTCCACCCATCCGCCCTACGACACCTTCATGCTGGGCAAGCCGGCACCCACCACGGCGCTTGCTGCGTTGCGTGAACAGTACGATCGGCCGCTCACGTTTGCCATTGCCAGCTGGAGCCGCACCGATACCGGCATCCCGCTGCGCTACGATCCGCGCCGCCCAACGTTGCCCATGCCCAGCGGGATCGTCGAGGCGCGCCGCACTGGCGGGATGAATCGCACCATCAGCCTCATCGTTACCCTGATCCTAGGTGCGATCGGCGTGTTCGCATGGCGTGCAGGGATACGTCTGCTCACCGGGCAATCCGGTGTCCTGCTGTGGGCGCTGATCCTGTTGCCGTTGCTGGCCCTGCCGTGGTGGAGCGATGTCCTGCCGCGCATGCTCCGCCATGTGAACAGTGATGCGGCCGATATCGCGCAAGCCATGCTCGACGACATCAACCGCGTCAGCCGTCTCACGGCCAGTGCGCCGGCGGACGCCTTGCTGGTGAATGGCGAGCGCCTGCAATGGACGCGCGAAACCGGGTTCTACGCAGACAGCTTCGGCAAGTTGCGCTTGCGTTTGCCGCAACCCCAGCCGGCGACGCCGGAAGCCGCCTTCATCGAACTGCAGTCGCAGGCGCGGGAAGCGGTTGGCAAGCTTGACGCGCCCGCACGCGTTGCCCTGTTCGTGCGCCTGCGCAATCTGCACGATGCCGGACACGACGATGTGCAGCGATTGTTCACGCCTGCGGCGGAAGCCACCTTGCGTGACGCCAGTGCAGACGCGAGGGCGCGCCGGGCGGCGCGCGAGTTTCTGATCTTCGCTTCCGGTGCCGGTTACAGCGACGACCAGCTTGATCACATCGAACGTACCCAAGACGGCGGTGCGACCGTGCCCGGCGTTTGATCAGTCGGCGGACTCCGGTCCGACCTGGTGCAATGCTGAACAAGTCCCTCCCGGACGCAGCTCACGCGGATCAATCACTTCAATGATCGATCCGCGGCCGACCACCCATGGTCGGCAGGCAACGCCGACTGCATCAGCGTTGCCTTGGGCCAGGCCGCGATCAATTCCAGCTGAGCACGACTTTGCCGGCCTTGCCGGCTTCCATCAGGTCGAAGCCCTTCTGGAAGTCGTCGATCGGTAGTTGGTGGGTCAATACCTTGCCCAGCGGGAAGCCGGACAGCACCAGTTGGGTCATCTTGTACCAGGTCTCGTACATCTTGCGGCCGTAGATGCCCTGCACAGTCAGGCCCTTGAAGATGATCTTGTCCCAGTCGCAGCCTGCACCCTTCGGCATGATCCCGAGCATCGCGATCTTGCCGCCGTGGTACATGCAATCGAGCATGTCGTTGAAGGCGCGCGGATTGCCGCTCATCTCCAGGCCGACGTCGAAACCTTCCATGTGCAGGTCGGCCATCACGTCCTTCAGCGACTGGTTGGCGACGTTCACGACCCGGGTCGCGCCCATGTCGGCGGCCAGCTTGAGGCGGAAATCATTGACATCGGTGACGACGACGTTGCGCGCACCGATGTGCTTGCAGATACCGGCGGCAATGATCCCGATCGGGCCGGCGCCGGTGATCAGCACATCCTCGCCGATCACGTCGAATTCCAGCGCGCAGTGCGCGGCATTGCCGTAGGGGTCGAAGTAGGCAGCAAGCTCCGACGGAATCTGGTCCGGGATCGGCCACAGGTTGGACACCGGCATGGCCATGTATTCGGCGAAGGCGCCGTTGCGGTTGACGCCGATGCCAACCGTGTTTGGGCACAGGTGCGGACGCCCGCCGCGGCAGTTGCGGCAGTGGCCGCAGACGATATGGCCTTCGGCGGAAACGCGCTGGCCGACCTCGTAGCCGCTGACCGCCGAACCCAGCTGCACGATCCGGCCGACGAACTCATGCCCGATGGTCAGGCCCGGCTTGATCGTGCGCTGGCTCCATTCGTCCCACAGGTAGATGTGCAGGTCGGTGCCGCAGATCGCGGTCTTTTCCAGCTTGATCAGCACCTCATTGGGGCCGGGCGTGGGCACCGGCACCTGTTCCATCCAGATGCCCTTGCTGGCATCGCGCTTGACCAGCGCGCGCATGGTGGCTTGCGACATGTTCATGGCTCGTCGTGGGAGGCATGCATTGTAGCGCCGGCACTGTTTCGGTCTTGTCATGACTGAGGTCACGCGGCATTCGGTGCCGGGAGTGGTCTAATACGCAGCGACCGTGACCGTAGGAGTTCGTCCATGCCCAGCCGCCCGCTCGCCGCCGCCCTCGCGTTGACCCTCGCTGCCGGGGCTGCCCATGCCGACGAAGGCATGTGGATGCCGTCGCAACTGCCGCAATTGCGGGCGCAACTGATGGCCGCGGGATTCCGGGGTGATCCGGCAGCGCTGGCCGACCTGACCCGAGCGCCGCTGGCGGCGGTGGTGTCGCTGGGCGGCTGCACCGCCAGCTTCGTCTCGGAGCAGGGGTTGATCGTCACCAACCACCATTGCGCGATGGGCGCGATCCAGCTCAACTCCACGCCCGAGCGCAACCTGATCCGCGATGGATTCAACGCCGCGGCGCTGGATGACGAGGTGTCGGCTGGGCCTGCGGCCCGGGTGTACGTCACCGTGGCCTTCGACCGGGTGACCGACCGCATCCTCGACGGTGCGCGCGGCAAGACCGGGCGCGCCTATTTCGATGCCGTCGATGCCGCGAAGAAAGCGGCGGTTGCTGCCTGCGAACAGGATGCGGGGCACCGCTGCAGCGTGGCCGACATGTACTACGGCAGCGAGTTCTACCTGATCAAGCAGCTGGAGCTGAAGGACATCCGCTTGGTCAACGCACCTCCGGTGTCGATCGGCAACTATGGCGATGAAATCGACAACTTCGTCTGGCCCCGCCACGTCGGTGACTACAGCTTCTATCGCGCCTACGTCGGCAAGGACGGCAAGCCGGCGGCGTTCTCGAAGGACAACGTGCCGTATCGGCCGCCGGCCTGGCTGACGGTTTCCACGGCGCCGGTTCGTGAAGGTGATTTCGCCATGGTGGCGGGTTACCCGGGCACGACCTTCCGCCACCGCACCGCGTCCGAGTTCACCAACCAGATCGACTGGCTGCTGCCCAGTCGGGTGTCGATGTATGACGGCCTGATCCGAACCATCGAGCAGGCAACGTCGGGCAATGCCGGCAAGGTGGTGTTGTACGCCTCCACCGTGGCCAGCTACAAGAACACCCTCAAGCGCGCGCAAGGCGAGTTGGAAGGCTTGCGCCGCAGCGATGCCATCCGGGTGCGACGTGCAGATGAGGACGCGATGCTGGCGTGGTTGTCGGGGCAGGCGGATGCGCAAGCGATGCTGGCGGACATCCGTGCGCTGCAGGTGCAGCTGGATGCGGCTGAGGCGGGCCGCGAACGCGATTTCGTCCTGTCCTTCCTGCGCCCGGGGTTGCTGGGGGCGGCGGTGCAACTGCAGCGACTGGCGTTGGAGCGCGGCAAGCCGGATGCCCAGCGCGAGTCCGGCTACCAGCAGCGCGACGAGGCGATGATCGAAGGTGGCCTCAAGCAGCTGCAGCGTCGCTACGATCCGGAGGTGGAGAAGGCAGTCCTGCGCTTCGCACTGGCGCGCTATTTCGCACTGCCGGTCGCGCAGCGGGTGCCCGAATTCGACAGCGTCTTCGGCAAGGACATGACCGAGGCCGCTGCGCGCCTCGACGTGCTCTATGCCGGCACCAAGCTCGGTGATGAAGCCGCGCGCCTGGCGGCGCTGCATCTGGATTCAGCGCAATTGGTGGCGGCGACCGATCCGCTGCTGCGCGCCGCAGCGACCCTGCAACCGGCCCTGCTGCGGCTGGAGAACGAAGCCAAGCAGCGTGCGGGCGAATTGCTGCGACTGCGGCCGGCCTACATGCAGGCGTTGATCGCCTATCGCCAGTCGCAGGGTCGCGCGGTGTATCCGGATGCCAATTCCACCCTGCGCGTCAGTTTCGGCCGGGTCAGCACGCTCAGTCCGCGTGATGGCGTGGACTACCGTGCCCTGACCACGGTGGCCGGAATCGTCGAGAAGCACACCGGCGTGGTGCCCTTCGATGCGCCCAAGCCCCTGCTGGACGCGATTGCGCGCGGTGATTTCGGCAGCACCGCCGACCCCGAACTGAAGACCCAGACCGTCGATTTCCTCACCAACCTCGACACCACCGGCGGCAATTCCGGCTCGCCGGTACTGGACGCGCAGGGGCGGCTGATCGGGCTGAACTTCGATTCCAACTGGGAAGCGGTCAGCGCCAGCTGGATGTACGACCCGCGCTACAAGCGTGCGATTCACGTTGATATGCGCTACCTGCGTTGGCTGCTGGCCAAGGTCTATCCTGCGCCGCGGCTGCTGCAGGAAATGCGGCTGCCCCCAGAGTGAAGACGAACACAACGTGCACCTGATGCCCATGAAGGACGGAACCATGAAAAAGACACTGTTGGCTGCGGGCCTTTCCGCGGCGATTCTCAGCCTATCCACTCTTGTCCAGGCCGACGAAGGCATGTGGGTGCCGCAGCAGCTGCCGGAGATCGCCGGCCAGTTGAAACAGGCAGGGCTGCGCTTGGACCCGCGGCAGTTGGCCGATCTGACCGGCGATCCGATGGGGGCCGTGGTGTCGCTGGGCGGTTGCACGGCGAGCTTTGTTTCGCCGCAGGGTCTGGTGGCAACCAACCATCACTGTGCCTATGGTGCGATCCAGCTCAATTCCACAGCCGAAAAGAACCTGATCCGCGATGGCTTCAGCGCGCCGACCCTTCGTGATGAACTGAGCGCCGGTCCGAACGCGCGCATCTACGTGCTGGAGTCGATCACCGACGTCACCGAGCAGGCGCGTGCAGCGATTGCTTCGGCCGGGGAGGATCCGGTCAAGCGCGTCGACGCCCTCGAGGCCTTCGAGAAGAAGCTCACCAGCCAGTGCGAAGCCGAGCCCGGTTACCGCTGCCGCGTCTACAGTTTCATGGGCGGCAACACCTATCGCTTGTTCAGGAACATCGAGATCCGCGACGTGCGCTTGGCGTATGCGCCACCATCCGGGATCGGCAAGTTCGGTGGCGATATCGACAACTGGATGTGGCCACGCCACACCGGGGATTTTTCGTTCTATCGCGCCTACGTCGGCAAGGACGGCAAACCGGCGGCATTCTCGCCGGACAACGTGCCCTACCAGCCAAAGCATTGGCTCAAGATCGCCGATCGGCCGCTGGGCGCGGGCGACTTCGTGATGGTTGCAGGCTATCCGGGGCGTACCGATCGCTACGCCACCGTCGCCCAGTTCGAGAACACCCAGAACTGGACCTATCCGACCATTGCCCAGGCTTACCGCGACCAGATCGCGCTGGTGGAGGCCGCGGGCAAGTCCAATCCGGAGATCGCGGTGAAGTACGCCGCGAACATGGCCGGCTGGAACAACACGATGAAGAACTTCGAAGGCCAGCTGGAAGGCTTTCGCCGCAACAACGTGCTTGGCATCAAGCAGCGCGAGGAGGCCGCGGTGCTGGCTTGGTTGGCGACCCAGGGCCAGCGCGGCAAAGAGGCGCTGGAGGCACACACGCGCTTGGTTTCACTGATCCGCGAATCCGCCCGCACCCAGGAGCGCAATTTCGTGGTTGGCAATTTCAATGGCACCGGCCTGATCGGCAGCGCCGTGCGCCTGTATCGCCTTGCGATCGAGCGCCAAAAGCCGGACGCGCAGCGCGAAAGCGGCTATCAGGACCGCGACCTGCCGATGATCGAAGGTGGCCTGCGGCAGATGGATCGACGCTACGACCCGACGATGGACCGTCAGTTGCAGGCGTATTGGCTGAACCGTTACGTGGCGCTGCCGTCGGACCGGCATGTCGCGGCCGTGGATGGCTGGCTGGGTGGGGGCGACCGCGTCGCGGTGGAGCGTGCGCTTTCCCGGTTGGATGGCAGCAAGCTCGGGGTGCTGGACGAACGCCTGAAGTGGCTGCGCGCGGACAAAGCTGCATTCGAGGCCAGCGATGATCCGGCGATCCGCTATGCGGTGGCCATCATGCCGACCCTGTTGGAGATGGAGCGCCAGGCCAAGACCCGCACCGGTGAGATGCTGCTGGCCACGCCGCGTTACCTGCAAGCGGTTGCGGACTACCGCAAGAGCAAGGGCGAGGCCATTTACCCAGACGCCAACTCCTCGCTGCGGATCACCTTCGGCCATGTGCGTGGCTACACCAAGCTCGATGGCAGCGTGCAGACGCCGTTCACCCTGCTTGAACAAGTCGCGGCCAAGAGCACCGGCAGCGAACCCTTCGACAGCCCTCAGGCGCTGCTCGACGCGGTTGCGGCCAGGCGCTATGGCGGGCTGGCGGATGACCGGCTGGGCACCGTGCCGGTGAACTTCCTGTCCGACCTGGACATCACGGGCGGCAATTCAGGTTCGCCGGTGTTGGATGCGGACGGGCGTCTGGTCGGACTGGCGTTCGACGGCACCCTCGAGTCGGTTGCTAGCAACTGGGTGTTCGATCCGGTGCTGACACGAATGATCTCCGTCGATCAGCGCTACATGCGCTGGGTGATGCAGGAGGTCATGCCGGCGCCCCGGCTGCTGCAGGAAATGCGTATTCCTGCAAAGTAACGTCGCGCGCGGGGTACGGATGCACGCATGCGGTCAGGTTGGCCGCTGCGTGCGCACGTGGCGCCGCGAACGCCGTGGTCAGCCTTCGTCCAGGGTGTAGTCGAAGGTATAGAAATGCTTGCCGTCGATGATGTCGATGGCGAGCTGTCCGCGCAGGCCGGTGAGCTCGCCGGTGCCGCTGTCGGGGACGACGCTGACCGTCAGCGAAGGCTGCCCGCGGTCCATCGTGCCGTTGTGCTGGAGGTGGAAGCTGCCGCTGCGGTCGTCGAGACGGCCTTCGATGCGCTCGATCGCCACATAGGCGCCGGAGCCGGGCACCGGTGACATCAGTGCCAGCATCTGCACCACGCTGTCGGCGTCCAGCGGGCCGTGGAAGCGCTTCTCGAAGCGGGAATGGCCGATGCTGGCGCCACCACCGACGTCGAGTTCACCCTGCGGGATACGCTTGACCTCGAATGTGCCCTTGGCTTGCATGGCCTACGTCCTGATGATGATCCGTTCAGGGTACAGGCTTCCGCGCGTCGCGGAGGCTTCTGCTAGTCTTGTGCGCCGCACAAATCGCATCCGGTCGTGTCATGAAGATCCTGCTCGCCCGTCACGGGGAAACGCCCTGGAATGCCGAAGGCCGCTACCAAGGCCAGGTGGATATTCCCTTGTCCGAGGTGGGCCAGCAGCAGGCACGCAGCCTCGGCGAGCGCTTGGCCGATGTTCGCATCGACCGTGCCGTCGCTTCGCCGCTGTCGCGCGCCGCCGCCACCGCGCGCGCGGGGCTGGGCGTGGCGCGCGCGCAGCAGCTTGGCTTTGATCCGGGATTCCTCGAAATCGGGCACGGCGATTGGGAAGGCCTGCTCGCCAGTGAAATCCAGCAGCGTGATCCAGGGCGTTTGCAGGCCTGGCGTGACGCGCCCGACACCGTGCAGATGCCGGGGCCGGGTGGCGAATCGCTGGCGCAGGTGTTGGGCCGCGCGTGGCCAGCGCTCGAGCGTGCCTGCGCTGGCCTCGGCGACCACGACACCGTGTTGATCGTCGCCCATGACGCAGTCAATCGCGTCTTGCTGTGCAAGGTGCTGGGGATCCCGCTGGCACGGCTGTGGACGTTCCGGCAGGCGCCGGCGACGCTCAACCTGCTCGAAGGTGCGTCCGTCGATGCGCTGGAGGTGGTGCGCCTGAATGACTGCAGCCACCACACCGGGCTGTTCGGGGAAGCCAAGCACCGGGCGCTGTGATGCACCTAACGCGTTGGCTTGCCGCCCCGGCCCACGCGTTCGCTGCTTAGGGCAATGCTGAACACGTCCCTCCTGGACGTGTCAGCACACGCTGCGTCCGGCGCATGCCCGGATGCAACTCACGCGGATCAATCACGTCGATGATCGATCCGCGGCCGACCATCCATGGTCGGCAGGCAACGCCGACCAAATCAGCGTTGCCTCAGGCTTTGCTTCCGGCTCCGATGCGCGGACGTGCGCCATCCATGGCGCGCTCGAACGCTACCGGCCGGGGTGGCAAGCCGACGCGACCCTACAATGTCGCATGGCGAAATCACTCATTGACTGGCTTGAGTTCATCGAACGCCAGCATCCGAAATCCATCGAGATGGGCCTGGATCGCGTGAGCGACGTCGCGCAGCGGATGGGCCTGAAGCGTCCGGCCAAGCGCGTGATCACGGTCGGCGGGACCAATGGCAAGGGTTCGACGGTGGCCTTCGTCGAGGCCATTGCGCGTGCGCAGGGCCTGCGCGTGGGGGCTTACACCTCGCCGCATTTGCTGCGCTACAACGAGCGCGTGCGGATTGACGGCAACGATGCCGAAGATGCAGCGCTGGTGGCGGGCTTCGAGGCGGTCGAGGCGGCGCGCGGCGAAACCCTGCTGACCTATTTCGAATACGGCAGCCTGTGCGCGCTGTGGCTGTTCGAGCGCGCGAACCTGGATCTGGTCGTGCTGGAAGTCGGTCTGGGTGGTCGGTTGGATGCGGTCAATCTGGTCGATGCCGATGCTGCGATCATCACTACCGTCGGCCTCGATCATCAGGATTGGCTGGGCGACGACGTCGAGTCGATTGGCCATGAAAAGGCAGGCATCGCGCGGGCGTTCAAGCCGCTGGTGCTGGGTGATATCGATCCGCCCGCCAGCGTGCTGCGGCATGCCTACGCGATCGGCGCGCCGGCGTGGCGGTTTGGCAGCGATTTCTTCGCGGAGCCGGTCGATGCCGCGCACTGGCGTTGGCGCGAGGTCGGTTATGCCGTCGACTTGCCCTTGCCGATGGGCGGGCAGGCGGCGCCGGTGCAACTGCGCAACGCAGCCTGTGCCATCGCTGCCCTGCGGGCGTTGCGGCTGCGGCTGGAAATCGGCGCCCTCGAACGCGGCGTGGCACAGGCGCAGGTGGCTGGACGCTTGCAGCGTTTTGAGCGCGATGGCGTCGAGGTGTGGGTCGACGTCGCCCACAACCCGCAGGCGGCACAGGCCTTGGCCGAATGGCTGCGTGCGCAACCGTGCAAACGCACGCTAGCGGTGTTCGGGGCGTTGTCAGACAAGGATGCCGCGGGCGTGGTCGATGCGCTGGCGGCATCCGGCGTGGATGCGTGGTATCTGGCCGGCCTGCGCGACGCCGGCGTGCGCGGCATGGAGGTGGATGCGCTGGCAGATCGCCTGCGCGCCACGCCAGCCGCGGCCGGGCGGCGATTCCCGGAGGTCGCGTCGGCATTGGCTGCGGCCTTGGCGGAAGCCGCGCCTGGAGATCGGCTGCTGGTGTTCGGCTCGTTCCATGTCGCGGCGGTGGCATTGCGGCTGCTTGATGTCGCAGGTTGAGCGGGCTTCGCTGTCGGTATAATCCCGTTTCCCCCAGCGGTTTCGGTCCCCCCATGGCGATGGATGTCTCGTTGAAGCAGCGCCTGATCGGCGCGGTGGTGCTGATTGCGCTGGCGGTGATCTTCCTGCCGCTGCTGGTCAAGGGCCCGGCCCCGGACAGCGGGGTTTCAGGCGTATCCCTGCGCATGCCACCCGAGCCGCAACCCAACAGCGATCGGGTGACCGAGGATTTGCCGCTGGATGCTCCAATCGGCGCGGTTCCCGCGGGCGGGGTGACCGGAATGCCGACTCCCGAGCCGGGCCAGCCGACAGCCTCGCAACAGACCGCGCCGCCACTCGAGGCCGTGGCTGCCGGTGATTTTGTCGTGGAGTTCGGCAGTTACAGGAATGCGGCGGATGCCGACAAAGTTGTTGCGGCACTGCGGGCGGCCGGTTTGCCCGGGCATCGGGAACAGGTTGCAGTCGGCAATCGTGATGTCCAGCGCGTGCGGATCGGGCCGTTTGCCGATCAGGCGATGGCAGAGTCCGCGCGGATCCGCGCGGGCCAGGTGAACCCGTCCGTGGCCGCCAAGGTCGTGGCTCTCGATGCTGCCACGCCAGCGGCAACCGGAACTTCGGCAACGACACCCACAACAGCGACGCCTGCCGTTGCAGTTGCGTCACCTGCCGTCACACCGGCCAAACCGGTTGCCGAAGCGCCCAAGCCGGCACCTGCCGCTGTTGCCGCCAAACCCGCTTCCGCCCAACCGGAACCCGCGGCAACACCGGCTGCAACGCCAGCTGCCGAACCTGCACGGACGCCGCCGGCGAATGCCGCCGGTACCGGTTTCGTGGTCCAGATCGGGGCATTTGCGTCGGCCCAGGATGCCACAGCCCTGCGCGATGCCATGCGCAAATCGGGTTTCAACGCATTCACGGACACTGTGCCAAGTGAGCGCGGAACCCTGACCCGGGTGCGTGTCGGTCCGGTCATGACCCGCGCCGAAGCCGATGCGCTCAAGGCGCAGGTCAAGGCCAAGACCGGCAAGGACGGCATGGTTCGTCCCCACCCCTGAGCACGCTTAACCACGGGAATCACGGCCATGTGTGGCATCGTTGGAATCGTTGGTCGGGGTGAAGTCGCGGGCCTGCTGTATGACGCACTGACGGTTCTCCAGCACCGCGGTCAGGACGCGGCCGGCATCGCCACCGTGGACGGCACCCGCCTGCGCGTGCACAAGGGCAACGGCTTGGTGCGCGACGTGTTCGGTCTTGAGTCGATGGGGCTGCTGCGCGGCCGGGTTGGCATCGCACACTGTCGCTATCCGACCGCCGGCAGCGAGGGAAGCGACGAGGCGCAGCCGTTCTACGTCAATTCACCGTTCGGAATCACGCTGGCGCACAACGGCAACCTGGTCAATACCGATGCGCTGCGCAACGAAGTGTTCGAACAGGACCGCCGTAACGTCAACACCGGCTCCGATTCGGAAGTCCTGTTGAATGTGTTTGCACATGAGCTGGATCGGCACCACGCGCCGACGCCGGAGGCGGTGTTCGCCGCGCTGGACGGCGTGAACCGACGCGTGTGCGGTGGCTATGCCGTGGTGTGCACGGTGCTGGGTCTGGGGTTGGTGGCATTCCGCGATCCCAACGGCATTCGCCCACTGGTGCTCGGCAGGCGCAGCGTGGACGATGGCGACGAATACATGGTCGCCTCCGAATCGGCCGCGCTCGACATCCTCGGATTCGAACGCCTGCGCGACGTGGAACCGGGCGAGGGCATCGTGATCACCAATGAAGGCCTGCTGCATGCGCGCCAATGCGCGATGCCCGGCAAGCATGCACCGTGCATTTTCGAATACGTCTATTTCGCCCGTCCCGATTCGCTGATCGAGAACATTTCGGTGCACAAGGCGCGGATGCGCATGGGCGTGACCCTGGGCGAGAAGATCCTGCGCCTACGCCCGGACCACGGCATCGACGTGGTGATCCCGATCCCCGACACCAGTCGTGATTCCGCGTTGGAGATCGCCAATGTGCTGGGCGTGAAGTACCGCGAGGGCTTCATCAAGAACCGCTACGTCGGGCGCACCTTCATCATGCCGGGGCAGAGCGAACGGGCAAAGTCGGTTAGGCGCAAGCTCAACCCCATTCCACTGGAGTTCCGCAATCGCGTGGTACTGCTGGTGGACGATTCCATCGTGCGCGGAACCACCAGTCAGCAGATCGTGCAGATGGCTCGCGATGCCGGTGCCAAGAAGGTGTATCTGGCCTCGGCCGCACCGCCGGTGCGCTACCCGAACGTGTATGGCATCGACATGCCCTCCAGCGAAGAGTTGGTGGCACATGGGCGCACCGAGCAGGACATCGAAACCTTGCTGGGCTGCGATTGGTTGGTCTACCAGGACCTGGCCGATCTCGAGGTCGCGGTGGCCGGGCCGAAATTCCCGGGCCGCAAGTTCGACAGTTCCTGCTTCAGCGGCGAGTACGTCACCGGCATCGAAGCGGGGTATTTCGAGCGGCTCAAGCAGATGCGGTCGGATGAGGCGAAGAAGAAGCGGCGGGCTTCGTAAGCCCCTCTCCCTTCGGGTGGGCGATCGCTTTGAGCCCCTCTCCCTCCGGGGGGTTCACCCCCGTTTTCACGGACACTTACAAGAAGGCCGATCGAGGCCATGAGGAGTGTTCATGTCAATGCGAAGGAAGTTCAGTGAGGAGTTCAAGCGTGGCGCGGTTGAGCAGGCCAGCCGGCC
>NZ_JADZDS010000109.1 GCF_020850895.1 Thermomonas sp. | reverse complement strand
CTGGCCTGCAGTGCCAGCAGCGCAGGCTGAAGGATGCCGTCGAACTGCCAAGGGGGATTCAGGAGCAGCATGCCGCTGCCGTTCATGCGCAGGGGCGAGTCGTCGGGGCGCACCAGCAGTTCCAGCAACAGCGCGGACTTCGCGTCCAGCCTGGCCGCGGCGCGCCGGAACGGCTGCAGTGCGCGGCCCTGCTTGATCGGGTACCACAGTGCGAAGATGCCTTGTGGCCACCGATCCAGCCCGTCCTTGAGCGCTGCAAGCGCGGCATCGAACTCATCCAGCTGCGCTTCAAATGGCGGATCGATCAGTACCAAGCCGCGCGCGAATGTCTTCGGCCCCTGTTTCGGTGGCAACAGCGCCTTGACGGCGGCGTAGCCGTCGCGCGCGTGCACCGCCATCCGGCCGTCGCCGGCGAAGTGACCACGCAGGACATGCGCCTCCTCGGGATGCAACTCGCAGGCGGCGATCCGGTCCTGTTCACGCAAGGCGTGCGCTAGCAGCCAGGGCGAGCCTGGATAGGCGGTAACGCCATGGCGCTCGCGGCAGGCGCGCACTGCGGCCAGGTAGCGCTGGATCGCAGGATCGCGTGGGGCTTCGGCCTGCAAGCGGGCGATGCCGTCGAGGGCTTCACCGGTGGCCTGCGCGGCCTCGCCATCGAGTTTGTACAGGCCGCGCCCGGCATGGGTATCCAGCGCGAAACAGGGCGTGGGCTTGGCGGTCAGCGCATCGCACAGGGCCAGCAGCACGACGTGCTTGAGCACGTCCGCGTGGTTGCCGGCGTGGAAGGCGTGGCGGTAGTTCATACGGGCATTCTAGCGGCCCGCTCTCGCCGTCATTCCCGCGAAAGCGGGAATCCATGGACTTTCATCTTTTGCCGGGGAGGTGAGCAACGTCCGTGGATACGCAGACACGAGGCCTGCGATACGATGCGCGCTTTCGCGGGGATGACGAGGAAAAGCCACTTCACATTGGCCACGCAAACCGGGCCTTGCGCTCGGCTAGGATGGCCGGCATGGCGATGACCATCCTGTTGGCCGAAGACGAAACCGCGATTGCCGACACGGTGCTGTATGCGCTGCGTGCGGACGGGTTCGCGGCCGAGCATGTGGTGCTGGGCGGGCAGGTGCTGCCGCGATTGGCGCGTGGCGGGATCGATCTGGTGATCCTCGATGTTGGCCTGCCGGATCGCAGTGGCTTCGATGTGTGCCGGGAATTGCGCGATTCCAGCGCGGTGCCGGTGATCTTCCTGACCGCACGCAGCGACGAGATCGATCGGGTGCTGGGGCTGGAACTGGGGGCCGATGACTACATGGCCAAGCCCTTTTCGCCGCGCGAGCTGGTCGCACGCGTGCGTGCGCGCTTGCGTCGGCACGACGCGGGCCAGCCGCGGCAGCGTGGCTGCTTCGAGGTCGATGCCGCCGCCCACCGCGTCCGCTTCGCGGGGCAGTGGCTGGACTTGACCCGCTATGAGCATGCGTTGCTGGCGGAACTGTTGCAGCGCCCCGGTGCGATCCTCAGCCGCGGGCAATTGCTTGACCGGGTGTGGGCGGATGCGCTGGAGACCGGCGAGCGCACCGTCGATACCCACGTCAAGACCCTGCGCGCCAAGCTGCGCCAGTTGGATCCGGTGCGCGACCCGATCCGCACCCATCGCGGAATGGGTTATTCCATCGACGTGGACTGAAGCCGGTGAGGACCACACGGTGAGGATTGCAGGGTGAAAATCGCGCTGCGCGTGCTGTTGGGCTACTTCCTGATCGTGGCCGTGGCCGCCTTGCTGCTGGTCAACGTGTTCGTGCAGCAGGTCAAGCCCGGCGTGCGGCAGGCGATGGAGGACACCCTCGCCGACACCGCCAACGTGCTGGCGGAACTGGCCACCGACGACCTGCTGGCCGGGCACATCGCCGATGGCCGGTTCGCGGCCCGCGTCCACGCGCTGGCACGGCGTGACCTGGATGCGCGGATCTGGGGTGAAGCCAAGCACCGCGCCAGCTATCGGATCGAGGTCACCGACGCGCGTGGGGTGGTGGTGTTCGATTCGGCGGGCAAGGAAGTCGGGCGCGACAATTCGCGGTGGAACGATGTTCTCCGCACCCTGCGCGGGCAATACGGCGCGCGCTCCACCCGCGACGACCCGAATGACGAGACCAGCACGGTGATGTACGTGGCCGCGCCGATCAGGGACGCGGGCGGGAAGATCGTCGGCGTGCTCACGGTATCGAAACCGAACCGCAGCATCCAGCCCTTCATCGCCCGCAGCCAGACCACGATCCTGCGCTGGGGCGGGGTCTTGCTGGGCAGTGCGCTGCTGATCGGCATGCTGGCGGCGTGGTGGCTGTCGCGGCAGTTGCTGGCCTTGCGCCGCTATGCCAATGCGGTGACGCGAGGCGAACGCGCCCTGCTGCCGAATGCCGCCGGCGAGTTCGCCGATCTTGGCCGGGCGCTGGAAACCATGCGCCGGCAGCTGGAAGGCAAGCAGTACGTCGAACGCTATGTGCATGCCTTGACCCACGAGCTGAAAAGCCCGCTGGCGGCGATCCGCGGTGCGGCGGAATTGCTGGAAGGGCCGCTGCCCGAGGCCGACCGGGCGCGCTTCGTCGCGCACATCGATGCGCAGAGCCGGCGCATGGCCGGGATGGTCGACCGGATGCTGGAACTCGCTGCGCTGGAACATCGCCAGCGGATCGATGCCCCGCAGCTGATAAACGCTGCCGAATTGGCGCAGGAGGCGCTGGACGATGCCGCGCCGCGGGCACGGGCGCGTGGCGTGGAATTGCAGCTGCAGCTTGCATCCGCATTGCCAGGCCTGTCGGGCGATCCGTTCCTGCTGCGGCAGTTGCTGGGCAACCTGCTCGACAACGCCATCGATTTCTCGCCGCGTCAGGGCGTGGTGGAACTGCGGATCGGATGCGATGCCACGCGCATCCGCATCGAGGTCGCCGATCGCGGGCCCGGCCTGCCGGACTATGCGCTGGAGCGCGCGTTCGAGCGTTTCTATTCGCTGCCGCG
>NZ_JADZDS010000108.1 GCF_020850895.1 Thermomonas sp. | reverse complement strand
CAAACGATTCCACTGCTGCTCGATCCGCCGAGACGGGAAAACTGGTTTCGAAATATTAATCTTGTTCATGCACTCAGTATAGCATGAACTAATCAATCATGAAGTAAATATGTTTACCTCTTAGTATCGCCGAGTGCATGCGCGAATCGCTCGCGCACGACGAAAAGCCGCGCGCGTTCCTGGCATTTAGCGCGGTCCTGCTCTCGGCAACGCTTGAATGTGATTCAACGCCCTGGCTGCTTGCGAAAGCTTCGGAGGCGCTCGGCGCGTTGGTTCAGTTGGACAGAAGCCCGGCGCGGACCCTCAGAGATCATCAGAAGGTTGCCGCAGCGGCGCGCGTGAGGCAGCGTGCAGAACAGACGGCAAGGCTCAGCGCGCAAATCGAATCGGCGTGGCGCGAGTATTGTAAATGTGGCTGGCCGTTCGATGAAAAAAAACCGGTTCGCGGCGGTTTTTGCGAGATATTCGACCATGCGGCAGCGCAGCAATATAAAGTCAGCGTGGGCTTTGTGCGCTCGATTCGCAAGCGCATTCAGGCAAGGCGCGGAGGTGCCTTGTAGCCGGCTAGAAGGCAGGCTTGTAGCCGGCTAGAAGACAGGCTTCTAGCCGGCTAGAAGGGCTTCACGGCCTTGCGGCAGTTGTGGATTGTAAAGGCACCTCATCGCCGGGTGTCGTCACATGCCAAAGCTGCCGGCTTATCGTCGGGTGCTTCGCCGAAGGGAAGCGGCGCGGCGCGCTGGCATTTCCCTGTCCACGGTCTACCGATTGCGGCGCGCCGGACAGTTTCCGCAGCCGGTCCGTCTCGGTTGTCGTGCGGTCGGCTTCCTGGTCTCAGACATTGATGCGTGGATCGACGCCCGCATCGCGGAGTCGCGCGAGTGACCGGCGACAGCGCGAGCCCATCCGGCATCCCGGACCCGATGAAGTGCGGCGCGCTGGAGTTCCTGGACGAGCACAGCGCAGCACTGCCGCCTGTGCGTCGCTGGCCTGAGACGTTGCGCCACCTGGTTGACGTGCTGGCGTCCTACAACGAGCGCGGACTCCGGATGTCACACAAGCAGGCCGCAGACGATGCGGCGGAGCGCGTCTTCCTGATCGCCGACTACCTGGGCGGTCGGAATCTCTACCTACCGCGCGGCGCAGCGCTGCGCCGTGCTGCGCGCGATGCGCTGATCTTCCGCTTGGTCGAATCACTGCCGAAGGATGAGGTCTGCCGCATGTGGGGGCTTTCCGAGATTTACCTTTACAAGATCATTGCCGAGCAAAAGAGACTGACCCGAGGGGCGCGCGATGGGCAATGACACCAAGCCGAAGCCCATGCACCTACTCACCGAGGCCGACGCCGCCGCCTTTCTGAGCCTGTCGAAAAGGACGCTCAGGAGGTGGCGACACATCAAGATCGGCCCGCCGTTCTATCGCCTGCCCGGACACAAGACGGGCGCGCTCTACCAGCAAAAAGACCTGATCGCCTGGATCGAATCCGGCCGCATCGAACACACCACGGAGTAAGCCATGAAACCCACCAACACCGAATCCGGCGCCCCGAATCTGAAGGCGATTTCGCATCAGTTGCAGCAGCACGCCGCTACGCTCGGCGGTCATCACGACAAGTGCGTGAAGCGCATCGCCGACCTGGAGGCCGAAGCGCGCGAGATCAAGGCTAGGCCGCTGTCGCGTGAAGACTACCTGGCCACGGTCAAGGTGTCGTTGCGAAAGCACTACGAAGACGCCGTAAGTGAGATGGCGCGCCTGCTAAAAGGGCACTCGCATTCCCGTGAATGCACGGTTGAAGGCCATGTCAGGGAAGCGGCGGCGCCGGTTCGCAGCGCGGAAGGCTACATGCGGATACCATTCGGCAGGCCGCTCGGCGGGCTCCCCAATGCGCCGGTATTCCACGGGCAACTACTCGGGATTGTGGCGGCTGGCGTGGCGAGCATCGCCGAGCAGGCAGTTGCCAGCATCGAGCCCTGGCCCTACTCGGACACCGTGCCCCTTGCCGATAGCCTGACGCGACTCGATGAGATCGACGCGGAGTTGATCGAGGCGCGCGCCGATCTGCGCGAAGTGCTCGCGCATATCGAAGCCATTCAACGGCCGATGGTGAATCCGGTTCTGGACGATGTTCGCGCCAAGCTGGCGGAAGCGGAGGCCAAGATCGAAGCGAGCCACCAGCCGCTCAAGAGCACGGCCGGCGCACCACATGCAGACGCCGATGGCTCTGTCGGCGGCTGAATCTGAGCGGACAAGCCGGCGAGTGTCCGACAACAACCCCGGCAGCGCGAGGCGTGCGGAATATCCCGGTCTCCATACCGGCGATTCCTCCCGGCGCTGATCGCGCAACCCTATGTGAGACCCATGACCATGATAGACGCCGCTCCAGTCTTCGTTCTGTTCGAGCGCTCCGGGCTCGGCGATGCCGTGCGCGCGGGCAACACCCACGGCACGCTGCACCTGTTGAAGCCGGGCACCTTTCCGGCGAATCCGCAGGACTTGACCCTGACGGCTGCCGACATTGCCGGCATTGCCGCGTCCTACAACCCGGCGATCTACAAAGCGCCGGTTGTGATCGGACACCCGGAGCACGACGAGCCCGCACATGGTTGGGTGCATGCGTTGAAGCACGACGCCGCCGGCCTGTGGGCTGAGATCGAGATATTTCCCGAGCTGGCCGGCAGGATCGCCGCAGGCGAGTACCGCACTGTGTCCGCGTCCGTCTGGCCACCGGGCAACATCGGCAACCCGTCGCCAAACACCTGGTCGCTGAAGCACGTCGGGTTCCTTGGCGCGGTCCCGCCAGCCGTCAAAGGTCTGGCGCCGTTCAGGCCCGGCGCCAAGGTGCAGGCGCCCGCAGGGATGGCCCTGTGCGAGCGCAGCAGCCGCATTCACCGTGATGCGCTGGTCTACCTCGCCGAGCATCCCGGAATCGACTACGCGACCGCCGCGATTGCTGCGGAGCGGCCTGGTTTCCGGTGCCCGCGCGGCTACCGTGTTGCGCCCGCTGGTGCCGAGCTTCACCGTGATGCGCTGGTCTACCTCGCCGAGCATCCCGGCGCCGACTTCGTGACCGCCGTCCGGGCGGTTGTCACCGACCGGGTCAATGGAGCCACCGATGATCGCCGTAATGGAGCCACTTGCAGGCCCCTCAAAACGGGTCTCGAACGGGGTCGGATTTCAGGGCTTTTTGGGCTTGTTGGCAACCGTTGTT
>NZ_JADZDS010000107.1 GCF_020850895.1 Thermomonas sp. | reverse complement strand
TGAAGTTGCCGCCGGGTCCGGGCGAGGTGCCATTCACGTCGTGATTGAAGGCGATGCGCGGCGAGAGGTTGATGGCCTTGCCTGCAACGCTGTTGTAGTCCGCCTTGGCGGCAAGACGATAGCCCCAAGAGAACTGCGTCGGGAAGCCGAAGCAGGAGGTGTAGGGATTGCGTCCGTTACCGGTCGCAGCATCCGGACCGCAGCCCGTATCGGTGCCGTCGCCCTGATAGCGCAAAACATCGAGTGTCGGCAGATCCCAAACCTTCGTGGCTCCAAACTCTGCCACGGTGGAGATTTGATCGGCTGCGAGAAAATTGCCGGGGCCGATCACCTTGGTAAAGGTGAACTGCAACTGGCTCACTTCATGGCGCTCATAACCACGCAGATACTGTCCCGGCGTGGCCTGACCCAACTGGCTGACAAAGCGCAGGTAGGGCTCCGCGATCAGCACGTTGAGCGGGCTAAGCCCCGCAAACAGGATTTCCACGTCGTCGATCTGCAGCGGCATGTTGTCGCGGTAGCTCAGTTCACCCTGGAAGGCGACACCCGCCGGCAACATCGTGTTCCAGCTCAAGCCGTACAGGTTGATGTCTTCCGGGTACTCAATGAAATAGCGCCCTGAGGTCGTCGACGAATTTGTCACTGCCGTGCCGGAGATGTAGGGCAGTCGGCTGTGATAACGCAGGTAGTAAAGACCGAACTCCGTATCGTTCAATTCCGAAGCAAAATAGCGCATCGCCAGACCATACTGGCCGCTGTCACCAGCCTCGTTGTCGGCCGCACGCGGGAAGGCCGCCGCACAGCGCGGATCAGCCGCCGGGTTGGTACGACAGACGTTGTAGTCCGCCGGTTCGTCCACCAAACCGAAGTTCAGCATCAAGAACTCACCGCCCGTCAGACCGACGTCGTTGTTGGCGAAGTAGGTTCCCGACGGTTCCACTTCGGTCGGCTTCCACTCAAACATGTACAACGCTTCGATGGCCAGATTGTCGGTCAGATTGAACGATGCCCACGCCGAGTTGATGGGCAGAAACGCCTCTTTCAGCTCCGCACCGGCCACCCGCAAGCGCGACACATCGACCGGATTGATGGCGTTGATACCACCTTGAATGAAAGTGCTTTCGCCCCAACTCACCACCTGCTTACCGAGGCGGAAATTGCCGGTCACTGCATCGCCAAACTCGAAGTCGCGGAAGATGAAGGCATCAAGCAGGCGAGTGCGATTGCCAATTTGATCTTTGGCCACGTCGCTGATGTCGTCACGATCCATGGTTTCGAAGTCGTAGAAACCGGTAGCGCGCACGAAGGCTCCCCAGCCACGCCAATCGAGACTCAGCTCGGTGGTCAAGCCGAGGGCATTGGAAATCAGATCGCCTTTGTCGTATTTCAGATTGCCATCGTCGGAATTGACCGAAAAGCGACCCGGCGCCGCCAAGGCAAGCGCTTGCGCTTCGACATAGCGGCCCTGAGCCTGCAATGCCGTCACCCGTGCGCCAATGGTTGGATCCAGATTGACCTTGCCGATCAGACGGTCATCGCGATCCTCTGCGCGCACGGATGCGCCCCAAGTGATGGTCGTGTCGATGGAGCCGGTCAGATCGCCACGGCTGAACTCGACGGCGAACGCGCCTTGCGCAAACAGGGCCGTCGCCACGGCCAGACTGAGTGGTGTCAGACGATGCAAACGGGCATTCAATGATTGAGTGGACATGTGTCTTTCCTTGATGTCTGCTTACTGCGTGCGGATGACGGAAGAATTCTGGATCAGCACCGCAGTACCACCCGAGGCGAGAAAACTGGCCATTTGACCTTGCATTTCCATAGTGGCCAGCAGGGACGCGGTGGGAGACAGCAAAGATCCATGGTCACCGGCGACAAAACGAACGACACCACGTACGCGGGTATCCGAAAGGGTGGTGCTCGTCAGGGTCGACAGGCCAAAGGCACGAATCAATGGCTCGGTACCCGATAGTGGTGCGCCGGCGACGGCATTCGGGATCACCTGGTCGGGCAACACATCCGTCCCGTTGCCGACAACTTCGTGCAGCAGGATCGACTTTTGCAGGGTCGCAAACGCGTAGTTGACCGGATCAGCCGAATCTATGGCTTGCTGAGTTGCGCCAAAGAAACTGTCGTAGTTCGGTGTTCCGGGTTGCAGGCCAGCGGATGCCGCCAGACCCGCACGGATCCGCGGACCGAAGGTCGGCGAGGCTTCCAGCAAGCGAGCAATGCCGCCGCCGGGCACCGACAACACCGCCTGATTGACGGTCGGCTCCAGCGCGACGAACTGCGTTCCCACGATGGAGCCAAGCGACTGGCCGGTAAAGGCGATCCGTGAACCGTCGAAGTCAGCCCCATTGCCATCAAAATCGATGCTGGGAATGGTTTTGGCTAAAACAAACAGATCGGCCACGCCCTGACGCACGTTGTCACGCGAGGTCAGCAATGAGGACAGGTTGATGAAGTGCGTGCCTGAATCATCCGCATTGCCGTCCGGACCGGCGGCACCGGTGCTGTTGTTGACGTAGTCGACTGCAAACGTGCGCTCGTTGGCTGCCGGGCCGAAAGGTGAATTTTCGATGTTGAACGGGCTGCTGGCAGGCAGACCGTGCAGGGGCAGATCGATGGCAATGACAGCAAATCCCTGACCCGCCAAGGTTGCGGCAATCGCAAGTGCATCGGAACGGTTGCGGGTAATACCGTGCTGGAAGATCACGACTGGCCAACCAGTACTTGGCTTGAACTGATTGGACGCAGCGTTCGGCACCGTCGCAATCACCGGGATCGTCTGACTGCCGGTAGCGACAGGAATCGGATTGGCAAAGGTGATGTTGGTTGACGTGGGGTCCAGTCCTGCGTTGGCAAGTGCCGAGATGTAGGCACCCGGTGCCGCCTTCCAGAATCCATTCAACGGTGCGGTGGGGTTCTCCGCACTTGGTGCAGACAGGTAATACGGCACCGTCAGCGTGCCGATGTAGATGTCCGCCACCGGCGGCAATCCAGCAGCAGCTGTGGTCATGCCGGTTGGCACCAAGGTCGCCGCGCCCGGTTGAGTAATGGCGCGAACAGTCTGCATGACCGGTGTGACGCTCTGCGTGGTCGCCACCCAAGAAACGACGACCTCGTCACGCGGAATGCCCGCCGCCGCGGCCACCGCAAGGTGCGAATTGGTCAACTGACGCAATGGTTCAAGCGCGCAAGCCGTCGCTGTTGGCAACATCGGCTCAGTGCTGACACCACCGGAGCACAACGCCGCGGTGCGCTTGGTCAGGAAGTAGGTCTGCTCAGGCGTGGCATCGTTGCCACGGGCGTCGCGCACGTTGTCGGTGACCACGACCATGTACGAAGTCATTTGCGCCAACGGCTTGAGTGGAACAACTGCAAATGTACGCCCCGTGGTATCGCTCGAAACTGGCGCGGTGACGAAGTCGACGCCAGCAACCAATTCACGCGTGAGTCCGTTGGTGCCGCCACCCGGACCGGTCAGGGTGACCTGAAACATGCGTACCGATTGACCTGGGATAACCGTCGCAGGGTTGGGAGCAGCGCTGAACGCGAAGGTCCAAGGCGTCGTTGTGCTCCAGCCATCCAGCGTGTTCAGCGCCACTTGCGGATTGCTGAAATCGGCCGGATTTCCAGTCCCGAGCGGGATGTTCAGCGTCAGGTCGCGCGTACCGGACAACAGCAAGTTGTTCGGCAGCGGAACCACACCCGCAGAAGGATTGAAGCGAGCGGTGATGACGCCATTGACGGCGCTTCCGCTGTCGTTGGTGGCGGGGGCGGTGGCGACGGCGCGCGGGCTGTTGCTGGAGCTGCTGCAAGCAGAGAGCAGCAACGCCGACAGGGCCATCGACAGGGTCAATCGAGCCTGCATGTTCATGTCCTTCTGGTGACCGGGGTGATGAATCGACCGTTAATGTATCCTTCGCTTGTGAGCGCTGGCAATTCTGCGCCGTATGGTCACAGTCAACGCTAATGTTGCTGCGCACAATACGACTCCGACATACACCAATCTCGCGCTTGATTGGATCGCACCTTGTTACCCCTTCAGCGATCGCAACCAACGTCTGAAAATGGACACTAAGCCATTGATTTGATCGACGCGCCATCGAAGGAGAAGTCCGCTGGGGTTGGCGAGAAGGCGCGCGGAATCACCCCAAACCGATACCAGTCATCGACGGCAGTTACCTGATCTTCGTATACGCGCTGCAACATCGATAGCTTCGATGCCCAGGGTTCGCCGCGCCTTGTGAGTGCACGCAAGATGCGCTCCAGCGCAAAGTCGGGCAACAAACACAGGCGTGAGGGTGTCGGCGTTGTCTGCAGAACCCGCTGCAACATGACCGGCCAGGAAAGTCGTTCCGGCCCTGGAAGTTCAAACACGCCATGCAAGGGCACCTTGGCCTGAGCGGCATGCGCCAGAGCCCGCGCGATATCGTCCGCATGGACCGGTTGGCGCAGTCCTCGCGCGCCACGCGGCCAAGGCAACATCCGCCATCGAGAGGCGATTCGACGCAACGGCGTGAGGGTGCGATCCACGCCCGCGCCATAGACCAGTCCGCAGCGCAGGATGCACGCGGTCGCAGCCATGGCTTCGCAGCGAGACACCAGTTCTGCCTCGGCATCCAGCAGGCGAGCGGCGAGTCTGGCATCGGCAACGTTTGGTGAGCCCGCCTTCCAGCGCGCACTCAAGGACGACAGCGCAAGAATTCTTGTCCCTGCGGGCAGGGCCGTGCGTCCCATCAACCTTGTGAAGTGATCCAGCGGACCAGCACAGATCAGGACATTCGAATCCCTGTCATTCAATCGCAGTTCCTGCCGACTGATATCCGCGCATCGCCACTCAACACCCGCCTGCGCGACCGTCGGCATCTGCGCGCTCTGCGGGCGCCTGCTGTAGGCCAGCAAACGCCCCGGCGCCGATGCCAGCAACGGCAGAACGAACTGCCCCACCGCACCGCTAGCGCCCCAAAGGTATGTCGTCATGCTGGTCAATGAATCCCTCGACACGTGGCAGCACCCGCAACTGGCGCAAAAAAAACTGCATTGCGGCATTGTCGCAAGTCATCGGCAGGAATGTCCGAGTGCCTGCGGTATCCAGTCCACTGCCCCGTCCATCAACCGCGATTTTCCCGCGCGATCTGACGAGACAGTTGGTCTATTCGACCATCTCGCATCTGGTCTTGATCAGCTTGTTGCTTGGACCATCCATGCCGCGCGCAGTGGTCGAGGGCTTGCTGCATCTGATCAACCACACTTGTTTCAAAGCGTCACTCGTCATGCCAAGGATTGCCTATCCGAATCGCTTCCTGTCCACGCGTTGCCTGAACAACACACTCACCTTTTTTCATGGCTTCAATTTGCCGCTGCTGACGCGGGCGATCGCTCAGTTCGACGGCAGCGCAGGGCATTCTGGCCTAGCCCGACAACACCGTATTTCCCACGACGCTCGAGTGTTGAATGGGCGCACTGACTCTGGCTGGACGCGCCACCCATCCCGTCACCTGCCGAGACATCTGTCGTACCACATGGAAAATGACCGTTCGCGGCGTTATCTTCTGCTCATGGTGCGGATCGCACTAACGTTGGCGCTGCGTCTTTGTCCTCTTGCTTCGATCTCGCTCACCTGAACCCTGCTCAGGAACGGCCGCTGCTGGGCTGCGCGCTTTGCATGCCAATGCCGAAGCCACGATCGCGCAGATCAAGTCCCGCTATGAAACCCCGCTGAAGGAGATCTTCGAATGATCGCCACGTCTTTGAACCTGAGCATCGGTCTGCTTCTGGTCGGACTCCTGCTCTGCCTTTACAGGCTGCTGATGGGTCCACGTATTCCGGATCGCATCTTGGCACTCGCCATGCTCGACATTCTGGCCCTGAGTTTGTTGGTGCTGTTCGGCATGCGCCAGGGTTCGCTGCTGTACTTCGAGATCGCGCTGATCATTGGCGCAGTTGGTTTCGTTGGCGCATTGGCGCTATCCAAGTACCTAGTGCGGCGGAACATTCTCGAGTGAACCCGATCCTGCAACAGCTCATCGAAGGGCTGATCGCCATCGTGCTGGTCACTGGCAGTCTGTTTGCACTGATTGGCGCGTGGGGTCTGGCCCGATTGCCTGACTTCCACACGCGAGTGCAGGCACCCACCAAGGCGACCACGTTGGGCGTGGGTGGCGTGCTGATTGCATCCATGGGTATCAACGCGCTGGCCGGTCAGGCCAGCGCGCATGAATTGCTGATCACCATGTTCCTGTTCATCACTGCACCGATCAGCGTCTTGATGATGGCGCGCGCTGCGCTGTCGCAAGCCGGTCATGTGCGCCCGAACGCACGGCGCACGCTGCAACTGCGCGTGCTGGTCGATGCGACAGACAGCGCGCACGTCCAGCAACTGTGCGTACAGACCTTGCAGGCACTGGTGGATCTGCAGCCCACCGTGTGCGGTGCCATCGAACCCTATGCCAAGTTCGAGCAATGCTACGAGTTCACCTTGTCACTGCGCTGCGACGATGCCAGCGCCGTCACCGCCCTCGCCGCTGGCAGTTGGTACGATGCTGATCTTGATGGCGATGGTTCGGCGGTTTGGAATCGCGGTGAACACGGGGCTTTTCTGCTCCCCGAAGTGCGTTGGGCGGAACTGTTTTGGTGGCGCTGAACCGCACCGTCGAACGATTACAGGCCCAACACCAGATCCTCCGCCACGACCTGATCGATGCGAATCTGATTGGCGAACAGCGAAAAGGCGAGAAAGCCCGCCAGCCCATTGGCGCGCTGCGCCCAAGGCGGCAAATAGAGCGGCTCGGCAATGGTGCCGTCCTCGAACAGGGGCTCCAGCGTGAACACGTCATGCAAGGCCATCTTGCCCGCGAACAACAGATGTGTGAGACGCGGGCGTCGATGCTTGAGCGCCCAGCGGAAAAAGGTATGCACGCTCAACATGCCATGCAGATACACCGCGTCTTTGGTGAACGCGGCGCCGCCACTGGTCGGGCAGCCGCGGAACACCCGTTGCGCTGAGGAAAAGCTCTCGGTTTCGCTCTGACCCTGTTCCAGAAAATAACGGAAGACATCGATGAAGTCGGCGCCGTTCAAGGCCATTTCAATGGCGATGATGCGCAGCGAAAGTCGCTTCAGGCGCGGCAGATCAATCGCTCCCGTGATCAACTCTGCAAACGTTGCCAAACCTTCCTGGGTCGCTATC
Source organism: Thermomonas sp. (assembly GCF_020850895.1). Classification (GTDB taxonomy): domain Bacteria; phylum Pseudomonadota; class Gammaproteobacteria; order Xanthomonadales; family Xanthomonadaceae; genus Thermomonas. Next base: position 68,390 of record NZ_JADZDS010000107.1, on the reverse strand, counting down.
ACCCGCGGTGCCGTGCGCGACAGACTGCGCACGTGCGGCTGCTCGCGACCGTTCAAGCCGGTCAATGAGTGCACGAATGCCTCATGCTCCAGTAATTGCCGAAGGTCGTACTCGGTGAACGCAGTGTCGGCACGCAAACGAATGCGGGTTGGCCCCGCAGCCGCCTTGGCAATCAGGTCAGGATCGATCTCCACCGTGACGCGGTGCCCGACGAAGAACGCGTCCAGCGCGCTCTGCAACTCGTCACGCATCACTTCGGCCGACAGCACATAGTCGGGTTCGCTGATCGCGCCCTCGCCATCCACACTGTCGGCAATCGCAATGAAGTGGCGTGCGGCATCGACATTGGTCAAGGCTGAACCAGGCAGACGGTCGCCGGGCCGTCCGAACAGACGCTGCGAATGCAGGCTGACCTCGGCATCACCAACGCTTTGGATCAGCTCCGCCGCGACCAGCCAGCTATCCGTCGTGCGACACAGATACTCGCCCATCGGACACGCGGGATCGGCCTGCGCATGGATCGCCTGCAAGGTCTGAATCACCTCACGCATGTCGCGACGCAGGTAATCGGGTGCAGGCAAACGCGGTTGCCCTGCTCGCCAGTTCTGCAGAAACGCTGCCTGCGTCGCCATCGGCCAACTGACGGCCGAGAGCAAACGAATACGCTGCACCGCGTCGAGCAAGCGGGCATCGAGTGCCAAATGATGCTGCAGCGAAGGGGTCATGCGTGGCCTGATCAGTGCGCCAGAGTTGTGCGATGGTAGCCGTGAACGGTCATTTCACCTCAGCCTCTTGAAAGCGGCATCCAGCCGCCCCACATCTGGCGGACCCCGACCGCCACAGTTCACTGCGGCGTTTTCGTCGGTTAAACTTGGCACTCACCCAAGGCGAGTGCTAACAATCCCTTGGACCTTTCAATCCAATCAGTCACTTAACGAGGATCCCATGAACCTGAAACCCCTGCATGATCGCGTCGTCATCAAGCGCATGGAAGAAGAGCGCCTGTCCGCTGGCGGCATCGTGATCCCTGACAGCGCCACCGAAAAACCCATCCGCGGTGAAGTGCTGGCGGTAGGCACAGGCAAGCCACTCGACAACGGCAGCGTGCGCGCTCCGGCCGTGAAAGTTGGCGACAAGGTGCTGTTCGGCAAGTACAGCGGCACCGAAGTGAAGCTCGACGGCACCGAATATCTGGTCGTGCGCGAAGACGACATCTTCGCCGTCATCGGCTGATAACCCCGGCCAGCAGGCGCAGCGCGCACCCGCGTGCATGCCGCGCGCTGGCTGTCTGATCCGCTCTGCGGTTTCCCCATTTCAAGTATTTCGAGGTAATTCTCATGGCAGCTAAAGACGTACGTTTCGGTGAAGACGCCCGCGCCAAGATCCTGCGCGGCGTGAATGTCCTGGCCAATGCGGTCAAGGTTACGCTCGGTCCGAAGGGCCGCAATGTGGTGCTCGACAAGAGCTTCGGCGCCCCCACCATCACCAAGGACGGCGTGTCCGTCGCCAAGGAAATCGAACTGGCTGACAAGTTTGAGAACATGGGCGCGCAGATGGTGAAGGAAGTGGCCTCCAAAACTTCCGACAACGCCGGTGACGGCACCACCACCGCCACCGTTCTGGCTCAGGCCATGATCCGCGAAGGCATGAAGGCCGTCGCTGCCGGCATGAACCCGATGGACCTGAAGCGCGGCATCGACAAGGCCGTCACCGCCGCTGTCGCCGAGCTGAAGAAGCAGTCCAAGCCCACCGCTGACGACAAGGCCATCGCCCAGGTCGGCACCATCTCCGCCAACTCCGACGAGTCGATCGGCAACATCATCGCCAACGCGATGAAAAAGGTCGGCAAAGAAGGCGTGATCACCGTTGAAGAAGGCTCCGGTCTGGACAACGAACTCGACGTGGTCGAAGGCATGCAGTTTGATCGCGGCTACCTGAGCCCTTACTTCATCAACAACCAGCAGAGCCAGCAGGTTGAGCTGGATGACCCGTTCATCCTGCTGCACGACAAGAAGATCTCCAACGTCCGCGAACTGCTGCCGGTGCTGGAAGGCGTCGCCAAGGCAGGCAAGCCACTGTTGATCGTGGCCGAAGAAGTCGAAGGCGAAGCGCTGGCGACCTTGGTCGTCAACACCATCCGCGGCATCGTCAAGGTCTGCGCCGTCAAGGCACCGGGCTTCGGCGACCGTCGCAAGGCGATGCTGGAAGACATGGCCATCCTGACCGGCGGCACCGTGATCTCCGAAGAAGTCGGCCTGTCGCTGGAGAAGGCCACCATCAAGGATCTGGGTCGCGCCAAGAAGATCCAGGTGTCGAAGGAAAACACCACCATCATCGACGGTGCCGGCGAAACCGCAGGCATCGAAGCCCGCATCAAGCAGATCAAGGCGCAGATTGAAGAGACCTCTTCGGACTACGACCGCGAGAAGCTGCAGGAGCGCGTCGCCAAGCGGGCCGGCGGCGTGGCCGTCATCAAGGTCGGTGCGGCCACCGAAGTCGAGATGAAGGAAAAGAAGGCACGCGTCGAAGACGCCCTGCACGCCACCCGTGCGGCCGTTGAAGAAGGCATCGTCCCCGGCGGCGGCGTCGCCCTGATCCGTGCCAAGGCCGCGATCGCGGGCCTCAAGGGTGACAACGAAGACCAGAACCACGGCATCGTCATCGCCCTGCGTGCGATGGAAGCCCCGCTGCGCGAGATCGTCACCAATGCCGGCGAAGAGCCGTCGGTGGTGCTGAACCGCGTGGTCGAAGGTTCCGGTGCGTTCGGCTACAACGCCGCCAACGGCGAGTTCGGCGACATGATCGAATTCGGCATCCTCGACCCGACCAAGGTCACGCGCACCGCGCTGCAGAATGCGGCCTCGATCGCCGGGTTGATGATCACCACCGAAGCGATGGTGGCCGAAGCCCCGAAGAAGGACGAACCGGCGATGCCGCCGGGCGGCGGCATGGGCGGCATGGGCGGGATGGATTTCTGATCCGGCGTCACCCGTTGCACCTGCGACCAACGAAAACCCCCGCCGCGAGGCGGGGGTTTTTTATGGGCGGAACCGATACCCTTGCCACTGCAGAAGCGCCGAGGGTGGCGCTGCCGTGGCACCTCGTTCGTCAGTGGGAGGGCCAGCCAACCCCGATCACCCCGGTGCTGCGTTGAGTACAGAAACCCACCATGGAGATCGCCACCGTGCCGCGTTTTCTCACTCGTTCGACCTTGACCGCTGCCCTGCTGGTGCTGCTGATCGGCTGCGCGCAGCAGGGCGACCATGGCGCTGCGGCAGCGGCAGCACAAGCCGATGCTGCCGCGGAGTCCGCATCGGCACCGACTGTCGGCATGGCGCCAGCCCCGGGGGCCGTCATGCCGACGGAAAAGGAAGCCGCCGCGCCCGCGCCGGTGCAGCAGGCAGGCGTCGATGCAAATCAACTTGCCTCCAGCGCGAACACCGCCAGCGATCCGGAGCGTCGATTCATCCGTACCGCAAGCGCGCAATTCCAGGTCAAAGACGTCTACGCCGCCACCCTGGCCATCGAGGATGCGGTGGCCGCCGCCCATGGCTTCGTGGTCAGGAACACCATCAGCACCAGCCCGCAAGGCAGTATCCGCCGTCCGATCGGCAATGCGCAGATGCTGGTGTTGTCGGAAATCGTCACCCGCGGTTCGCTGGTGGTGCGGGTCCCCAGTGAACGCACCCAGGACTTCCTGCGCAGCATTGCCCGGCAGATGCAGTTCCTCGATCAGCGCGAGTTCGAGGCCACCGACGCCCAGTTCGACCTGTTGCGGCAGGCGCTGGCTGCGGCCCGTGCACAGGCCTTGCAGCAGGAGGTCCAGCAGGCGGCGCAGCAGCCGGCGCGGACGACGGACCGGGTCGACGCCGCGCAAGCGCGTGCCGAGCTCCTGGCCGCCCGCGATGAGGCCGCGGTGGCGCAGCGCGAGCTGCAGGATCGCATCGCCTTCAGCACGCTGACGCTGAATCTGGAACAGCCGGTGCAGGTGCGCGAGCAGACCGTGCCGGACACCCAAGCCATCCTGCGCGCCCGCGGCCCTGGGTTCTGGCTCAGGCTGGGCGAGTCGCTGCGCGCGGGCTGGCAGGGCTTGCTGGTGGTGGTCGTGGCCTTGGCAGCGGCGTGGCCGCTGTGGCTGGCGTTGGCGCTGGCAGGTTGGGGGCTGCGCTGGCTGCTGCGCGCGCGGCGCAACCGCCAGGCCAAATCGGCCGAGCTGCGGGCGCCGGGGCAGTCGGGCTGAGCTGGCTTGCCTTCGGACTGCGCTGAACACGTCCATCCAGGACGTGTCAGCGCACGCAAGCGCAGTTCCAACTCCCGCGTTGAGCCCGTCCATGGCGGCATTTCCGCCGCGCGTTTTGATCCGCGCGGGCTCCGGCCGTCCCGCACAGGCCTGTACGTTTTCGGTGTGGCGACAAATCCGCCGGTGCCTTGGGGGACTCCGGAGCCGACGCAAACGGACGCAGCGATTGCCGGCGATCCGGCTGATGGCCTTGACCCACGCTCGGCCGGTGCACTCGCTGGCGAATAGGCAATGTCGAATTGGACTATCCTCAGGCCTGAACCTCGCACGCCTGGAGGAACCACGTGCTCCGCGGGACCGCCGGTCGGGAAACGGAAAACCAGACCATGAATCATTCCTTGCGTCATGCCGCTGCTGCCGTGGGGCTGCTGCTGGTCATGGGAAACACGATGGTGTCGACCACCCATGCTGCGGCGACGGAAACCGCCGTCTGCAATCTCTCGGCCTGGTCCACCGACACCGATCCCAATGGCTTGGCCGTCCGTTCCGGGCCGGGTACCGGCCATGCCGTCATCGCCCGGTTGCCGCCGCCGGGAGGTGTCGCAGGCTACGACAAGGCTGCCGAGGTGACGATCACGGGGTCGCAGAACGGCTGGTTCCGCATCAGCGATGCGATCATGCTGGACTATGAGGGCAACAAGCCGGACAAGGTGCTGTTCAGGGGAGAGGGCTGGGTCTCGGGGCGTTATCTCGGCCTGATGCTCAACGCGCCGACGCTTCATCGCGGGCCCTCGTCCGACGCTCCCGTGGTCGCGCAGCTTTCCTTCATCGACCCGGATGGGAACGCAGTGGGCCCGGATTCCTACACCGTGCGCATCCATGCCTGCAAAGGGGATTGGGTCGAGGTCGATGCTTCCTTCGAAGACAGGCATGTCCGCGGTTGGGCGACACGGACCTGTTCCAGTCAGATGACGACCTGCCCATGACCTTGCCTGGCCCGCACCGTCGGTCGTGTTGTGGAGACCCTCTGGACGTCGTGATGTGCTGACGCGTGGGCGGTCGAAAAATCGGTATCGCTTGCCGTACGGCATCGGTGGATTTGCACCCCGCCTGAAAAGGCGAATCACCCGGACAGGTCGGACATCCTGTGCAAGACTGTCGCCACCGGCCGGGCGCGGGGTCCCGGCCCGGAGAGCGCGGCCTGCATGAATCAGTTTCTTGCCGAATTGAAGCGACGCAACGTGATTCGCGTGGCGGGGCTGTATCTGGCCGGGGCTTGGTTGCTGGTGCAGGTGACCGGCACCGTGCTGCCGTTCTTCAACGCGCCGCTGTCGATCGCGCGCACGCTGACGATTGTCCTGGCCGTGGGATTCATTCCGGCGTTGGTGCTGGCCTGGGTGTTCGAATGGACGGCGCAAGGCCTGGAGCGCGATTCCAGTCGTGAGGATGCTGTCTCGGGTGAGCCGCGCTCGGGCAAAGGCTTCGACCGCCTGATCATGGTGGTGCTGGCGCTGGCCATCGGCTACTTCGCGTTCGACAAGTTCGTGCTGGCACCGCAGCGGCAGGCGGCGGTGGCGCAGGAGGCGCGGCGGGAAGGGCGCAGCGACGCGATCAAGGACAGCTTCGGCGAGCGCTCGATCGCGGTGCTGCCGTTCGTGGACATGAGCCAAGCGCATGACCAGCAGTATTTGTCGGACGGGATCGCCGAAGAACTGCTCAATCTGTTGGCACGCGTATCGGAATTGCGGGTGATTTCGCGTTCGTCGGCGTTCGCGTTTCGTGATCGCAAGGAGGATATTACGGCCATTGCGCGCAAGCTGGACGTGGGCTACATCCTCGATGGCTCCATCCGCAAGGCGGGCAATCGCGTGCGCATCACCGTGCAATTGATCGACGGGCGCTCGGATACCCAATTGTGGAACGACACCTTCGACCGGCCACTGGATGACATTTTCGCGATCCAGGACGAGATTGGTGCTGCGGTGGTGGCGCAGCTGAAGATCAAGCTGCTGGGCGACAGCGCTCCCAAGGCCCATCGAACCGACCCGCGCGCTTTCACGCTGTTCCTGCAGAGCTTGAGCAGTTACCGGCAACATTCCAGCGCAGGATATGCACAGGCGCTGGATCTGGCGAAGCAAGCCCTGGCCATCGATCCGGGCTATGTCGAAGCATTGAACATGCTGGCCGTCGTTTACAGCAGTCAGGCGGGTCTGGGTCTGGTGCCTGCGGACGAAGGCTACGTGCTGGCTCGGGAAGCGGCCGACAAGGCGTTGAGAATCGATCCGAATTCGGCCGATGCCTACGCGGAACTTGCCAATATCGCCCTCTATCACGAAGGCGACCAGGCCAAGGCGGCGCAGCACATCCAGCGGGCGCTGGAGTTGGAGCCGCACAATACGTATGTACTTGGCGAGGCGGAACTCGTTGCCAAGAGTCTGGGACGGATCGACCTTGCTATCCGGATCCTCAAGTCCCTGCGCGCGCGCGATCCGATGCAGTCCAACGTCCACGCCGGACTGTGCCTTGCCTTCCAGAACCAAGGTGAATTGGATGCCGCGATCGATTCCTGCCGCACCGCGCTGGTGCTGGAGCCGAAGCGGATCATTTCCCATTACGCCATTGCGGTTTCCCTGTTGCGCAAGGGTGATGCCGAGGCCGCGCTTGCCGAGGCGGGCAAGGAGCCGTTCGAACCGTTTCGCCTGTTCGGCGAGGCCATGGCTTGGCACAGCTTGGGCAGGAAAGACAAATCGGATGCGGTATTAGCGGAGCTGGTCGAAAAGTACAGCAAGGATGCCGCCTACAACATCGCCTACGTGGAAGCCTGGCGCGGCAATGCCGACAGCGCGTTTGCCTGGCTGGACAAGGCGGTCGAATACAAGGATTCGGCGCTGCCGATGATCGCTGCCGACAGCGCCTTCAACCCGATTCGGGATGATCCGCGCTGGCTGCAATTCCTGCACAGGCTCGGCAGGGCACCGGAGCAGCTGGCCAGCATTCGCTTCGCCGTCGGCAAATTGGATGAGGGGGATTGAGGCGGTGCTGGGAGCCCGTTTCCAGCCTTGTCCCAAGCGTCGATCACGCTTGCCGTGGCTGCCGGCGATCCGGGCGATGGTCTCGATCCAGGCCAGCGCGGCGCGTTCGCCGTCATGCGGCGCTGCGCGTCAGGCGTTGGGCAGGAACAGGCCCATCAATGTCGTGTGCCTGGCGTCAATCTACGGCTACGATGGCGCGTGAGGCCATGACTCGCAAACGGGAGTAGTGTGGGTGAAGCAGCTGCTTGCCGAACTCAAGCGACGCAACGTGATTCGCGTGGCGGGGCTGTATCTGGCCGGGGCTTGGCTGCTGGTGCAGGTGGTCGGCACCGTGCTGCCGTTCTTCAACGTACCGCTGTCGATCGCGCGCACGCTGACGATAGTCCTGGCCGTTGGCTTCATCCCGGCATTGGTGCTGGCCTGGGTGTTCGAATGGACGGCGCAAGGCCTGGAGCGCGAATCAGGTCGTGAGGCTGCGGCCTCGGGTGAGCCGCGTTCGGGCAAGGGCTTCGACCGTCTGATCATGGTGGTGCTGGCGCTGGCCATCGGCTACTTCGCGTTCGACAAGTTCGTGCTGGCACCGCAGCGGCAGGCGGCGGTGGCGCAGGAGGCGCGGCTGGAGGGGCGCAGTGACGCGATCAAGGACACCTTCGGTGAGCGCTCGATCGCGGTGCTGCCGTTCGTGGACATGAGCCAAGCGCATGACCAGCAGTATTTGTCGGACGGACTATCCGAAGAGCTGCTCAATCTGTTGGCCGGGATTCCGCAACTCCGGGTCATCTCGCGAACTTCTGCATTCGCGTTTCGCGAGCGCAAGGAGGCGATCTCCGTCATCGCCAGAAAACTGGACGTGGGCTACATCCTGGACGGCTCGGTGCGCAAGGCAGGCAACCGCGTGCGCATCACCGTGCAATTGATCGACGGGCGCTCGGATACCCTGCTCTGGAACGACACCCTCGACCGTCCGTTGGACGACATCTTCGCAATTCAGGACGAAATCGGCGCGTCGGTGGTGGCGCAGCTGAAGATCAAGCTGCTCGGGAATGCCGTTCCGAAGACGCGCCGGACCACCCCCGAGGCCTACACCCTGTATTTGCAGGCATTGGCCATCCCACTGCAGGAAGCGGACTCCTATGAACAGCAGATCGGCATGCTGAAACAGGTGCTGGCGCTTGATCCCAACTACGCTCGCGCCTGGAATGCGCTGGCGGTTGCCTACGGCAGCCAGGCCGGGTTTGGCTTGGTGCCAGCTGATGCGGGTTACCGACTTTCCCGCGAGGCATCCAACAAGGCATTGGCGATTGATCCAAGCAACAGCCAAGCGCATGCGCAGTTGGCACAGATTGCCTTGCGTCACGACGGCGACCTCGCGCTCGCTGCGAAGCACATGCAACGCGCCTTGGCGACAGGATCGCATGACCTCAACAACCTGAATGTCGCCGAAGACATCGCCAAGAGCCTCGGACGCATGGATCAAGCCGTGAAGATCGATGAGTACATCGTCGCCCGCGATCCGATGGAAGCGATCGGATTTTCGCAACTGGGCATCGCCTACCAGCAGGCTGGTCGATATGACGCGAGCATCACGGCAAGCCGAACTGCGCTGGGCATGGAGCCAGACCAACCGGTCACCCATTTCATCATCGGCACGTCGCTGCTGTTCAAGGGTGATGCACAGGCGGCGCTTGCCGAGGTCGAAAAAGAGCCATTCGAACCCTTCCGCCTGTTCGGTGAGGCCATGGCTTACCACTCGCTCGGCGACAAGGCGAAGTCGGATGCCGTGCTGGCGCAGATCATCGCCAAGTACGACAAGGATGCGGCCTACAACATCGCCTATGTCGAAGCCTGGCGCGGCAATATCGACCAAGCGTTTGCATGGCTGGACAAGGCGGTCGAATACAAGGATTCGGCGTTGCCGATGATTGCCATCGAGCCGTTGTTCAAACCGTTGCACGGCGATCCGCGTTGGGCCACCCTGTTGAAACGATTGGGCAGGTCGCCGGATCAACTGGCGGCGATCCCGTTCGAGGTCAAGCTGCCGGCGAGCGGTCCTGCGGCAGCGGCGACTCGGTAACCGACGTGGGAACCGTCATTCCGCCGCGTTTACGAGGGGCAAGCCGTGCAGCTCGAGGTAGCTGCGATGCTTGTCGCGGGTGGTCTTGCTGTAGATTCCATCGCTCTTGAGGCCGAGGATGGTCTGCAGGTCGCGCACCACCTCGCCGCGTTCGCCCAGATGGAACTGTTGGGCCAGCACGCTGTCGCGGGTGTAGGTCATCGAGGCGGCATCGCCATTGGTCGGGCGTGGCGGGCGCAGGGTGGCAGCACAGCGCCAGCGCGCAAAGCCGATCGGTGGGATGCGGGTGCCGTTCGGTGGTGTCCAGCCCTGGGTCGAAATGCGGTCGGCAACGGCGATTTGTTGTTCCGGAGTGGCCAGATCGGGGGAAACGGCGAACACGGTGCCGCCCCAGCGCTGCCAATCCGCCTGCGCGATGGCGAGGCCGCCCGCGCGCGTGCCTTTGGTCTGCCAGTTGTCGTCGGTTTCGCAACGCGCCAGCTTGCGCCAATAGCGATCGTCGACGGGAGGCCGCTCGAGCATGACCAAGGTCGGGGAGAGGTCGCCTGCAGTGATCCCTGCAGGCAGTTCCGGGGTGTCGTCGGCGGCAGTTTCGGACGCGGGAGTGTCGGGGACGAGGTGTCCGGTGCGCATGATGCCGGCGATGTAGGTCCGCTGGCCACGGTCGGTCAGGTGGACGCCGTCGGACACGAAGTAATCGGGCTGGTCGTTGGAGACTTCACTCCAGCGGTACACCACCACGTTCGGGAATTCGGGGGCCAGCTGTTCGATCAAAGCGTTATTGGCGCGCATCCAGCGCCGCGGCACCGAGGAATCGACCAGGATCACCCGTTCGCGGTCGGCGAGGAGCGTGAGGATCTCGCGCAGTTGGCCTTCGTACACATAGCCATTGGTGCCCAAATGCAGCAGCACCACGGGCCGAAGGGTGTCGTCCTTGCGCAATGCCTGAAGTTGGCGGATGACGTCGGCGGCCTGCCAGCCCATGGTGGCGTGGACGTCGGTGCCGCGCAGGCTGAGCTGGAGCAGCGGGCTGGTGCCCAGCAGCACCGAATCGCCAACTGCGGTCAGGTCTTTTCCCTGGTAGCTGGGGGTGGTGTCCACGGCCTCGACAACCGGTGATGCGACTGGTGCCACCGGCAGCGGGGGCCTGGCCGCTGCTGCCCCGGGTTTGGGTGGGCCCAGGTGCATCGCCAGCTGCACATCGGCCGCCGGCGCCGTGTGGCTGGGCGCGCGCCACAGGATCCAGCCAGCCACCGGCATCAGGCACAGGGTCAACAAGGCAGCACTCCACTGTGCGCCGCGCAGGAGGGTGCCGGCAGCCCGACCGACGGGTGGGGGTTCCGACACCGTGACGGAGGTGCCGCGAACACGTCGCCACAGCCGTTCCAGCGAGCCTTGCCGGATCGGCTGTTCGAGATAACGGTAGGACAGCTCGGCGACCAGTGCGGTCAGCAACAGGCGCAGCGCGAGGATCGGCAGCGGCCCCCAGCCCGGCAGGTCCAGCTCCGGGCGCGTGAGCATGTAGATTGGCCAATGCCAAAGGTAGATGCCGTAGGAGCGCTGTCCCAGCCAGCGCATGGGAGGGTTGTCGAGCAGCCTGCCAAAACCGACTCCGGGATGGACCGCCACCAGGATCAGGCCCAGGCTGGCCGCCGCCGACAGGAGGAAGCCCCAGGGATACAGCGAAGGCCGTTCTTCGCCCAGCAGCGCACACAGGGCGACGAATGCCGCCAGTGCAGCGAGGCCGACCGTCCAGTAGCCGCCGCGCGCCAGCACGCGGAGTCGCAGCGACAGTCGTTCCGGCCGCCACAGCAGCCCCAGTGCCGAGCCCAGCAGCAAAGGGAAGCCGTGGGTGTCGGTGCCGAAATACAGCCGCGACGGATCGGCGTTGCCCGGGTAGCCGATCTTCGCCGCCAGCGCCGCCATCCACGCGGCCGAAGCGGCGGCTAGCAGCAGGGCCAGCAGGGCCAGTCCGCTGCGCTTCAGGCGCGGTAGGCACAGCGCCACCAGCAGCGCCCAGCCGATGTAGTACTGCTCCTCGATTGACAGTGACCACAGGTGTTGCAGCAGCGGTTGACGACCCACCGATTCGAAATACGCCACCTGGGAGAACACCAATTCCCAGTTGGTCACGTAGAAAAAGCTCGCCAACGCATCGCGCCGCAGCCGCGGCAGGGCGTCGGGCGCCAGTTGCCAGGCCAGCAGGGTGATGCCTGCCATCAGCAGCCACACCGCCGGAAGCAGGCGTTTGCCGCGGCGCCAGTAGAACTGGGTGAGGTTCACGCGGCCATTGGCTTCGCATTCGTTTGCCAGCAGCCCGGTGATCAGGAACCCGGAGATGACGAAGAACAGGTCGACGCCCAGATAGCCGCCGCGTGCCCAGTAGAGGTCGGCATGGAACAGCAGGACTGCGGCGATGGCGATCCCGCGCAGGCCGTCCAAACCAACGATATGGCGTGGTGTCGAACCCCCGGCCTGCGCTGATGCGCTTACTGCGCGGACTTCTTCCATGGCGTGGCGGGTTGGGACGGGTCGGGATGGACTACGGGGCAGGGGCCGATTGGCGCGTGCAGGGATCGATGTCAGAAAAGAGTCGCCGCAATCAGGGTGTCGGCGGCGGGCAATTCTCCATCGTTCCCCCGGGGGTGTCCATGATGCTTTGAGGCGGGGGATGATCGAATCCCATGGATGCGGGGTCGTTGTACCGCGGGTTTGGCATCACGGTTGGCACGGCCCTGTCACGAGGGCTCGGCAAATTCCGGTGTGGTGGCAGATGGACGCTGCACCGCCCGCGCAGGGCAGGGTCAGGCGACCTTTTTCAGCGGGGCCCCGGATTCCAGCCAGTCGGCCAGCGCGGTCAACGTCGTCACCCGCAGGTCGGCGGGCGGTTGCGCCTCAGGCCAGGCGTGCAGGCCGCGATCGATCCAGCAGGTACGCATTCCTGCCCGCGCGGCCCCGGCCATGTCCACCCGCGGGTCGTCGCCGACGTGGAGTACGTCCCCGGGCTCGGCCTCGAGGCGCTGGCAGGCTTCGCGAAACAGGCCGGTGTCGGGCTTGGGTGCGCCGTATTCGCGGGCGGTCAGTTCGAACCGGAACAGATCACCGATGCCGATGGCGACCAGGTCTGCATTGCCATTGGTCAGCGCGGCCACCGGCAGATGTGCGGAGATCCGGCGCAGGGAGGCAATCGCGTCGGGAAAGAAATCCACGCGGTTGCGTTCGCGGAAGAAGATTGCATAGGCGGCACTGGCCAATTCCGGATCGTCGCCGCTCTCGCGCAACGCGCGCTCGATCGTCAACCGCCGCAGCAGGCCCAGGTCGTGCGCCAACTCCGGGAATTCCAGCATGACCCGTTCGCGCAGCGCGCGCATTTCCGCGATCGGGAAGCGTTCGGCGGTGCGCGGGCTGTGGGCTTCGAACCAAGCGTGGAGGGTGGACTCGATGCGTTCGCCGATCGGAGCGAACGGCCAAAGGGTGTCATCAAGGTCGAGGGTGATGGCGCGGAGCGATGATTTCACGACGTGGTCACGAAAGGGGAACTGCTGCGACGCGGTGCGTCGGGCCAGACAGCCGGGGGATCGTCTGGTGTGGGGGTGGATGCCGCGGGATTGGGGGCGTCGGCGTTCGGGTCCGCAAGTTCGCTGCGTCCAGGAACGGCGCGTTCCAGCAATTTGGCGAGGGCGCGCAGCAGATTCAGCACGCCGTCGCTGCCGACCAGTCGCAGTGGCCGTGCGCGGCCACTGAGGAAACCCAAGGCCAGACCGGCGACGACCAGCCGTCCGGGGGTCCAGCCAGTGCGCCAAGTGGCGAGGGTGCGCCGGCACTGCGCACCGGTTTGCTCGCGGCGGGCTTCAACCTCGCGTTCGGCGGCGGCAACCCGGGCGTGCAGTTCGGCCAGGCTCAACGGATGTCTCCTGCGTCACGCGGGGGTGAAGCGGCCGGCTGCCCCGGATTGGTTTCCGGCAACAGCCGTGCCAGTTGCCGACGGGTGGCGTCCAGTCCGGCGTGGGCAAGACTGCGCCTGACCGCTAACCCGCAGAGCACGGCTCCGACGGCACCGATGGCTGCCACGACAAGCAGTGCGATTCCCCACGCCACGCCAAGCGCGCGCAGGCCGGCGACAACGGCGGCCAGCAGCAGCATCCATGCGGAAATGCCCAGTGCGGCGGCGGTGCCGGCAAACACCAAGGCACGCCCCACCGCTGCCCGGGCCAGCGCCAGATCGGCGGCCAGCAATGCACGCAGCGCCTGGCCGGTCGCGAGTGCGTCGTGCAGGCTCTGCCGGGATTGGTCGCCAAGCGCATGCAGCGCCTCGCCCAGTCCCGGCGTGCCTGCCTGCGCTTCGCTCTCCGGCGGGATCGGCTCGTCGGCCATCCCAGTGGCTTACTTGTCCCCGCGGCCGAGCTTGGAAATGATCCAGCCAGCGGCGAAGGCCGCGCCGAACGCAACCAGCGGGCGTTCGCGGATCAGCTCGGCGGCGCTGTCGAGCAGGTCGCGGCCCTTGTCCATCAGGGCATTGGCCTGTTCGCCGGCGGCACCACCCAAGTGTTCGGCTGCGCTGATGCCGGCCACTGCGCTGTCGGCCAGTTCTGCCTTGACCTGGGCCTTGCCGACCCGCAATTCGTCACCGGCTGCGCCGGCGGCGCTCTTGACCGCGCTGCCGGCCGCAACCGCAGCCTGCTTCAAATGGGTGCCGGCCTCGCCCAGATTGGCCTTGACCGCTTCGGTGTTTTCGCTCATCAGCCATGTCCTCGGTTTTGGGGGAAGCCAGTGTGGCACTGATCGCGTTCGCGTGCTGCAACTTCGTTGCATCAGCGCATCAGCAGGTCGCCGCGGGCGTTGCCGCGCAGCACCCGCAACACCAACTGCTGTGGCGGTGTCGCAAAGCTGGCGCGGAAACCTGATAGGTCGTTGAATTTGCCGCTGCTGGCCGCCAGGACCACGTCGCCGCCTTGCAGGTTGTTCTGGGCGGCGCGACTGCCGCGCGCCACCGATTCCACCAGCACGCCATTCAAGCCCTGGCGGCGCAGTGATTCAGGCAATTCGGCAAAGCTGGCACCGGCCAGTCGCGGGTCCACGCGGTCGCCGGCAAGTGCTTTCGGCACCTCGCGCAGCCCGCTGGTGACCTGCAGGGCGCGACCGTCACGCCGCAGATCGAGGGTCACCCGAGCGCCCGGCGACTGCAGGCCCTGGAAGTTGCGCAGCGCCTCGGCATCGGCGATGGGTTCGCCGTTGGCGGCGACGATCACGTCACCCACGCGCAGGCCGGCTGCGCCGCCGGCGGAATCCGGATACACGCGGGTGACCACCGCGCCACGCGGTTCGCTCAGGCCGAGGCCCTGGGCGATGCGCGCATCGACATCCTGCAGGTCGATGCCGAGGGTGCCGCGGCGAACCACGCCGCCATGCAGCAACTGATCGACGATGCGGCGCGCCAGGTTGGACGGGATGGCAAAGCCCAGCCCGATATTGCCGGCCATCGAACCACGCGGGTTGAAGCTGGCCGTGTTGATCCCGACCAACTCGCCGTTGAGATTGACCAGCGCACCACCGGAATTGCCCGGATTGATGCTGGCGTCGGTCTGGATGAAGCTCTGGAAGCCGGCGCCCGGCAAGTTGTTGCGGCCGACCGCGGAGACAATGCCCGAGGTCACGGTCTGGCCGACCCCGAACGGGTTGCCGATCGCCACCACGAAATCGCCGATCTGCAATTGGTCGCTGTTGGCCAGTGGAATCGCGGTCAGCGCAGCCCCGGACAGGTTGCGGGTGGGGATGCGCATCAGCGCGATGTCGGTGTCGGGATCGGAGCCGACGAATTCCGCGGTGATGGTGCGGCCGTCGGCCAGGGTCACCTGCACCTCATCGGCGTTTTCGACCACATGGTTATTGGTCAGGATCAGCCCGCGCTGGGCATCGACGATCACGCCCGAACCCAGCGAACGCGCGATGCGCTCCTGCGGGATGCCGAAGATGCGGCGGAACATCGGATCGTCACCGAACGGCGTGTTCACCCGCACGACCTGCTTGGTATTGACGCTGACCACCGCCGGCAGCACGTGCTTGAGCATCGGAGCCAGCGAGGGCATCGGCGAGCGCGCCACCGTGGCCTGTGGCATCGGCGCGGCCTGGCTGGTCGGCAGTGGCGCTGACTCCGCTACCGTTGCTGCCTCGGCAGGGTGGTCAAGCAGTAACCCCATGCCAGTGGCGGCAAAGCCGCCGAACGCAGCGGACAGGGACAGGGCCAACAGGGTGCGGGAAGCGTGTTTCATGGCGGGAATGATGGATGACTGCGTTCAGTCTCGCCAAACGCATTGCAATCGATGCTGAAGGACGTCGGGCGGCGCAATTTGATCGCGCACCGCAACATGCCGCCCATTCAGGTCTGACCGGCGGTGGATCGCGGGGTCTTGCTCAGCGTGCTGCAGGGCGGTGTCCAAGGGGAAAAGGGCGTTTCCCGGCAGTGGTCGATTGACTTCCCGGGAGCCGGGTGCGAACGTTTGTTTGGGTGGGGTGCCACAAGATGTAGTGGCCGACTTTACAAAAAATCCTAGCTATAGTGGCCGCATGGAGCCGCGGGTGTGGCCTGCGTTGTTCGCAAAACCGATCGACGACAGCTGGAACCCGCAGTTGGATGTGGAAGACACCGGTGCGACCACCGGGACAAGGAAACCTTCGCGGCAGCGTGCCGTGGAATCTGGACAATCGACGGAATGGGAGATCCGACAGGCATGAGCAGGGCGAGGCTGGAAGCGGTGGCCACCGACGCAAAGAGCGACATTCCGATGCAGCCGGCATCGGTGGACATCTGGGACAAGAAATACCGCCTCAAAACCAAGCGTGGCGTCGCCATCGATGCCGATATCGACGGCACTTACCGGCGCGTGGCCAAGGCGCTGGCCGAGGCCGAGCCCACCGTCGAATTGCAGCAGTACTGGCAGGAGCGCTTCACCTGGGCGCTGCGCCGCGGCGCGATCCCGGCCGGCCGCATCACCTCCAATGCCGGCGCGCAGGAGCACAAGCCCGCCACCTCCACCATCAATTGCACGGTGTCAGGCACGATCACCGATTCGATGGACGGCATCCTCGAAAAGGTGCACGAGGCCGGGCTGACCCTGAAGGCCGGCTGCGGCATCGGTTACGAATTCTCGACCCTGCGTCCGCGCGGTGCCTTCGTGGCCGGCGCCGGTGCGTATACCTCGGGGCCGATGTCGTTCATGGACATCTTCGACAAGATGTGTTTCACCGTGTCCTCGGCGGGTGGCCGCCGCGGAGCGCAGATGGGCACCTTCGACGTGTCGCATCCTGACGTGAAGGACTTCATCCGCGCCAAGCGCGAAGACGGCCGCCTGCGCCAGTTCAACCTCAGCCTTCTGATCACCGACGGCTTCATGCAGGCGGTGGAGTCCGACGACGACTGGCCGCTGGTGTTCCCGATCAATGCCAAGGAGCGCGGCGAAATCGATCTCGACGACGCGACCCAGGTGGTCTGGCGCGACTGGCCGCTGCACGCGAACTACATCGTGCGTGACGACGGCCTGGTGGCCTGCAAGGTGTACGGGCACATCCGCGCCCGCCACCTGTGGGACATGATCATGGTCTCGACCTACGACTACGCCGAGCCGGGCTTCATCCTGATCGATCGCGTCAACGAGATGAACAACAACTGGTGGTGCGAGACCATCCGCGCCACCAATCCCTGCGGCGAACAGCCGCTGCCGCCCTACGGCGCCTGCCTGCTGGGCTCGGTCAACCTGACCAAGTTCGTGCGCCACGCCTTCACCGACCAGGCCGAATTCGACTGGGAGGAGTACAAGGAAGTGGTGCGCGTGTTCACTCGCATGCTCGACAACGTGGTCGAGGTCAACGGCCTGCCGCTGCAGCGCCAGCGTGACGAGATCCTGCGCAAGCGCCGCCACGGCATGGGCTTCCTTGGCCTTGGCAGCACCATGACCATGCTGAAGATGAAGTACGGCAGCAAGGAAAGCTGCGAATTCACCGAGGCGATCGCCCGCGAGATGGCGGTGGCCGGCTGGGAAACCGGGCTTGCCCTGGCCAAGGAAAAGGGCCCGGCGCCGATCATGGACGAGCTGTTCACCGTCGATGCCGAGATGCTGCGCAAGCGCCCGGAAATGGCGAAGGACGGCTGGAAACTCGGCCAGCAGATCGAAGGCCGGGTGCTGCACGCGCGCTACAGCCGCTACATGCAGCAGGTGGCGAAGGTCGCGCCCGAGCTCGCCGATGAATTGGCCGAAGTCGGCTGCCGTTTCACCCACCACAGCTCGATCGCGCCCACCGGCACCATCTCGCTCAGCCTGGCCAATAACGCCAGCAACGGCATCGAGCCGAGCTTCGCCCATCACTACAGCCGCAACGTGATCCGCGAAGGCAAGAAGTCCAAGGAAAAGGTGGACGTCTATTCCTTCGAGTTGCTGGCCTATCGCGAACTGGTCAATGCCAAGGCGATGCCGTTTGCCGAGGACGCGGCGGCGAAGCTGCCCGACTACTTCATCAGCGCCGACGACATCAGCCCGAAGGAACACGTCGACGTGCAGGCGGCTGCGCAGAAGTGGGTGGATTCCTCGATCTCCAAGACCGCGAACGTCCCCACCGACTACCCGTACGAGGACTTCAAGGACATCTACCGCTACGCCCACCAGCAGGGCCTGAAGGGCTGCACCACCTTCCGCTTCAACCCGGCCGCGTTCCAGGGCGTGCTGGTCAAGGAAGCCGACCTCGAGAACACCACCTACCGCTTCGAGCTGGAGGATGGCTCCACCATCGAGGTCAAGGGCAATGAGCAGATCGAATACGACGGCGAGATGCACACCGCCGCCAACCTGTTCGACGCGCTGAAAGAGGGCTACTACGGCAAGTTCTGAGGCCGGCGCAGGCGGGCGGTTCGGGTATAGCATCGCGGGGTGGGAAGCCTCCCACCCAGCCCCGCAAGGAGAGGGCATATGAGCAACGGAAACCAGGTCACGAATGCGCTGTCCGATGCCGTTGAAAGCGGCAAGGAAAAAGTGGCGGAATTGCGCGACGCCGCCTCGGCGGCGGCGGCAACCACGCTTGCCAAGGTCAAGAAGGCGACCACGCGGGCGAAGACCGCGGCCACGTCGGCTAAAAAGGCTGTCGAGAAGAAAGTCGCCACCGCCAAGCAGAAGCTGTCCGCCGCCGGTGCCGACGCGCGCAAGCAGGCGCAGACCTTGAAGGACAAGGTTGCAGGCAAGAAGGCGGCAAAGAAGGTGGTGGCCAAGAAAGCGCCAGCGAAAAAAGCAGCAGCGAAGAAGGCCCCTGCAAAGAAAGCCGCTGCCAAGAAGGCTGCGGTGAAGAAGCCGGCGGCGAAGAAAGCGCCAGCCAAGAAGGCCGCGAAGAAAGTCGCCAAGAAGACGACGAAGTAAGCAAGCACACGCGCCCGCCCGGTCTCGCGCCGGGTGGGGCGCATCCCCCGTTACAGCAACACGACAGGCAGGTTTCAGGTTCCATGACCGTCAGGATCGAAAAGAAAATCAAGGGCTATTCCGTTGTCACCGCCGAGCAGCGCGCAGCCGAAATCGAGCTGGTCGCCGCCACCGCGGACGACGCTGAGCTGGAAGACAACGTCATCCACATGCACGAGCGCATCGAGCGCCCGGACGTCCTGATCGGTTCCACCTACAAGATCAAATCGCCGCTGGTCGAGCACGCGATGTACGTGACCATCAACGACATCGTGCTCAACGCCGGCACCGAGCACGAACTGCGCCGGCCGTTCGAGATCTTCATCAATTCCAAGTCGATGGAGCATTTCCAGTGGATCGTCGCGCTCACCCGGATCATGTCGGCGGTGTTCCGCAAGGGCGGCGATGTCACCTTCATCGTCGATGAAATGAAGGCGGTGTTCGACCCGCGCGGCGGCTACTTCAAGGCCGGCGGTGTCTACATGCCCTCGCTGGTGGCTGAGCTCGGCAGCATCGTCGAAGATCACCTCAAGGCGATTGGCCTGCTCCACGACCCGGAGATGAGCGACGCACGCCGGGCATTGATCGCGGAGAAGCGCAGGGTCTACGAATCGCGCTCAAAAAAAAACGCTGAAAATTGCTCAGTAGGCGCCGGCACGGCGGGCGAAATGGGCGGCGCGATGATCGCCGAGGACGACGCGATGGAGGGCGAGGCCATCGCCATCACCGGCGACGGCACCAGCTTCCCGCCCTCGGCCAGCATGTGCCACAAGTGCAGCACCAAGGCCTTGGTGCTGATGGACGGCTGCGCGACCTGCCTGAACTGCGGCTACAGCAAGTGCGGGTGAGGGGGCTTGGAATCAGCAGTGGTGGATAACATAGAAAAACGATTGGCTACCCTGCGCTCTGCCTCGACAATCGAAGCTCGAGCGCATGAGGTGCATTTAGAGTTGTGGAACAACCGGTACGATCTTTTTGTCGATAAGGTGCCGTCGCATCCACTGGAGTCAGTGGAGCCTGCAGTCGCGCTGTCCATGAAGGGTTTTCGTGTAGTTACCGATCCTTGCTTGGGCGAAATGTGGAACGAGGGTCGACGGGTGCGAGTGGCAGGTGTGGTCGATCAAGACGCTCGATTGGTAAAAATCTCACCGAACCTCGATGGTCAAGAACGCCGCTTCACGACCGGTCACGAGCTCGGTCACGTTGTCGAGCATCCAGGGATGACGCTGCATCGGGATCGGGCACTTTCTGGTCACATGCCTCGGAAAGACAATATGGAGCGTGAGGCCGATTTGTTTTCCTCTTGTTTTTTGATGCCGGCGAGGCATGTGCTCAATGAGTTCTACGCGCGATTTGGAATGCATGTCTTTCGAATGAACGAAGATACGGCGTTTGGGTTTTTGCTTGGCAACTACCAGGGCTGTCGAAAAAAAATAAAATTGCAGCGTGACGCTTCAATTCTTTCAGCAACAGCATCACATTTCATGGGGCGACATTTTCTTCCACTCAACCAATTCTTCGGTGTGTCACCGGTGGCAATGGCAATTCGCTTGGAGGAGGTTGGTCTCGTAGAGCCGGATTCAGCCAAGTGGGTGCGCTAGAAACGGCAGGTTATGCGAATAGTCGAATGTGGTCTCTTGCCCTGATCCATCACCTGACTTCCAGCCCGGGACGATCATTCCGCCTGCGGCTACATTTCGGCGGAACTCCAATCCGGGAATCCATGATGCGCGGCATGCTCCGAACCCTTCGTCTTGCTTGCTTGGCCGCTGTGCTCACAGCATCCACCGCACAGGCCGCTGAGCCAACCCTGCCGCCGGAACAGGCGCAGCTGCTGGCGTCGATCTCCGCCGCCAACATGCGTGGCGATTTGGCCTTCCTCGCATCGGATGCGCTTGAAGGCCGCGGCACGCCGTCGCGTGGGCTGGACATGGCGGCCGAATACATCGCTTCGCAGTTTCGTGCGGCCGGGCTGGAACCGCTGGGTGATGACGGCTATTTCCAGACCGCCGACTGGCGGCAGATTGCGCCTGCCCGCGAGCGCGCCCGCTACGCGAATGCGCCGGATCCCATCCCGGTGCGCAATGTGGTCGGCGTGTTGCGTGGATCGGATCCGCAGCTGAGCCAGACCTATGTGCTGGTGACCGCGCATTACGATCATCTTGGCGTGCGTCCGGGCGGCGGAGCCGATCCGATCTTCAATGGCGCGAATGACGATGGCAGTGGCACGGTCTCGGTGATCGAATTGGCGCGGGCGTTTGCGGCACTGAAAACGCGGCCGAAACGCAGCATCGTGTTCATGACCGTGTTCGGCGAGGAGCACGGCCTGGTCGGTTCCCGCTATTACGGCGCGCATCCGCTGGTGCCGGTCGCCGATACCGTGGCCGACATCAATCTCGAACAGGTCGGCCGCACCGACGACAGCGAGGGGCCGGAAGTGCGCGCCGCTGCGCTTACCGGCGCGGACTACTCGCAGGTGGCCGATGTGCTGCGCCGGGCCGGCAGCCTGACCGACGTGCGGATCACCCGCCACCCGGTCAACAGCGACCGCTATTTCGCCTTCAGCGACAACCAGGCGCTGGCGGACCTGGGCGTGCCGGCGCACACCATCAGCGTCGCCTACGAATACCCGGACTACCACGGCGCCGCCGACACCTGGGACAAGATCGATTACACCAATATGGCGGCGATCAATCGCACCGTGGCGCTGGCGGTGTGGATGATCGCCAACGATCCGGTCGCGCCGCGCTGGAATGCCGCCAACCCGAAGACCGCCAAATATGTGGAGGCGGCGCGAACGTTGCAGGAAGGTCGCGCGCCGCGCAGCCCCTGACGCACGCGGATGCATCGGGGACGCTGACCTGCGCCTGGCCATCCGCCGCGTCCTGCGATCCCATCGGGGCGGTCAGGGCATGTGGCGGTCGCGGTGTGCCCAAGACCGGTTTGCCTGCACGAACGAAGGAGGCGGCTCATGATGATCCTGCACGTCGGTGCCAGTGGCTTGGTCGGTCGGCTGGTGCTTGAGCGCCTGCTGGCTGCGCCCGAGGTGGTTTCGGTGGTTGCACCGAGTCGGCGCGCGCTCGCCGTGCAACATCCCAAGCTGCGCAACCCGCTGGTCGATTTCGATGCCCTGGATCCGGACGCTGACTGGTGGGCCGCGGACGCAGTGATCTGCACCCTCGGCACGACGCTGGCCGAGGCGGGATCGAAGGAGGCGTTCCGCCGCGTGGATTTCGACTATCCCTTGCTGGTGGCGCGGCTGGCGCGCTGGAAGGATGCCGGCGCGTATGCACTGAACTCGGCACTGGGCGCCAATGCGCGTTCGCTGTTCTTCTACAACCGGGTCAAGGGTGAGCTCGAAACGGCACTGGCAGCGGTCGACTATCCGTCGCTGACGTTTGTGCGTCCGGGCCTGATCGATGGCGTTCGGATCCCACCACGCCCGGGCGAAGGACGGATGCTTGCGCTCTCGCGCCTGCTGCGCCCGCTGTTGCCGAAGCAATGGCGTCCCAGCCGCGCCGAAAAGATTGCCGATGCACTGGTGGCTGCGGCCGTGCAGGCACGCCCAGGCCGTCGCGTCATCGCGGCTCGTCAGTTGGCATAAGCCGCGGCCAGCTGCCGGCCGCTTGCAATGCGATCCGTCTGGGCATACAGTGAACCTTATGGTTCACTGTCAAGCCTGCCTCGACACCACCTTCGCGGCACTGTCCGACGCCACCCGGCGTGGGGTGTTGGAGCAGCTCTGGGGTTCGGATGCTTCGATCAGCGACCTGGCCGATCGCTTCCGCATGACCCGCACCGGCATGAAGAAGCACGTCCACGTGCTCGAGCAGGCGGGGCTGGTGACCACCGAGAAGATCGGGCGGGTACGCACCTGCAGGCTGGGGCCACGCCGGCTGGAAGACGAGGCAGCGTGGATCGCGCGTTACGCCCAGGTCTGGAGTGCGCGTTTCGACGCACTGGATCAGGTGGTCGAGCAACTCAAATGCAAGGAGAAGGCAGATGCAAAGCGCAAACGAACGTAATTCCACCACCGGCAACCGCACGACCGTCGAGCGGAAATCCGACCGCGAGCTCGTCGTCACGCGCCGCTTCGATGCCCCGGTGCACATCGTGTTCGAGGCTTGGAGCAAGGCCGAGCTATTCCAGCGCTGGTGGGTGCCGGCAGGCTCGGGCTTGTCGCTGCTCTCCTGCGAGATGGACGTGCGCACCGGCGGCAGCTATCGGCTGGTGTTCCGCCATCCGATGGCGGAGCAGCCGCTGGCGTTCTTCGGCAGTTACCTGGAAGTGATTGCGAACCAGCGCATCGTGTGGACGAATGAGGAAAGCGCGCAGGGCGCGGTCACCACGGTGACGTTCGAGGAAGATGCCGGCACGACCCAGGTCACCCTGCATGAGCGTTATCCGACCACCGAAGCGCTCGAGGACGCGCTCGCCGGTTCGGCCGAAGGCCTGCCCGAGCAGTTCGCGCAATTGGATGTGTTGCTGGCCGGCGGGATGTGAGGGCGTCCGCCCGGAGCGTGTGCTGCAACGCGCTCCGGAAAGGGGCTGGTCACGCTAGAACCGCACCGCGGCATGCAGCGGTGCGGCATCCTGCCAGCGCGCGCGGCCGCCGAGGAAGCCGAGTTCGATCAGGACCGATCCGCCGATGATCTGGATCTGCAGGCGCTCGAGCAGTTGCCGTGCCGCCGACAGGGTGCCGCCGGTGGCCAGCACGTCATCCACCAACAGCACCCGCGCACCGGGCGCAAGCGCATCGGCCTGCACCTGCAGTGCGTCCTCGCCGTATTCCAGCGCGTAGCGCTGCTCGAGGGTGGCGCCCGGCAGCTTGCCGGGTTTGCGCAGCGGCACCACCCCGCAAGCGAGTGCGCATGCCAGCGGCGCACCGAGCAGGAAACCACGCGCCTCGATGCAGGCCACCGCGTCGATGGGCGTGTCGCGCCATGGCTGCGCCAGCGCCGAGATCGCTGACGCGAAGGCAGCGGCGTCGGCCAGCACCGGCATGATGTCCTTGAACACGATGCCGGGCTTGGGGAAGTCCGGTACGTCGCGGATCAGGCGGGTCCACTCGGGCATGGCGCGGCTCCTTCCGGAATCGACCCATTGTGCCTGTCGGTCACGAGAAACGGCCATGCCTGGCGCGAAGCCGTAAAATGGCGGCGATGAACTCCCACGACCCACGTTCCGGCATCGCCCTGGTGGCGTTCGATGCCGACGACACCCTTTGGCGCAGCCAGGATTATTTCGACGATGCGCAGCAGCAGTTCGAGCGCATCCTCTCGGCCTACGTCGATTTGCAGGACGTCGGCCAGCGCCTGTACGCCTACGAGAAGCGCAACATCGCCTTCTTCGGCTATGGCGCCAAGGGCATGGCGCTGTCGATGGTGGAAGCGGCGGTGGACATCACCGAGGCGCGCATCAACGGCTCCGACATCAAGCGCATCGTGAGCCTGGCCAAGGACCTGCTGCGGCATCCGGTGGAATTGCTGGACGGCGTGCGTGCGGCGGTTGAAGCGGTGGCGGCGCAGCATCCGCTGGTGCTGATCACCAAGGGCGACCTGTTCCATCAGGAAGCCAAGGTGCGCGACTCCGGCTTGTCGGATCTGTTCCGCCGGATCGAGGTCGTCAGCGAAAAAGACCCGGCCACCTATGCGCGCCTGTTCGAGGAGTTCGGCGTCTCGGCGCACAACTTCCTGATGGTCGGCAATTCGCTGCGCTCGGATATCGCGCCGGTGCTGGAGCTGGGCGGTTGGGGCGTGCATGTGCCCTACCACACCACCTGGGCGCATGAGTCCGAAGCCGAACTTTCCGCAGGCCAGGGCCGGATGCGCACGATCACGTCCTTGCAGGACCTGCCAACCACCTTGCAGGAGCTGGACCTCCAGTCGCGCCTGCAACCCGCACCCCAAGGAGAATGGATCGCATGACCGCACAAATCGACCTGACCGGCCGCGTGGCCATCGTCACCGGCGCCGGCGGCGGCTTGGGACGCGCACACGCGCTGCTGCTGGCCAGCCGCGGCGCGCAGGTCATCGTCAATGACCTCGGCGATGCGGCCGATGCCGTGGTCGAGGAAATCCGCGCCGCCGGCGGCGAGGGGCGCGCCGCCAAGTGCTCGGTGGCCGACGCCGGTGCGGTGCAGGCGATGGCCGATGCGGTCTTGGCCGATTTCGGGCGGATCGACATCCTCGTCAACAACGCCGGCATCCTGCGCGACAAGAGCTTCGGCAAGATGGCGCTGGACGATTTCCGCCTCGTCGTCGACGTGCACCTGATGGGCGCGGCCAACTGCACCAAGGCGGTGTGGAACGCGATGCGTGCGCAGAACTACGGCCGCATCGTGATGACCACCTCGTGCAGCGGTCTGTACGGCAACTTCGGCCAAGCCAATTACGCCGCGGCCAAGATGGGCTTGGTGGGGCTGATGCAGACCCTGGGCATCGAGGGCGAAAAGCACGGCATCCGCGTCAACTGCCTGGCGCCCACCGGCGCCACCCGGATGATGGAAGGGATCCTGCCGCCGGAGCAATTGTCGCAGTTCAAGCCGGAATTGGTGAGCCCGGCAGTGCTGGCGCTGGTGGCCGAAGGCGCCCCCAACCGCGCCATCCTGTCGGCGGGCGCGGGAAGTTTCGAGTTGGTGCACATTGCGATGACGCAAGGGATCGCGTTGGGCGAGGATGCCACGGCGGAGGCCATCCTCGCGCATTGGAATACCCTGGCCAACCGCAAGGACGCGATGGTCCCGCAGACCGGCTTCGACCAAGCCCAACACGAACTGGCCAAGCTGGGCTTGCTGCACAACGCGGCGCAGGCGTGCGACGTGACGTGATCGCGCCTCGGGCGGGGGGATTGCGATGCGACTCAAGCTGCTGCTCATTTTCCTAGTCGTCTTCGTCCTGCCCGGTCTGGGGGGCGTGGGCTACTCCGCCTGGCATCTGGCCGACGCGTACCAGCGATCAACGGCGGGCGTGCGCGGAACCGGGAAAATCGTCGCCTACGAAAGGCAGGCGTATCGGGCCCGGGTGGGGCGACGCTTCTGCGCCGTCGTCGAATTCCAGCATGCCGGTGAGACGGTCAAGTTCACCGACGACTGGTGCAACACCGCGCAGGCGAAACGCCCGATCGGGTCGGTGGTCAATGTCATCTACAACCCGGAGCACCCCGAGGCCAGCCTCATCGATGACTTCGGCACGCTGTACGGGAAAAACCTGTTCATCGGCGTCATTTGCGTGCCCTGGCTGTTGCTGGGAATCGTGTTGCTGGTCCGGGTGCGGTGACAGCGTGTGCGCGGCGCCGCGGGGCCGGTCGCGGCCTCAGGGCACCAGCAGCGCCATGAACTCCTGCACCGGCAACGCTTCCAACCGGGCCTGATCCAGCGCCACCGCGAGGATCGCCTGCTGGCGTTCGGGATCGAAGCGGCGGGCGAGGTTGCGCCGGAATTTTTCTTCCAGCAGCGGGATGCCATCAGCGCGGCGGCGGCGGTGGCCGATCGGGTATTCGACCAGCACTTCATCGAGCGTTGTGCCGTCGCTGAAGGTGACGGTCAGGCCGTTGGCGATCGAGCGCTTGTCCGGGTCGTGGTAGTCGGCGGTGAAGGCCGGGTCTTCGACGCAGTGGATCTTCGCGCGCAGGGCGTCGATGCGCGGATCGCTGGCCACGTCGGCCTCGTAATCGGCGGCGGTCAGGCGGCCGAACAGCAGCGGCACCGCCACCATGTACTGGATGCAGTGGTCGCGGTCGGCCGGGTTGTCCAGCGGGCCCTGCTTGTCGATGATGCGCACGCAGGCGGCGTGGGTGCGGATGAGGATTTTCTCGATGTCCTCGACGCGGCGGCCCTGCGCCTTGAGCTGGCCGTGCAGGGCCATCGCCGCTTCCACCGCGCTTTGCGCATGGAATTCGGCCGGATAGCTGATCTTCAGCAGCACGTTTTCCATCACGTAGCTGCCGAACTCGCGCTCGAAGCGGAATTCGCGGCCCTGGAACGACACGTCGTAAAACCCCCAGGCCGGCGCGGTCAGCGCGCCCGGATAGCCCATCTCGCCGGTCTGCGCGATCAGCGCCAGCCGCACCGCGCGGCTGCACGCATCGCCGGCGGCCCAGCTCTTGCGCGAGCCGGTGTTGGGCGCGTGCCGGTAGGTGCGCAGGCTCTGGCCGTCCACGAACACCTGCGACAGCGCCGCCAGCGCCTGTTCGCGGTCCAGCCCCAGCAGCTGGCACACCAACGCGGTCGAGGCCAGCTTGACCAGTGCCACGTGGTCCAGGCCCACCTGGTTGAAGGAATTCTTCAGCGCCAGCACGCCCTGGATTTCGTGCGCCTTGATCGCGCATTCCAGCACCTGCCGCATCGTCAACGGCGCGCCCTTGCGCGCCAGCCAGTCGGCCACGGCGAGAATCGCACCCAGGTTGTCGGACGGGTGGCCCCATTCGGCGGCCAGCCAGGTGTCGTTGTAATCCAGCCAGCGGATGGTCGCGCCGATGTCGAACGCGGCCTTGACCGGATCCAGCTCGAAGCGCGTGCCCGGCACGCGCGCGCCGCCGGGCAGGCTGGCGCCGGGCACCAGCGGCCCGAGCAGCTTGGTGCAGGCCGGGTACTCCAGCGCTTCCAGCGCGCAGCCGATCGAATCGATCAGCACATGGCGCGCGGTGGTCCAGGCCAGCGCCGAGTCTGGCCGGTAATCGCGGACGTAATCGACGATGCGAACCAGCACATCGTCCCATTCGGGGCGCTGGTTGTCGTTGCGGGATGTCATGGAACGTCCTCCAGCGGCATTCATGATTTGCGCATGGGCAAAAGCGCGGACGCTTACCTCACGCGCGGACATGGACGTTCTACCGCTGCGGTACCGCCCACGGCAACCGCGATGCAAGCCGTGCTTGATGAAGATCAACCGTGGCCGAATTGCAGACGCGTGGCGGCGCTGATTCGTTGCCGCAGCGATGACGTCATTTGCGCCAGCGGGCTTCCCCCTTGCGCGAATGTCCTCCGGCAGCGTGCTTGCGCCCGCTGCCTCCCCCTTGATTTCGCTACAGGGGGAAGCCCGCTGGAGCTCCCCTCTGCAATGGGCTCACCCCTGCGGCACCCGCACCCAGCCTTCCATCAGCACCCGCGCGCTGCGTGACATCACCGCGCGGGTGACGGCCCACTGGCCGTCGCGCAGTTCCACCGACGCGCCCACGCGCAACGTGCCGGACGGGTGCCCGAAGCGCACCGCATCGCGCGGGCCGCCGCCGGCGGCAAGATTCACCAGCGTGCCAGGCACCGCCGCGGCGGTGGCAATGGCGACCGAGGCCGTGCCCATCATCGCGTGGTGCAATTTGCCCATCGACATGGCGCGTACGTTGAGGTCGATGGCGTCGGCGGCGATGCGTTTGCCCGCCGACGAGACGTAGGCTTTCGGCGGCGCGACGAAGGCGACCTTGGGCGTGTGCTGGCGGGTCGCCGCTTCCTCCGGCGTCTTGATCAGGCCCATGCGCAGCGCACCGGCCACGCGGATGGCTTCGAGCTTGGCCAGTGCGGCTTTGTCGTCATTGATCACCGGCTGCAACTCGGTGCCGTCATAACCAAGCGCGTTGGCGTTGACGAACACGGTCGGAATGCCGGCGGTGATCATCGTGGCGCTGAGTGTGCCGAGGCCGGGCACGTCGAGGTCATCGACGAGATGCCCGGTGGGAAACATCGACCCGCCATCGCCCTCGTCATCGGACGGATCCAGAAACTCCAGCACGATCTCGGCGGCCGGGAAGGTGACGCCATCCACTTCGAAATCACCGGTTTCCTGCACCTGGCCGTCGGTGATCGGCACATGCGCAAGGATGGTCTTGCCGATATTGGCCTGCCAGATCCGCACTGTCACCGTGCCGTTGTCGGGGATGCGTTCGGCGGGGATGAAACCGTTGGTAATGGCGAACGGGCCGACCGCGGTGGACAGGTTGCCGCAATTGCCCGACCAATCCACGAACGCGCTATCGATACTCACCTGCCCGTACAAATAATCGACATCGTGATCCGGCACGCTGGCCGGCGCGATGATCACGCACTTGGACGTACTCGATGTCGCCCCGCCCATGCCATCGGTGTGCTTGCCGTAGGGGTCGGGCGAGCCGATCACCCGCAGCAGCAGCGCGTCGCGCGCGGGGCCGGGGGTTTGCGCTGCAACGGGTAAATCCTCAAGGCGAAAGAACACGCCTTTGCTGGTACCGCCGCGCATGTAGGTGGCAGGGATGCGGAGTTGAGGGGAGAAGTGGATCACGATTGCTCCAGCATGGATTTGAAACGCCGCATCGCGGCGCTCTGCGGCCACGGATTCAGATGCCTAAGATGCTCGGCAACGTGTTGATTGCAAACATCTTTCAGGATGAATTCTGGTTAAGCACAGGCCTCGGTGCTTAACTCTAGCACGGCCGAAATGTCGGGCCGTTCCGGTGCTGCCGGTGAATCGACGGGGTGGAACAATAGGGTCATTGGTCGTGCCCCACCAGTCAAATGGCGCCGACACCATCGATCGTGCGCTACGGCAATAGCAGTTGTTTCATCACCTGTGAATAGCCCGTTTGCGGGAACAGGATGTGTCGGGAGGCAAAGTCCTGTTCGGTCCAAGGAACGTCCCATTGCTGCTGCAAATCCAGCATCGGCGTTTCCGACAGAATCCAGCCATCGACGGCGATGTCATCGCGCCCCGCTGTCTGCAGGCCGGTCGCCACGTAATCCTGCAGGCGCTCATGGAAGCCGGTCACCTTGTCACTGCCGCGTTTTTCCATCAGCAGGCCATGCGGTTCGATGAACAACACCTGCTGGCGCTGCGGGCCGATGTTCCACAGGATGAAGTCCGGGAAAAATCCTTCGGTCTCGTAGAACCCGAGACCGCGGCCGCGCGACTGGTTGCGCAGCAGGTAGAGCTTGTGACCTGCAAGCTGCCCAAGGCGTTCGGCCTCCCAATACGTCTGCAAAGCCGCAACGAACTCGCGCTCCGACTTCTCCAGCACCTTGGGTGACAGGCTCACGGTGTCCGCGGCGCTTCCATCCACGGCGATCAGCAACGGTTGGTAGAGATGCCGCTCGAAGCGCTGTTTCCGCACCAGTGGGTAGCGGGTCCAGTCCGGATTCCGTCCCGAGAGAAGCTCATGGGCCAACGCGGTCAGCTCGCCGATGACATTCCGCTGGTCCACTCGTACCAGCACCTTGTACGGCGGATACTGGGCTTGCGCCTCGCCGACGCGACACACCCGCATGTGCTTTGTCTCGAAGCGGTTCTGCTGCAGGCGATAGTCACGTTCGAACCATGCTTCCAGCGCCTCGCACACCGCTTCCTGCAGGCGCCCGATCGCGGCAGCACCTTGCGGCTGGAAAAATCCGTCCTCGGCGATGAACTGGCAACCATCGGCCGCGATGACGCGAAGCGTCTGCGGGCGGACCACGGCATTGCTCCAGCCGCGCAGCCGCTTCTTTTCGGCCAGGCGGAAATACTCCTGATTCCAGTCCAGCAGCGCCAGTACGGCCGGAGCCAGCGCGCGCGGCTTGGCGCTGCGCTGCGCCGCCGTCGATGCCCGCCTGCGTGCTGGCATAGCTGGCGAAGCGCGCCGACGCATCGTGCTTGACCGGCAGGCCGCGCGGCTGGCCGGGCATGACCACACACTCCTCGCGGAAGCGCTGCGGCACAGGCGGCTCGAAATAGGCCAGATTCGCCGCTTCCGGTTCGCTGCTGGCCAATTTCCACAGCGGCAACTCGATCAGTACCGAAGGCAGGTCGTCCACGCCCTCGCGCAGCAGCGCGTCGCGGAATACCTGCATGTACGACGCGCGCACCGAAAACACGTTCAGGCACTCCAGCCAGCCGATGTCGGTTGGATGCTCGATGCCCGGCAGCGCGGTACTGCGCTTGAGGCTGCGACCCAGGCCGAGCAGGCGCACGCCGCGCCCGAACAGCTGGATGATCTGTGCGCCCTCGCTCTTGCCGACATTGAGCAGGCCCAGGCTGCTCACGCGCCAGCTGCTCCAGCCCTCGATGAACTTCTTGGCGCCGACCAGCAGGTTGACCGGCGAGCCGCGACGATTGATCCCGGCAAACAGCGAGTCACCCACCACGTCTTCCAGCACCGGAACCCCGGCGGTTTTCAGCAGCTTCAGCAAGTCGGAGGTATCGCCCACGTTGACCACGCCGAACGGCTGCGCCGCGCCCTGCGCGCGCAGAGAGATCTCGCCGTCGGCGCCGCGGATCGGCTGCACTTCCAGCCGCGCGCCCGTCGCCTGCAGGTGGAACACCTGCGCCAGCATGTCGGCCAGCAGCGCGGAAAAATCCGCATCCGGCAGATAACGTTCGCGCAGCCAGGCCAGCGCATCGTGCAGACCGGCGCGGCCGTCGTCGCCGCGGAACAGACGTGCGTCGTGCAGCAGTTTCTTCACCAGCTTCGCAGACCAACCACGCTGGTTGGCGAGGAACCGGTCGAGGAAGTCGAGCACGGTGGCGATATCCGAACCGCCGGTCTTGCCGCTGTTGACGCTGGCACCCACGTACACCCACAGCGGTTTTTCGATGCCGTAGCGCGGCCACCCGGCCCCACTGCCGTACACGCGCAGCTGCTGGTAGTAGCTGAGCAGGTTGGCGGCCATCAGCGCATCGCGCACCTCCGGGTCGTCGCCGCCGACGTTGAGCAGGCGGAAGTCCTTGCCGAAGCCGTCACCGTGGAAATAGCGGTAGGAATAGTCGAAGCCGATGGCCTTGCCGTACTCGGCCAGCAGGTCCTCGTTGCCGGCGGCATTGAGCGCCTGGCCGAAGGTGGCGCTGTACTCGAAGGTGAAGCCGGTCGCGCCGAGCTGGTCGCGATAGCCCTTCCAGACCTCGCCGCCGCTGCCCTTGTGGCCTTCATCGACGAAGATCAGGTTGGGCGCGCCCTCGCGCAGGAAGCGCGCCACCGGCACCGTCACGCCGCCGCCTTTCTTGTCCACCACCAGCTTGGTGATCTCGATCACCTGCAGCACGTCGCGGCCGGGCAGCAGGCCGGGGCGCTCCGGGTCGAAGCGCTCAGCGTGCAGGCCGGAAGCGCGCGCCTCGGCCAGGTGCTGCTCGCTCAGCCCCGCGTTGGGGGTGATCAGCAGGAGGTTGTTGAGCGGGCCGGGGAAGTAATGCCGGTACTGCAGCAGGTTGAAGTGCAGCAGCAGGGTCTTGCCGCTGCCGGTGGCCATCCAGAACGCCAGCTTGCGCAGGTCGTCGCGGCCAAACGGCTGGAACAGCGCTATCTCCGGCAGCGAGGACAGGAAGCGGTTGAGCGCATCCAGCAGTGCGCCCGGCGCCTGCGCCAGCCGGTCCAGGTACACCTCGGTGAACAACAGCGCCAGCATCTGGAAATAACGCAGCTGCAGCGGCTGCGCGGCGCGCGCCTGGTTGATCCGCTCAAGATGCCGGCGGAGGTTGGCGTCATAGCGCAGCAGGTCGCGGCGCACGGCGGCGTCCTTGACCTGCGCCGCCAGCAACCGGGTGACGTGGAACACGCCATCCTCGTCCATGCCTTCCTCGGCGCGGGCGCAGGCGTCCAGCAGGCTGCGGTTGTCCTGCGCCCCCAGCGTGTGCAGCATCCAGCGCAGCAGGACCAGGCGCTGCTCCAGCCGCGCGGTGAGGCTGGCGGCGTTGGCCGGCGCCGGCCGCGGAGAGCTCGCAGTGCGCGCGACGCGCGGCATCAGGGCGCTCCCCGCGGCAGGGCGCTTCGCAGATCGAATGCCTGATTCAGCCCGGCTTGCACTGGATTGTCAGGCGCCAACGAGTTTGTCGTACTCGGCATGACTACCGATCCAGAACCAGACCACGCCGTCGGGCGCGTCCACACCGAGTGCGCGGAAGTGCAACCCCACGCGCACCGACCAGAACCGCCCCATGCGCTTAAAGTGCAGCGAAGGGTGGCGCGCATTGGTCTTGAGAAGCTGAAAATTGCTGTCCGCAAGCCGCCGAACCTGACCCGGGAGCGCTTCATAAGCATTCCAGAAGTCCGACGTGGCGAAATGCTTCACAGCGCCTTGGTCTTGCCCGCGCTGTGCGCCTGGAGAGCCTTCGCGGCCAGGCGATCCAGCTTGCCTGAAGCAGCATCTTGCTCCAGCTGACGGTCCCACGCGTCCGCGTCGAATCCGGAATACCAGGCACGGAAGCGCGCAAGCTCCTGTTGCGAAAGCCTGGACACCTCGAGTTCGATTTTCTCGACATTGCTCATGCTGCAAGATTACCAGAGGAGGGAGTTGGCGCGTAACGAAGACTGGCCGCCTCAAGCCGCATACAGCGCCTCCCGGTGCGCCTGCACCGACTGGCGGAAGTACGGGTTGCGGATCGCGCGCTCGACCACCAGCTCCACCGGCGCGCCCAGCAGCGCCTGCAGGTCTTCCAGCAGGCCGAAGTAGGCCTCGGCGTAACCGCCGGGCGGCAGCGGCGCAAACTCCACCAGGAAATCGTAGTCGCTGCCGGCGCCGGCCTGGCCGCGCGCGGCCGAACCGAACAGGTCCAGCCGGCGCACGTGGTGACGGCGGCACAGCGCATCGAGCTCGGTGCGGAGTGCGTGCAGGTGCTGCAGCGAAGGTGCGGTGGCGGTCATGGCGGCAGCTTACGCGGGCTCAGTGGACGGGGGCGAACATGCGGGCGTGGAACACCGGGTCCAGCGATTGCGCGCCGGGGATGGCGGAATCGCCGTTGACGTAGATCACGCTGGCCTCGCCAAACGGCGCGGCGCGCACGATCCAATCGCGCTCGGCGGCGAAGTCGGCCTCGGTCCAGCCGGCGATGTCGCGCCACAGTACCGCGGTGTCGGCATCGTCGGCGCGGGTGCGGCCGGCATACAGCAGATAGCGGCGGCCGTCGCGGTCGAGCACCTTGCGCTGGCGCACGATCAGGCCGATCAGATAGTTGAAGGTCTCGGCCAGGTCGATGGCGCGGGTGTGCGTGGCCTTGCCGTCGTGCACGTCCAGCGCGTAGTCGAACGGGCGTTCCAGCCGTTCGACGTCGAGCAGGCTGGCGCTGCAGGCGGTTTCCACGTCCAGCCAGTAGCCCAGGCGGTACACCTCGGGCATGGCGTCCAGGTCCAGCCCGCCCTGGCCCGGCGCATCGGCACGCAGGCGTAGGTTGCCGAGGGTGTCTTCGTAGGATTCGAGGCGGAGGTATTTGAAGGCGAGCGACGAGCCGGCGCGGGAGACGGGCTTGCCGTCCTTCCAGTCCGGGGAGTAGGCGATTTTCTTGACGCGCGGCACCAGCACGGTGTCGAAGTAGGACCCCATTTCCACCATGACGAACTTGCGTTGATCGCGATCACTAGCCCGGTTCAGACTCACAACCGCATGAGCTGTCGTGCCAGACCCACCAAAGTAGTCGAGGATGATTGATCGGGGTTCGGAAACTGCGCGAACGGAATCTTCAACTACATGAAGTGATTTTGGATAGAGGTCTTCTCTTAGCTTCAAGCCAAGGTCAGTGAGCCACTTAGTGCCGTAGTCACCTGCGATGTACCGGGTGTCGTCCCACAAGGTTTTGATTGGTCGTTCGTCAACTGCTTTAACGATCTGAATCTCGCCTTGCGTAGTTACATGGACCTTCAAAAGGCGCTTGATAGATTCGACGCTATTGCGCGCATAACGCCACTTGCGCTCAACTCCGGAAGCGTCGACGGGATAGACTGCGATACGACTTCCGTCCTTCGCATTGTTTGCACGGGGGTGAAAATTTTCGTCGCACACTTCGCCAAACCCAATGATCTCCCCCTCCTTCACGTAAATCGGATAGAAGCAGTTTCTTGCTGTTTCACGTTCTGACTCGCGCCCCCACTTCCGTAAGTTCGTGTACTCCCATTCATCCTTGGGTACTGGTGCGCCGTGGGTTTCAGGGAGGCCATACTTGATGCAAAAGTACGCGTATTCGTGATTGTGCGAAAAGTAGTCACCTTGGATCCCCTTTTTGTTATGAACCACTACCGCGCACACAATCTCGCGATCTGGAAATGCATTTCGGACTAGGTGGCCCAAACCCTCTTGTTCGTTCTCGTCAATGGCGATCACGTGGCTTCCATCTGCCGTTTCAAGAGAGCGACTGGCAGATAGGCGATTGGCCATTAGAGATAGCCAAGAAGAGTGCTTGTAAGTGTTCTTGTAGATGATCTCGCTAGTCTTTGAGTTATACGGCGGATCGATATACACGCACTGCACCTGCTCCCGGTACCGCTCCATCAACAGGTTCAGCGCCTGCCAGTTGTCGCCGTGCACCAGCAGGCCGTCGGTGGCGGCATCCAGGTCGTCGAATGACGCCAGCAGCGTATCGGTGAAGTCCTGCGGCAGGTGCACCGTGTCCAGCACCAGGTAGGGCTGGCTGCGCAGGAAGTCGGCGCTGACTTTTTCCTTCCAGCCCGGCTTGCCGCCTTCGGCCTTCACTTCGTCGATGGCATACAGGTGCTTCCATTCGGCCTTCTGCGCCTTGCCGCCGTCCGTGGTGTTGAGGATGTCGGCCAGCCGTTCGGTCAGGCCGGCGCGTTCCACATGGTTCAGGGTCAGGCACCAGTGGCAGGCGGTGATGAACTTGCGCTTTTCGTACAGCTTCTTCTGGAAATCCTCGATGCGGGCGACGAAGTCGATGATGGTGGTGGCCACCTCGCGCAGGCAGGCCAGGGTCTGCAGCCAGGCCTGCGCCGGCTGTTCGCCGCCGGCCAGCAGGGTGTCGAGTTTCAGCACCTCGGCCTTGAGCCAGTAGTCCAGCTCGCGGGTGAGGAAGCCGCGCAGGTCCTTGTGGATGAAGAAATCGCTGGTGTTGCGGCGGGTGTAGCGGCGCAGGTGGCGGGCCAGCAGGGTTTGCGGTTTGGCCTCGTCTTCCGACACATTGGCCTTGAGCGCGGCCAGCAGAACCGGCACGGCTTTCACGCCCTGCTTGCCGAGCAGCTTCTTCTCGGCGTCGGCATTGAGGGCGTCCTGGGCGTTGCGCGTGGGCAGGCCTTCGGCCTCGGCCGCGCTCGCCGCGCGCCAGGCCACCGGCACGATGAGCGTGCGTGCTTCGGCGTCGACTTCGATGGCGCCGCAGTCGAAGAAGAACTGCCGCTTGTCTGTGGACTTGGTGTTGTCGCGGTCGGTCTCGGCCTGGCGCAGGCGCAATTCCACGTGCCAGGCGTCGCTGCTGTCGCCGGCGCGGAAGCGGTAGTCGGTGAAGTGCTCGCCGGTCTTGACGTAGTACTAGTCCTTGTTGGCCCAGTGCAGCAGCACTTCCTGGCCGTTGTACGGCACGGCGTAGGCGTCGTCGCTGCCGTAGCGGCGCAGGCTGAGGAAATCGCCGTCCTCGTAGTAGCGACGGAAGAAGTCGTACAGGCGGTTGTAGATGTCCGCCTCGCGCGCATCGGTGCCGGCGGGTTGGGCGCTGGCTTGTTGCGCCTGCCACAGCTCGCGGTATTCGCGCGCGGTCTTGCCGGTGATGCCCTCGCGCAGGCGACCGTCACCATCGATGACGGACTCGTCTTCCTGTTCCTCCCGCAGCTTTACGGCCAGCTCTGCCAGATGTTTCGCATTGGCGTCGGACTGGGCCACCGCGCCACTGGACAGAGCCTTGCGCACCGCGGCGGGCAGGCGGTTGTCGATCCAGTCCTCGAACAGGGCGCGGCGCTCGTTGAGGATGCGGTAGATGCCGAAGTCCAGGTCCGCGCTGTCGAACTGGAACAGCTCGCGCAGCAGGGCCTGGAAACGGGAGAGCGACAAGTCCGGGGCAACAGCGGTCATCGAAACGGCGTTCCATCGTCAGCAGCAACCACAAGCGTACCGGATGGTGGTCGCAGCGGCTGCGACGTGGGTGAGATCAATCGGAGCAACAGGTTCAGAGCCATTGTTCACGCCACCTGCCCCGCCGCCAAAAACTCCTGCGAGAACCGCGGCAGGATGCCGCCGGCGGTGTAGGTGGTCACGTCATCATCACTGTCGAGGCGACAGGTGACCGGCACGTCGACCTGTTCGCCATTCTTGCGTTCCACCACCAGCGTGAGGGTGCCGCCCGGCGTTGGCGTGCCGCGCACGCTGAAGGTTTCCGTGCCGTCGATGGCCAGGGTCTTGCGGGTGGTGCCGGGCTGGAATTGCAGCGGCAGCACACCCATGCCGACCAGGTTCTGGCGGTGGATGCGTTCGAAGCCTTCGGCGGCGATGGCTTCCACTCCCGCCAAGCGCACGCCCTTGGCGGCCCAGTCGCGGCTGGAGCCTTGGCCGTAGTCGGCGCCGGCGATGATGATCAGCGGCTGCTTGCGCTGCATGTAGGTCTCGATCGCTTCCCACATCCGCATCACCCTGCCTTCCGGCTCGACGCGGGCCAGCGAGCCTTGTTTCACGCTGCTGTCGTCGTTGCGCACCATTTCGTTGAGCAATTTCGGATTGGCGAAGGTGGCGCGCTGCGCGGTGAGGTGGTCGCCGCGGTGGGTGGCGTAGGAATTGAAGTCTTCCTCCGGCACGCCCATGGTCGCGAGGTATTCGCCGGCGGCGCTGCTGCGCAAAATCGCGTTCGACGGGGACAGGTGATCGGTGGTGATGTTGTCGCCCAGCACCGCCAGCGGGCGCAGGTGGGTGAGCGTGCGCGCACCGGCCAATGCGCCTTCCCAATACGGCGGGTTGCGGATGTAGGTGCTCATCGGGCGCCAGTCGTACAGAGGCTTGGCCTGGGTCTTGGCGCGCGGCGCGAACATCGGGTCGTAGACCTTGCGGAACTGCTCAGGTTTCACACTGGCGGCCACCACCGCGTCGATCTCGGCATCCGTCGGCCAGAGGTCTTTCAGGTACACCGGCTGGCCGTCGTGGTCGAGGCCGAGCACGTCTTTTTCGATATCGAAACGCACGGTGCCGGCTATCGCATAGGCGATCACCAGCGGCGGCGAGGCGAGGAAGGCCTGCTTGGCATAGGGATGGATGCGGCCATCGAAATTGCGGTTGCCCGACAGCACCGCCGTCACGTACAGATCGCGCTCGATCACTTCCTTCTGGATCACCGGATCCAGCGCGCCGCTCATGCCGTTGCAGGTGGTGCAGGCAAAGCCGACGATGCCAAAACCCAGTTGTTCGAGTTCGGGCAGCAGCTTGGCCTCTTCCAGATACAGCTGCACCGCCTTGGAGCCGGGGGCGAGCGAGGTTTTCACCCACGGCTTTCGGGTGAGGCCGCGTGCGTTGGCATTGCGCGCCAACAGGCCAGCGGCAATCACGTTACGCGGGTTGCTGGTATTGGTGCATGAAGTAATGGCGGCGATGATCACCGCGCCGTCGGGGATCAGGCCTTGCGCTTCGTCACGGCGGGCGGCGTCGAGCTTGATTTCATCGGCGATGCCGCGTTCGGCCAAGGCGCTGGCCGGCAGGCGGCGATGCGGGTTGCTGGGGCCGGCGAGGTTGCGCACGACCGTCGAGAGATCGAAATGCAGCGTGCGTTCGAACTGAGCATCACGCAGGTCATCGGCCCAGAAGCCGGCGTGCTTGGCATAGGTTTCCACCAGCGCTACTTGTGCAGCGTCGCGGCCGGTCAGGCGCAGGTAATCCAGCGTATTGCCGTCGATGGCGAACATCGCCGCGGTCGCACCGTATTCCGGCGCCATGTTGGAAATCGTGGCGCGATCACCAATCGTGAGCGCCGCGGCGCCTTCGCCACGGAATTCCAGATACGCGCCCACCACTTTTTGCTGGCGCAGGAATTCGGTCAGCGCCAGCACCACGTCGGTGGCAGTGATGCCAGGCGCAGGCTTGCCGGACAGTTCGACCGCGATAATCTCGGGCAGGCGCATCCACGAAGGATTGCCCAGCATCACGCTCTCGGCTTCCAGCCCGCCCACGCCGACGGCAATCACGCCCAGCGCGTCTACATGCGGGGTATGCGAATCGGTGCCCACGCAGGTGTCGGGGAAGGCCACGCCGTCCCGCGTGTAGATCACCGGCGACATCTTCTCCAGGTTGATCTGATGCATGATCCCGTTGCCGGCAGGGATCACGTCGACATTGTCGAAGGCCAGCCGGCACCACTCGATGAAATCGAAGCGGTCGGCATTGCGGCGATCCTCAATCGCGCGATTTTTCGCGAACGCATCCGCATCGAAGCCGGGCGCTTCCACCGCCAGCGAGTGGTCGACGATCAACTGCACCGGCACCACCGGGTTCACTTCCGCCGGGTCACCGTCCTGCGCGGCGATGGCTTCACGCAGGCCGGCCAAGTCCACCAGTGCGGTCTGGCCGAGGATGTCGTGGCAGACCACACGCGCCGGGAACCACGGGAAATCCAGGTCGCGCTTGCGTTCGATCAACTGACCGAGGAACGCATCGCGCATCCCCGGATCGGCGCAGCGCACGATGTTCTCGGCGTGCACCCGCGCGGTGTAGGGCAAGCCCGCCCACGCGCCGGGTTGGAGCGATTCAACCGCTTCCCGCGCATCGAAAAAATCCAGATTGGAACCGGGCAGGGGCTTGCGGTAGGCGGTGTTCATGGCGGGTCGTGCGGCGGTGGAAACACACATTGTCGCGCAACCGAACCGGCGTCGTGGCGATGGTGTGTGGTGTAGTGGGTTAGGCGGCCCTCAAGACGACGTGAACCTGCTGGCCCAGCGATGCGGCGATGTTCACCAGTGCGTCAAGCGAGAATCGGGAGATGCGGCCACGCAGCAGGTCATTGATGCGTGGTTGGCTGACTCCGCAGTGCTCGGCAGCTGCGGCCTGCGTCCAACCGCTGTTCTGGACGAGCGCGGCGATCTTGCGCATCAGCTCGGCGCGCAGCTTGAGGTTGGCCGCTTCTTCCGCGTTCTCGGCAAGGGCATCCCAGACGCTGGTGAACCGTTCGGCCTTGTTCTTGCTCATGGTCACTTCCTGCTCAGCAGCGCGAAGCGTTGCTTCGCTAGGTCAATATCGTGTTTCGATGTGGCCTGCGTCTTCTTCTGAAAGGCATGAAGCACGTAGACCGCATCGGCCAATCGGGCGGTGTAGATGACGCGGTGGGCACCGGCGTCATCCCGTACCCGGATTTCCTCGACGCCCTTGCCGATCGATGACATGGGCTTGAAGTCATCCGGTTGCAGTCCGTGTTGCACGCGATCCAACTGATAGCCGGCATCTTGCTTTGCGTCATCCGGAAACTCCCGCAGCGCTCGCAGCGAATCGCCAAGAAACACGATGGGCTTGACGAACGGAAATATATT
Organism: Thermomonas sp.; assembly: GCF_020850895.1. Lineage (GTDB taxonomy): Bacteria > Pseudomonadota > Gammaproteobacteria > Xanthomonadales > Xanthomonadaceae > Thermomonas. The sequence goes on along the minus strand of NZ_JADZDS010000107.1, from coordinate 28,466 downwards.
CATACGGATATGAAAATGCAAGTGAACCCACGCCGCACCTGTGCGCGGTGCGCCTGAGGTCACTGTTCTCTTCGCGATCGACCCGCGCAATCAGGCATTGCCCGCATGTGAGATCGGAAAACGACGCTCGGTGTGTCACCGCGACTTCGTACAATGCGCCTCCCATGCCCGCCTCCGCCGCCATCCCTGCCGAGCAACTGCGCCTGTCCGTCGCGCCGATGATGGATTGGACGGATACGCATTGCCGGGTGTTCCACCGGTTGCTGGCACCGCATGCGCGTCTGTACAGCGAAATGGTGCATGCCAATGCGGTGATCCACGGCGACCGGGCGCGGCTGCTGGCGCTGGATCCGGTCGAGCACCCCGTGGCCTTGCAATTGGGTGGCAGCGAGCCGGCGTTGCTGGCGCAGGCAGCGCGATTTGGGGCCGAGCACGGCTTCGATGAGATCAACCTCAACTGCGGCTGCCCGTCAGATCGCGTGCAGGCCGGGCGTTTCGGTGCCTGCCTGATGCGCGAGCCGGCATTGGTAGCCGACAGCGTGGCGGCGATGATCGAGGCAAGTCCGGTGCCGGTGACGGTGAAGTGCCGTTTGGGTGTGGACGACGATCACGAATGGACGCACTTCCTGCGCTTCATCGACACCATTGCCGATGCCGGCTGCCGGATGTTCGTGGTGCATGCGCGCAATGCGTGGTTGAAAGGCTTGTCGCCGAAGGAAAACCGCGAGGTGCCGCCGCTGCGCTACGACTGGGCCTATCAGCTCAAGCGCGAACGGCCCGCCTTGCAGATCATCGTCAACGGCGGCATTGCCGATGCGGCCGAGGCCACAGCGCATTTGGATCACGTCGATGGCGCGATGCTCGGGCGCGCCGCCTACCACACGCCGTACCTGCTGCATCAACTCGATGTGGCGTGGTTCGGTGGGCCATTGCGCAGCCGCGCTGCGTTGTTGGGTGCGTTTCGGCCCCATGTCGAAGCGCAGCTTGCGCGTGGCGTCTTCCTCAAGCACATCACCCGCCACCTGCTCGGCCTGTTTTCAGGCCAGCCCGGCGGCCGCGCATTCCGGCAAATCCTCAGCGAAGGTGCGCACAAGCCCGGTGCGGATTGGTCGCTGGTCGAGCACGCCCTGTCATTGACCGAACGGGAACCAATTACCTCATGATCACTCGCGACTTCGCCGCGTTTTCCGAACTGTTCCGCAACACGCAGGCCGACTTCGGCCCAGCCACCGCGCGTGCCGCATTTCTGGTCGCACCGGACGGGTTCCGTCTGGCCGAGCAGTCGGCGCAGGACAATGTCTACATGGCCGATGCGGCGGCCTTCGATGCCACCCGCGCCTCGGCGCAGCACCGCGACCTGCAGCGCGCCATCGCACAGGTGGTGCCCGCCATCTGTTTTGCCGGCAGTCCGGAGACGCCGGATGCGGTGTTTCCCAACAATGTGTTTGGCACCGCGCCGGGGCGCTACATCGTCGGCCGCATGCGTCATGAAGTGCGCCAGCGCGAGGCCATCCGCGACGATATCCGTGGCTTTTTCCGTGATGTGTTGGGGCGCGCGGAGGTGGAGTTGTCCACCCAGGCGCACGCCTGCGAACTCACCGGCGCATTGGTGATCGACCGCGCGCGCGGCCTGGGCTACTGCGGCTTGAGTGAGCGCTGCGATGAAGCCGGCGCGCACCTGATGCATGAGGCGTTCGGCCTGCGCGCCACCTTGCTGTTCGATCTGGCACCGGGCGAGTACCACACCAATGTCGTGCTCGCGGTGTTGGCCGGTCGCGCGGCGGTGGTGTGCCCGAACGGGTTTGCCGATCCGGCTGCGGCACAGGCGATCGCCGAGCTGTACGCGCCGCATGCGGTGATGTGCAGCGCAGCCGAGCACGCCGCCTTCGTCGGCAATTGCATCGCGCTGTCGGAAGCCACGGTGTGGATGAGTGCCCAAGCCGCCGCCGCACTGACGCCTGCCCATCGCGACGTGTTGGCGCAGGCAGGGCTGCGGGTGGAGGGCGTGGCACTGGATGCGATCGAAGCTGCGGGCGGTTCGCTGCGCTGCTGCATCGGCGAGATTTTTTGAGACTGGAATCACGGAAGACCGTCGCGTCAACCTGAATGGACGGTCAGGCCATGGAGTAGACTTCAGGGCGGATTCACCCCGCGCTTCCAAGAATGGCGGCGTTCATGACCACTTCAACCCGCAGCCCATGCCCCGTCATTTGCGCACCCTGTCGAGCCTGACCGCTGCTGCCCTGCTGGGGCTGGTGCCGTCCGTGCAGGCGCAACAGGCGCCGCCGCAGGGGCGTGGCCATGGGCGCCAGGCACCGACGCCCGATTGGGCGCGGCAGCAGGAACCGACCGGGGACAACTTTCGCGGCGGCCAGCAGGAACGTCGCGACAGCGCCTCCGACGCGGTGCGTCGGGTCGAGCGTGATACCCGCGGCGAGGTGATTTCAGTCGAGCGTGTCCAGTACGACGGTCAGGAGATGCACCGGGTCAAGGTGGTCGATGACAGTGGACGGGTGCGGATCTTCATGCAGGATTCGCGCAATGGGCGGAACCGTCGTCCGACGAATCCGCAACACAACAATGATGATTGACCACGCGCCCGCACCGGCGCGTCCCTTGGGGAGCAAACATGCGCATCCTGCTGGTTGAAGACGAGGCGCCGTTGCGCGAAACCTTGGCCGCGCGATTGAAGCGCGAAGGCTTTGCGGTCGATGCGGCACAGGATGGCGAAGAAGGCCTGTACATGGGTCGCGAGGTGCCGTTCGACGTCGGCATCATCGATCTGGGCTTGCCGCGGATGAGTGGCCTTGAGCTGATCAAGGCATTGCGCAGCGAGGGCAAGAAATTCCCGATCCTGATCCTGACCGCGCGTTCGAGCTGGCAGGACAAGGTCGAAGGCCTGCGCCAGGGCGCCGATGACTATCTGGTCAAGCCGTTCCACGTTGAGGAATTGCTGGCACGCCTGAACGCGCTGGTTCGCCGCGCCGCGGGCTGGAGCAAGCCCACCCTGAAGTGTGGTCCGGTGCTGCTGGATCTCGCCGCGCAGACGGTCAGCGTGAACGGATCGAACGTCGACCTGACCAGCTACGAGTACAAGGTGCTCGAATACCTGATGATGCATGCCGGTGAGTTGGTCTCGAAAGCTGACCTCACCGAGCACATCTACCAGCAGGACTTCGACCGCGATTCCAACGTGCTGGAAGTCTTCATTGGCCGCCTGCGCAAGAAGCTCGATCCGGACGGCACGCTCAAGCCGATCGAGACCGTGCGCGGTCGTGGCTACCGTTTCGCGATCGCGCGCAGCGACGATTGAGACTGGCGGCTGGCCTGCTACGCTGGGCAGGTCGCGCGTTGGCGCGTCCTGAAGCCCCGGCAGCCATGTCTTTTCGTTGCCTACGCCACCTTGATGCGGAGCGGACATGACGCCCGCGCCGCCCGCATCGGGGGATCGTCCGAAGACGCGCCTGAGGCGCTTGCGGATCGCCCAGCCGCGCTCGTTGCGTTCGCGCCAGGTGTGGGCCGCCAGCCTTGGCCTGATCGCATTCTTGGCGTTGGCCGGATTCGCCCTCGACCACGCATTCCAGAACGTTGCCCTCAGTGGGCTGCGCGAGCGCCTGCACAGTTATGCCCTGGCCTATGCCAACAGCGATTTCGCACGCGATGGCAGCGTGATCCCGCCGTGGGATCCCCCTGATCCGCGATTTCGCCGCCCCGGCAGCGGCCTGTATGCGCAGATCGTGCTTGAAACCAGTCGCTGGGAATCGGATTCGGCGCAGGGGCCGCGCCTGCCGCGCGGGCCGATGCTTGCAGCCGGCGTGCGTGAACTCGATGGTCCGCTGCCGATGATGCGGATCAGCGGTGGGCAGGGCATGGTGTATCGCTATGGCTATGGGCTGGCGCTGAGTCGCGAGGACGGCAGCGAGGACATTCCCTACACCGTCTACATCCTCGAGGATGCCTCGACCCTGGCACGCCAGGTGGCGACCTTCCGAGCGGCGCTGTGGGGTTACCTGGGCGGCGCGGGTGCGGTCCTGCTGTTGCTGCAGACCGTGGTCCTGCGCTGGAGCCTGCGCCCGCTGCGCGACGTGATCGACGAGCTCAAGCGTGTCCAGGCAGGCACGGCGGCTGGCATGAGCGAAGCGCATCCGCGCGAGTTGGAGCCATTGACCGAGAGCATCAACGCTTTCATCCAGAGCGAGCGCGAAAGCCTGGAGCGTCAGCGCAACACCATGGCCGACCTTGCACACAGCCTGAAGACGCCGCTGGCAGTGCTGCGCACGCGGCTGGACAGCGATGGCGACGAGGCTGGCCTGCGCGAGGAGGTCGATGCGCAAGTGCGCCGGATGAACGACCTGGTGTCCTACCAGCTTGCGCGGGCTGCGCGATCGGGCCATGCCCTGTACGCGGCGCCGATCGAAATCGAGCCGTATGCCGAACAGATCGTGGTCGGGCTGGAAAAGGTCTATGCGGCGCGCGGTGTGCTGTGCGAGTTCGAGATCGCGCCCGAAGCGCGTTTCCACGGCGAGCTGGGCGATCTCCAGGAGCTTCTGGGCAACCTGCTGGAAAACGCGTTCAAGTGGGCGCGCGCGCGGGTGCTGCTGACCGTTACCGAAGTTGCGCCGAGTGCGGGCCGCCGGTCCGGCTTGCGGATCGTGGTGGAAGACGATGGCCCGGGGATCGCCGAAGAAAAAATCGCCCGCGTGCTCCAGCGCGGCGTGCGTGGCGACGAGCGGGTGCAGGGGCACGGAATTGGCCTTGCCATCGTGCAGGACATCATCCGTGCCTACCGTGGCCAATTGCACGTGTCGCGCTCGGCCGAGCGCGGTGGCGCACGTTTCGAGGTCGAACTGCCGGGTGGAGCTTGAGCCGGTGTCTCGGCCGCTCTCGATGGCGCATTCCAGACGATGAAAGACGGCTGCCCGTTCCGCTACCTCAAGACGCCCAGGCCGTCGCCGCAGGGCTTTCCGAACGTGGAGGTGGTCGCGACGGAGGTGCTCGACCCATCTTTCTACAACCAGATGCAGTATTGCCGGTGCGCGCTTTGCGGGCAGGATTTTCCGGTACGCATGGAGGCCAACCCGTATTTCGAAACCCACGTCTGGCCGCCGCGCCCGCCTTGCGAGATCGGCTGATGCGCGGCGGGTGATTCAGCCGCCGGTTGGCGGCAGGCCGTGCGCGCTGGCTGCGGGCGACGCGCCGTAGAACCTTTCCAGATGCCCGGCGACCTGCGGGTAGGCAGCCCGCAGGAGCCAGGGCGCGGAGAAGTGGTATTCGCTGCAGACCGCGAAAAATTCTTCCGGGGACTCGCTGGCGTAGTCGTCGATCGCGGTATCACGCCCGGCATCGACCGCAGCGCACAAATCGTCGTAGGCCTGCTGGAAATCTCCTGCCCAGTGTCGCTGCCAATGGCGCGGCAGCGGCGGCGTGCCGTCCATCGCGCCGTCGAGCGCGTCGAGCTTGTGCGCGATCTCGTGCACCGCGACGCAGTAGCCTTCGAAGGGGTTGGCGATGTCGGCGCGCACGTCGGCCCAGGACAGGATCACCGGGCCGTGGGACCAAGCCTCGCCGATCAACGCGTCGTCCTCTTCGTGCAGCACACCGTGGGCATCAAGATGGCTGCGTCGGACCCGGAACGCGTCGGGATAGACGATCAGTTCCTTCCATCCATGCAGTCCTTCGGGCCCGAATTCCAGCAAGGGCAGGCAACACAGCAGCGCCAGCTGCAGGCGGTGGTCGTCGTTCAGGCGCAGGCCTTGGACCGGCGTGATCGTCTTGTCGGCAAGGAAGCGTGCGGTCAGCCGCGACAGGCGCTCAAGGCGTGCGCCATCCAATCCACGCAGCCACGGCAGCCCGGCGGCTGCGTGCCGGAATTGCAAGGGATCGAGGGTGGGAGCGGGTCGCCTGCCGCGCGAAAACGGCCAGACCACGCCTTCAGCGGAACATGCCGGGCAGGAAACTGTGGAAGCGGGACGGCAGGGTGCGGCCATCGTTGCTGGGGCGAGGCGTGCTGACCGTGGTCCTGACCGCCGGCTTGCTTGTGCGCTGCGCGTTGCTGGCGGCCACTGCGCCGTCGATGTCGCCTTCGTAGGAACGGTCGTTTTCGGTGCCGGTGTCATTGCCGGCATCGGCACCGACGGCTGCTTCCGGTGCGGCATGCCGGATTTCCTTCGCCGCAACCGTGCCAGAGCAGGCGAACAGGGCCAGGCAGGAAAGCAGCGAAAGCGTCGGGATCGTGCGCATGGCGGTCACCGGTGATGGGGGCAGGGTACGGACACGAACCCAAACGCCACTATACCTGCAAATCCAGCCCTGGCGTGGTGCGGCGCAGCAAGCACCGGAGGCCAGCACATCGCAGACTGGCGACATGCACGCCACCACGCTGGTTCAGTCCGCCTCACCCGTCGTCACCGCCGCTGCCCTGCGGCGTGCCTTGATCGTCGGCGCACGTCGGGTCATTGCCGCCAGCGATGAGCTGAACCGCATCAATGTGTTTCCGGTGCCCGACGGTGACACCGGCAACAATCTGGCCGCGACGCTCGGGGCCGTGCTGGGCGGCGCGCTCAGTCGCCGCAGCCGGCAAGTGGGCGAATTGCTGGAGCAGGTGGGCGAGGACGCCATCGATGGTGCGCGTGGCAATTCCGGGGCGATCATGGCGCAGTTCCTGGTGGGCCTTGGCGAGCGGCTGCGGCAACGGCAGGTGTTGGATGTGGACGGAATGGCGGTTGCGGTTCGACGTGGCGCCGAGGCCGCCCGCGCGGCGCTGGCGCATCCGGTCGAAGGCACGGTCCTGAGCGTGATCGAAGCGTTCTCGTCGGCCTTGGATGACGCAGCACGCCGCAGTGGAAGCACGCCGCGCGTGGCCTTCGCGGGCGCCTTGGCACGGGCGCGGGCGGCGCTGGCCGCCACCCCGAGCCAGATGGCGGTGTTGCAGCGCGCCGGCGTGGTCGATGCCGGTGCGCGTGGGTTCGTGCTCTGGCTCGAGGGCATCGACGACTATGCCGAAGGTGGCCTGGCAACGCTGCGTGAACACGGCGGTGCGCTGCAACTTGGGCAGGACGTCGGCCCGGCTGCGCATGTCCACGAGGACGTCGACCCGGCGCGGCGCTATTGCACCGAATGCCTGATTGCCGGTGCCGCGATCGATCGCGCCGCGCTGCGCGCCGCACTGGAAGCCGCCGGTGCGGATTCGCTGGTGATCGCCGGCAATGCGAAGCGGGTGCGGGTCCATGGGCATATCGGGCAGCCGCAGCGGATCTTCGATGCCGCGGCAAGCTTCGGCCAAGTTGCGGCGATGAAGGCCGACGACATGCTGCTGCAACTGCGCAGCGCGCAATCGCCGGAACGGGTGGCGGTGCTCACCGACAGCGGATCCGACCTGCCGGACGCACTCGCTGAACAGTATGGTATCCACGTCGTACCGGTACGGGTCAGCCTCGACGGGCGCGATTACCTCGACCGCCTTGGGCTGGGCGTTGGCGAGTTCTATCGTCGGATGCAGGCCAGCGCGGCGCTGCCGACGACCAGCCAGCCGCCCGCCGGGGATTTCAGGCGCGTGTTCGAGAATGTGCTTGGTTGCCAGCATGCGGCGGTGTACATCGGGATTTCGCGGCCGCTGTCGGGCACCTTGCAGTCGGCGGAAACGGCCGCACGCGGACAGGCCCGGCCGCTGCACTGTTTCGACAGTGGCAACGTCAGTGCCGGCCAGGCTTTGCTGGCTTGGCGTGCCGGTGAACTTGCCGCCGCGGGGGCCGATCTTGCGACGATCGAGCAAGAACTCCAGCGCCTTCGCCCGCTCACCCGCATGTTCGCGATGGCACGCGACATCCAGCATGCCGTGCGTGGCGGGAGGATTCCGCGCTGGGCAGCGCCGCTGGTGCGTTGGACGGGCCTCACGCCGGTGGCGGCCATCAATGCCAAGGGTGAACTGCGCTTGGCGACCGGGTTGTTCGCCCGTGCCCATGCGCCGGAGGCGCTCGCGCGTTATGTGAGCCGACAGGTGCCGCCGGGGTTGCGCTGGCGCGCCATCATCGGCCATGCCGATGCGGCCGACGATGGTGCGCGCCTGTTGGCAGCACTGCAGGCGCGATTGACGCTGACGGACGCACACTGCATCGAGATCGGTCCTGCGATCGGTGCCCACGCCGGCCCGGGCACCCTGCTGGTGGGATTGCAGCCGGCACCGGATTGACGCCGATACGGCAAGGCGGGCCGCATGCGTATCATCCCGCCATCGAGATCGTCGCTGGATGTTTCCTTCCCCATGCTTGCATCGCCACCACCCGTGCTCGTCGGCCTGCTGATGGTGCTGCTGGCCTACCTGCTCGGCTCGATGTCCGGCAGCCTGTTGCTGGGCCGATTGCGTGGCGTCGATGTGCGCAAGCTCGGCAGCGGCAATGCCGGCGGCACCAATGCCTTCCGCACCCAGGGCGCGCGGTTCGCGCTCGGGGTGGTTGCGATCGATCTCGGCAAGGGTGCATTCGCGGCCTGGCTGGCGCTGCGGTTCGCGCCGGCATGGGCCTGGCCCGCGCTGCTGGCGGTGATGGCCGGCCATGTCTGGCCGGTCTGGCATGGCTTCCGTGGCGGCAAGGGCGCAGCCGCGGCGGTGGGTGCGCTGCTGGTGCTGTGGCCGCAGGCGGTGGGCGTGATGTTGATCCTGTGGTTACTGGTGTTGATCGCGACCGGCTACGTCGGCCTCGCCACGGTACTGGCAGCGGCCAGCCTGCCGGGATGGGCGGGGTGGTGGCGGGCCGGGCTTCCGGTGCTCGGTTACTGCATCGTGATTGCGCTGTTCATCGCCTTCACCCACCGCGCCAATCTGCAGCGCTTGTGGCAGGGCAACGAGCTGCGTTTCGAACGCGTGCGCCTGCTGCACCGATGGTTTGCGCGATCATGAGCGGGTCCACGCGCACGGGCGGCGATGAGCGCGAACTGCTCCAGCGTTTGGCGCAGGGAGCGATCAGTGGCGCGGCCTTGGCGAGGGAATCCGGCCTGACCCGTGCCGCCGTGTGGAAGCGCATCCAGGCCCTGCGCGATGCTGGTGTGGCGATCGATGCGGATGCCCATCGTGGTTACTCGCTGCAGCAGCCATTGGACCTGCTCGATGGCAGTGCGATCCTTGCCGCGACACCTGTTGCGCAGCGCGCGCGCATGACGCTGGAGGTCGCCTGGTCGATTGATTCGACCAACAGCGAATTGCTGCGCCGGCCAGTTCCGTCGCAAGGCTGCTCGGTGCTGCTGGCCGAATGCCAGACCGGCGGACGCGGTCGGCGTGGGCGCACGTGGGCTTCGCCGCTGGCTGCGCACGTGTCTGTGTCGCTGGCGCGCAGTTTCCATGGCGGTCTGGCTCGGCTGGCCGGGCTGAGCCTGGCCGTTGGCGTGGTGGTCTGCGAGGCCTTGCATGCACAAGGGTTCACGAGCGTGCGGCTGAAGTGGCCGAACGATCTGGTCGTGGCCGACGGCAATGGCCTGCGCAAGCTGGGCGGACTGTTGGTCGAAGGCGGTGGCGAGGCGGCCGGCAGTTGCCGCGCGGTGATCGGGCTGGGCTTGAACGTGCGGATGCCTCCGGCATTCGCGGCCGCGATCGACCAGCCGTGGATCGACCTCGCCGGCATGATCGCGGTGCCGCCGTCACGCTCCGCCTTGGTGGGACATCTGCTCCCAACCCTGCTCCCCGCGCTGGACGATTTCGAGGACAACGGGCTGGAGCCATTCCTTCCCCGTTACGCGGCACTGGATGCCTTGGCCGGCCGCACCGTCGAAATTCGCGATGGCAGCCGACACTGGAATGCACGCGCCTCGGGTGTTGCGACAGACGGCGCACTGCGGGTCAGCGGGATGGATGGGCAGGAATGCCGGGTGCATGCCGGCGATGTGAGCGTGCGCGCATGAAGACTTGGCTGTTCGACCTTGGCAACACACGCCTGAAGTGGGCGCCGTTGCGTGGGGATGGCGGGATCGGGGATGCCGTCGCCGTGCCCTTCGACGAACAGGGGCATTGGCTCGACGCCTTGCCGCTGGGTGACGTTGCCTGCCTTGCCAGCGTGGCAAGCGAGCCAAGCACGACGGCGCTGGTGGCAGCATTGGCATCACGCTTCACTCGCCTGCACCGGGTGCGCGTCGAGGCCGGGCTCGGGCCGCTGCGAATCGCGTATCCGATCCCAGCACATCTGGGCGTCGATCGTTTTCTGGCCATGCTGGGCCTGTGCGGAGACACGCCGCTGCTGGTGGTCGGCGTGGGCACGGCGTTGACCCTGGACCTGGTCGATGCACAGGGCCAACACCTGGGCGGCCGGATCGCGCCATCGCCACAGTTGATGCGCGAAAGCCTGCATGCCCGCGCACCACATCTGCCGCCCAGCGGAGGCGGCTATGTGGAGTTCGCCGACGACACCGCGCCCGCGTTGGCTTCGGGGTGTGAAGGGGCGGCCTTGGCCTTGATCGAGATCAGCCTTCGCCAAGCGACGCAGCGCTTCGGCGTGGCACCGGTGCTGTCTCTGCACGGTGGCGGTGCGGCAGTGTTGCGCGATCGACTGCCGGACCATCGTTGGGTGCCGGATGCGGTGCTGGCGGGGCTGGCACGGTGGCATGCGTTGCGCTTGGCCTGAGTGTGCGTGGCGTTCCGGCCCGTGCCGGACAGTGACCGTGGGCTTCCCGGGCGCAGTTCACGAGGATCAATCACTTCGGTGATCGATCCACGGCCGACCCGCCAGGGTCGGCAGGCAACGCCGACGCAATCGGCGTTGCCTTAAACTAAGGGGATGCTGCTGCGCGCCACCATCGTCATTCTGGTCTTGCTGAACCTCGGGGCGGCTGGCTGGTGGGCACTGGGGCCCAAGGCTTCGGTGCGACCCGTGACCTTGTTGCAGGGGCCGCCCTTGCAGTTGGTGGCGGAAGCACGTGCCACACGGGCCCGATCCTCAGCGCCTGCGAAGGTGGCTGGAACCTGCCTGCGCTTGGGTCCGTTTGCCGGGCCGGCGGCACGTTCGGGTGCTGAAAAGTCCCTGGTTGCACTGGGTGTCGAGGCGGTGCCGTTCGAGGACCGTTCCGGTGCCGCCAGCGGTTGGGACGTCTACCTTCCGGCGCAGGCCAGCCGTGCCGAAGCCATGGCATTGGCCGACAGGCTCAGGGCGGCCGGAGTGGACGATCTTTTCGTGATGAACGATGGTCGCAATGCCAATCGGATTGCGCTGGGTCGCTTCAGTAGCGAAGCCGGCGCGCGCCGACGTGCCGACGAGGTGCGCGCCAAGGGTGCCGAGGCGGTCATCGAGGCGCGAGGCAATGGCGCCCCCCGGATCTGGCTGAACGTGCGCCTGCCGGCGGGCATGGACGCCGATCGCGTCACCTCGATAGCGGCTGCAAAACCGCAGGATTGCAGGCAAATGCCTTAAGGCAACGCCTATTTGGGCGCCTCCTGGACGTGTCAGCTCACGCGAATCAATCACTTCGGTGATCGATCCGCGGCCGACCATCCATGGTCGGCAGGCAACGCCGACTGATTCCGCGTTGCCGTAACCGTGGCTCGCGGCTGCCGTGGGTGCCCCTGCTAGAATTCCGAATGCGCCGCTTTAGCTCAGTTGGTAGAGCAACCGCCTTGTAAGCGGTAGGTCGTCCGTTCGATTCGGACAAGCGGCACCACCTCCGTGCCCATGCGCAATCATCAGTTTCGACCGGAGCCAACATGACCCGTCGCTATCCGCCCGTTTCCGTGTTCGGTGCACCCACCGACATCGGCGCTTCCATGCGCGGCGCTTCGATGGGGCCGGAAGCGCTGCGCGTGGCCGGCCTAGTCGCGGCCATTGCCGCACGGGGTGTGGATGTGCGCGATTGTGGCGATGTCACCGGCCCCGCCAATCCGCAAACGCCGCCGGTCGACGGCTACCGACACCTGGCCGAAGTCGTGGCCTGGAACCGTGCCGTGTTCGATGCCAGTACCCGCGAGCTTCGGGCTGGCCGCATGCCGATCATGCTCGGTGGCGACCATTGCCTGGCGATCGGATCGATCGCCGCCGTTGCCGCGCATTGCCGCGAGGTCGGCAAGACCCTGCGGGTGCTGTGGCTGGACGCACACGCCGACTTCAATACCCGCGAGATCACGCCCAGCGGCAATATCCACGGCATGCCGGTGGCCTGCCTGTGCGGGCTTGGTCCGGAAGCATTGACCACGCTGGGCGGCGAGGCACCGGCGTTGCGGCCCGAGCACGTGCGGCAGATCGGCATTCGTTCGGTGGATCCGGAGGAGAAGCGGCTGGTGCAGGCGCGGGGGCTCGACATCTACGACATGCGTTATATCGATGAAGTCGGCATGCGCCGTTCGATCGAAGAAGCGCTCGAAGGCGTGGATGCCGATACCCACCTGCACGTCAGCTTTGACGTCGACATGCTCGATCCAGTGATTGCGCCCGGCACCGGCACCCGTGTGCCCGGCGGCGTCAATTACCGCGAAGCACAGCTGATCATGGAGATGGTTGCCGACTGTGGCCGGCTGGCATCACTGGACTTGGTCGAAGTCAATCCCGCCCTCGACCGTCGCAACATGACCGCGACACTCGCCGTCGACTTGGTCGAAAGCCTGTTCGGCAAATCCACCCTGATGCGTGATTGAGCGGAGTCCATATGTTCGGTTTGCGATACACCAAGGCCACCCCGAGCACCTACTTGATCCAGTACCGCAACGGGGCGCTGGTCCGCGAAGGCGCCGGGCTGGCGTTCTTCTACTTCGCACCGAGTGCGTCGCTGGTGTCAGTGCCGCTGGAAAGCGTGGACGTGCCCTTCATGTTCAACGAGGTCAGCGCCGACTTCCAGGAAGTCACGATCCAAGGCCAGGTGACCTACCGGGTCACCGACCCCAAGCGATTGACCGGTCTGATGAACTTCACCCTGGCCGGCAACGGCACCTACGTGTCGGAAGACCCGACGCGGTTGCCGCAGCGGGTGGTCAACGCAGTTCAGGTGCAACTGCGCTCGGTGCTGTCTGGTCAAACCCTCGAAACCCTGCTGGGCGCGTCCGAGCGCCTCGTGCAGACCGTGCGTGACGGCCTGCGCGGCGCGGACGGGTTGGCCGCGCTGGGGCTGGAACTGGTCAATCTCGCGGTGCTGGCGGTGCGGCCGAATCCGGAAACTGCGCGTGCGTTGGAATCGACGGTGCGCGAGCAAATCCTCAAGCAGGCCGACGATGCCACCTACCGTCGCCGCAATGCCGCGATCGAGCAAGAACGCGCGATCAAGGAAAACGAGCTCAACACCGAGATCGCGGTGGAAACCAAGAAGCGCCAGATCCGCGATGCGCAGCTGGAGGCCGAACGTGCCGCGCTGGAAAAGCGCCAGCAGATCCAGCAGCAGGACATGGCTGGCAGGATCGACTTGGAGGACCGCAACAAGGCGTTGAGCCGGCTGCGTGCGGAGAATGCCCAGACCGAGGCCGACGCCCGCGCGTACGCGGTGTCCGCCCTGATGCGGGGGGTGCAGGGGGTTGATCCCAAGGTACTTCTGGCGCTGAACGTCGGCAATGCCGAGCCGGGCGCGCTGATCGCACAGGCTTTCCAGGGGCTGGCCGAGAACGCACAGCGCATTGGCGAGCTCAACATCAGCCCCGACCTGCTGCAGCAACTCACCGGGGGCGGCAAGGGCTGACGACCGTGGATGCCCTCACCCAGCGAATCGTGCTGGTGGTGCGCACGTCGCGGCTGGAGGATCTGGTCGCGCGCTTCAACACGGTCGAGCAGGCGCGCTTCTACGTTGAGCATCTGGGCGCCGATTTCGGCGATTACGAAACCGAGCACAGCACCTACCAGCAGGCGTTGCGGACGGTGGAGGCCAGCCTGCGGCAGTTTGGCCGCGTGCATCGGCTGGATCGCCGCTTCCTGCCGAATTACTTGTTTGCCCCGGATGCGCTGGTGGTGGTGCTGGGCCAGGACGGGTTGGTGGCGAACACGCTCAAGTACCTGTCCGGGCAGCAAGTCATCGGCGTCAACCCCGATCCGGCGCGCTGGGACGGCGTGCTGCTGCCTTTCAAGGTGGCCGACCTGATTGCGCTGGTGCCCGAAGCGCAGGCCGGAAGGCGCAATCTGCGCCAAGTCACCATGGCGCGGGTGCGCTTGAGTGACGGGCAGGAACTGCATGCGGTCAACGACCTGTTCATCGGTCCGCGCAGCCACGTCTCCGCCCGCTATGAAATCGGCCTCGGCGAGCAGCGCGAGGTGCACTCCTCCAGCGGCGTGATCGTGTCCACCGGGCTGGGCTCGACCGGCTGGTTCCGCAGCCTGATCACCGGCGCGGCCGGGATCGTGGGCGAGGCGCTGGATCCGGAATTGGATACGCTGCGCGCCAATGGCTTTCCGTGGGAGGCCGACTACCTGCATTTCACCGTGCGCGAGCCGTTCCCGAGCCGCACGACCGGCACCGAACTGGTGTTTGGCACGATCACGGGCGCACAGCCGCTGCGGCTGGTTTCACAAATGGCCGGCTACGGCGTGATCTTCAGCGACGGCATCGAATCGGATTTCCTCGAATTCAATTCCGGCATGGAAGCCGTCATCACCGTGGCCGAACGCCACGGCCGGCTGGTGCTTTGAGCCATGCGCGGCGGCTGTCATTGATCTGTCATGAAGCGCCGGCACACTGCCGCAACTTCACTCTGGGGCTGCAAATGCCACACCCGGTAATCCGACGCGTGCTGCTTGCGGCCACCGCGCTGCCGACCCTTGCCTGGGCGACGCCGGTGAAGGTCGTCCCTACCGCCCTCCTGCAGTACGACTGGGCGCAGGTGGAACCGGACCAGCAACCCAGCAAGTCAGAGGACGGGGTCCGCCGCGCACGCTTGGGCGTTCGCATCTCCTCCGCAGACCAGCGCTGGCTGGTGGTGGTCGATCACGATTTTTCCGGGCGTACGACATCAGATGCGTTCGTCGAATGGACGCCCTCGGCGGGCCAGTCCTTCCGGCTCGGACAGTTCAAGCAGCCGTTCACGCTGGAGGATGCCATCAGCGACAAGCAAAGCGCATTCCCGGAACCGTCTCCGGTGGGCGCGTTCACGATTGGCCGGCGCATTGGCGTGGAGTATGCCCGCTGGGGCGAGCGTGGAACGCTCAACGTCGCGGCGTTCGGGCAGCAGTTGAACGGCAGCAATGATTCGCCTGGAGCCAGCCTGCGCGGCACCTGGCGAGTGGCTGCGGAGGGGGGCGGGAGTGTCCACGTGGGCTTCAGCCTGGCGACGGAATGGCCACGCGCCGAACGCGCCGCCTTTGCTCTGAATCCCGGGACCGTGCTCGTCAACGACAAGCCAGTGCTGACCGGCACGCTCGGGGGAGTGGATCGCATTGATCGGATGGCCGTCGAAGGCCTGTGGCTGTGGGGTTCGTGGTCGGCGCAGGCAGAAGTGGCGCAGGTGGGTGTCCGCAGGGAGTTGGGTGATGTGCGGGGAACGGCTGGCGGAATCCAATTGACCTGGTCCCCGACCGGTGATGGCCGCCAGTACAAACGGGGCGTTGCCGCCGGCCCGACACCCACGGGCCACGTGGGCTGGGAGTTGGCGCTGCGCTTGGGCATGGTCGACCTCGACGATGGCCCGGTCCGCGGTGGCCATGCGCAGACGTGGGGGCTGGCAGCGACCTGTTATCCGATGCGTTACGTGCGCGTGATCGCCAACCTCCAGCACACCGACAGCCATCGCCAAGGCCTCGGTCAACAGTGGCTGACGGCGGGACTGCGAGTGCAGTTCAGCTATTGAGTGGAGCCGTATCCTCGGCGCTCGCCGTTGTTCGCGGTCGTGCCTGCCGGCAGGTTTTTTGCAGCGGCTCGCGCCGCGCAACGCCGGAACGCCTCGACTTCGTCCATCACGACGATCCCTGTCCGTGGCCGGAGCATCGCGCGGTTAGGCGCCCGCCGCGCGTGATCTCATCCAACCGGATGATGCTGAGCGATGGGGCAGCGGCGGAGTGTCCTGTGGCAACAGGATGTGGTGCGATTTGACGGATGCGCGACTCAGGCCGGGATTGGCGGAAATTTCCGCATCGACGGCAGCAACAGCCTCCGCTTCGACGACACCCGGCTGCATTTCGACAACGGCAGCAATGCCAATCTGTTCGGGCTGCGCGATGTGTACGGTGTTGGCCGCCGCTGAAACGGCGGTGTTCCATCGCTAGGCCAGCCAGTCGCGCGGCCTGAGATACCCGGCCAGGCGCGCTTCCGGGCTGCCGGCTTCGGCGGCGTAGCCGTATTCCCAGCGCGCCAGCGGCGGCAGGCTCATCAGGATCGATTCGCTGCGGCCACCGGATTGCAGGCCGAACAGGGTGCCGCGGTCGTAGACCAGATTGAATTCGACGTAGCGGCCGCGCCGATAGAGTTGGAACTGGCGTTCGCGTTCGCCGAACGGCGTGGCCTTGCGGCGTTCGACCAGCGGCAGGTAGGCGTCGAGGAAGCCATCGCCGACCGCGCGCAGGTAGCCGAAATCGGCCTCGGCATCGTCGTGCAGGTCATCGAAGAACAGCCCGCCGACGCCGCGGGTTTCGTCGCGGTGCTTGAGGAAGAAATACTCGTCGCACCAGCGTTTGTGGGCGTCGTAGCGGGCCTGGCCGCCGAACGGTTCGCACAGCGCGCGGGCGACACGGTGCCAGTGCAGCACGTCCGCGTCGAAGGGGTAGAACGGCGTCAGGTCGAAGCCGCCGCCGAACCACCAGGCCACGGTCTGGCCATCCCGCTGCGCGCAGAAATGGCGCACGTTGGCGTGGGTGGTGGGCAGGTACGGATTGCGCGGATGGAACACCAGCGACACCCCGACCGCACGCCATGACGCGCCGGCCAGTTCCGGCCGGGCGGCGCTGGCCGAGGGCGGCAGCGCGCTGCCGATGACGTCGGAAAAGCCGATCCCGGCCTGTTCGAACACCGCGCCCTCGCGCAGCACGCGGGTGCGGCCGCCGCCGCCTTCGGCGCGCTGCCACACGTCCTCGCGGAAGCGGGCGCCGCCGTCGGCGGACTCGATCGCGGCGCAGATGCGGTCCTGCAGGTCGGAAAGATAGGCGCGGACGGCGTCGAAATCGGGGCTGTGTTGCATCGGCAAAGTGTAGGCGCAGGGCGCGGGCCTGTCCGGGGATCGGCTGATCCAGGTCAGCCGCGGGTCAACAAGCCGATCGCCGCCAGCGCCAGCAGCAGGCCGACCGTTGCGATTCGCCCGAGCTGTTCCCGGAACACCACGATCCCGATCAGCGCGCCCAGCACCACCACGCCCAGGTTCATGCTGGCAAACACCAGCGAAGGTTGGCCCGGCAAGGCGCGATGCGCACGCAGGTAGAACAGGATGTTGCCGAAGTTGAGCAGGCCCAGCAGCAGGCCGGCCAGCGCGCTGCGCGGGGTGAAGCGGGCGCGGCGGGCGAACTGGATGGCGAAGGCGACCACCAGCGCCAGCGTGAAGGTGGCGGTCAGCGCGGTGCCGAGTGGAATGCCGGCGGCCGCCACCCGCTTGAACAGCACGTCGATCACGCCGAAACCGGCAAACACCAGCAGCGGATAGCGCCAGCCCGCACCCGGCGTTGGCGCGCGCCCGGGACGCTGGACCATGCAGGCCAGTGCGACCAGCCCCAGCGCGCAGCCGGCGAGTTTGAGCGGCGCCGGGGTTTCCCCGAACAGGGTGAACGCGGCCAGCAGCGGCACCAGCAGCGACAGCCGCTGCGCGGCGTCGGTGCGGACGATCCCGGCATGCCGCACCGAGGCCCCCAGCGCCAGGAAGATTGTCGGCAACAGCAGGCCGAGTGCGGCCAGCACCAGCCACGGCGTGGCGGGGTCGCGCAGCGCCGCCGGCGTGGGGCCGAGCAGCAGCAGCGCCAGTCCGCCGGCGGCGACGTAGTTCCACGCCACCGCTTGGCCGATATCGAAGCGCAGCCGCGGTGCCAGCTTGAGCAGCACCGAGACCAGCACGCTGCACAACGCGGCAAGGAGGACGGAGGTCATCGCGTCAGCCGATTCGCAAAACGCTGCGCACGATACACGCAATGGCGGGACGTCGTGATGGCGGCCGCGTTGCCGCACCCGCCGGGAAAGCGCGGGGCGGCGTCATTCGAAAACGGACGCAGCGGCGGCCAGCAGCGCCGCCGGGCGGGCACTGGCGGCGGTGGCCACGCGGTCGAAGCCGGACGCGCGCGCCAACTGCGCCAGCCGCGGGCTGGCGGCAACGACCGCAACCCCGCGCAGCCGCGGATCATCGACCTGGGCCAGCAGGCCGGCCAGCGCCTCGGCGCTGGTCAAGACCAACAGCACCCGCTGCGGATGCCGCAGGGCACCCTTCAGTGCGGCGATGCGTGCGACGCCCAGCCGCACGGCCTCGCGCAGGTACACATCGGCGCGCCGGAGAACGGCGCCGTGCGCGATCAACGTGGGTGCCAGCAGGCCACGGCCGCCGCTGCCGGTCACCAGGCCGAGGCTGTGGCCGCGTGGATCGGCCAAAGCCGGCAGGTCCAGCAGTCCTTCGCTGTCCATGCGTCCGGGGGCCGCGGCGGCGATGCCGAGGCGCGCCAGCGCGCGCTGGGTGCCGGTGCCCACGGCCAGCAAGGATTGGCCGCGGCGCGCGCGCAGCGGCAACAATGCGGCAGCGGTGCGCACCGCGTTGGGGCTGGTGAAGATGACGGCATCCGCGGCAAGCGCAGCGGCCAGATCGCGCCGGGTTGCGATGTCATCACGGGCGCTGATCGCCAGCACGGACAACGCCAGCAGCCGTGCGCCAACGCGCGCGCAGGCGGCGCGCACACTTGCGTGCTGGCCGCGCGGGCGCAGCGACAGCACGGTCCAGCCGGACAGCGGCGATGGGCGGACGAGCGGCATGCCACAAGCTTGGCACAGCGGCCGGCTTGCGGCAGGCTGTACCCATGGATGCGAATACGAATCAGGGTGCACTGCAGGCGCTGGCCGGACATTTCCTCGGCATGCCGCCGGTGGCGGCGCTCAAGCCGCAGATCCTCGAATGGCGCGACGGCCTGCTGCGCCTGCGTGCGCCGCTGGACCCCAACATCAATGACAAAGGCTGCGCGTTCGGCGGCAGCGTGGTGTCGCTGATGACCATCGCCGCCTGGGGGCTGGTGACCTTGGAGCTGGAGCGTGCCCACGTCGCGGCCGATGTCTTCGTGGCCGACAGCCAGATCCGCTACCTCAAGCCGGTGTTCGAGGCGATCGTGGTCGAGGCGGTGTTCGATTCCGATGCCGACCGCGTCGACCTGGTCGAGGCGCTGGCGCGGCAAGGGCGGGTGGGCGCGCGCTTGCGCGCCCGCACGCTGCTGGCCGACGGCGGGGTGGCGGCAACATTTTCAGGCCGCTATGTCGCGATCGGCAAAACCTGATGCAAGCAGGTAGGATGCAAGCACGCCCCCGCGGAGATCTGCCGATGGCCCGTCACCTGATGCGCTGCCTGCTGTTGTGTTGTGTCCTCCTGTTGGCCGGCTGCCCGCAGCAGGGCGGCAAGAACGGGGCGCTGGAACGCATGCAGATCGACTATTCCGCTGCAATCCGGTGGGGCAACTTCGAGGGGGCCTGGAACCTCATCGATCCCAAGGTCCGCGAGGAGCACCCCCTGACCGACATCGATTTCTCGCGCTACAAGCAGGTGCAGATTTCGGGCTACCGCGAACTCGGCACCAATGTGCTGCCCAACGGCGACGTGGTGCGCGAGATCGAGATCGGCGTGATCAACAGGTACAACCAGACCGAGCGCACGGTGCGCTACCAAGAGCAGTGGCATTACGACGAGGAGCGCAAGGTGTGGTGGCAGATGAGCGGGTTGCCCGACCTGTGGAAGGGCAATTGAGCCGCGGACACCCGCTACAATTGCCGCCCTTGCCGTTCTCGGGCTGAACCCTGTGAGCTTTGCCGAAATCCTCGCGTTTGCCGATCGCCACCAGTTGCTGTCGTTTGCACTGTTGGCCATCACCGTGGCCCTGATCGTCGTGGAGATCCTGTCGCGCCTGAGCGGAGTGCGGCGCATCGGCCCTTCCCTTCTTGTCGGCATGATGAATCGCGACAACGCGCTGGTGGTGGACCTGCGTTCTCCCGTGGAATTCGAGAAGGGCCATATCGCCGGTTCGAAAAACGTCCAACTCAGCCAGTTCGATCCGGAAAACAAGCAGTTGGCTCCGGCCAAGGCGCTTCCGGTGGTGTTGGTCTGCCAGTCCGGTCAACTCGCCCAAGGTGCCGCTGGCCGCCTGCGCAAGGCCGGATTCACCCACGTCGGCATCCTCGAAGGCGGGATCCAGTCCTGGCGCGGCTCCGACTTGCCCCTGGTCAAGGGACGCTGATTCGTCCGCGTGTGCTCGGGCTGGAGCTTGTGATTCGGCACGATATCCCCAAGTCAGGCAAAGCACCGCGCGCGGTGCGATAATCCCCCTCTTGTCTGCGCGGCGGTTGCCGCCCAATTTCTGGAGTTGTCCATGTCCGATGAAACCCTGAACGGCGCTGCCCCGGCCGACGACCAGCCCCAGGCGACCTTCACGGTCGAGAAGCTGTACCTGAAGGATGCCTCCTTCGAGGCCCCCAATACCCCGCAGGTGTTCAACGAACAGGGCCAGCCCGACCTGCAGATGAAGTTGAACCAGAAGGTGCAGCGGCTGGCCGAGAATGCCTTCGAGGTCAGCCTCGGCATCACCCTGACCTGCAACATCAACAACCACAATGCCTACCTCGCGGAAGTGGTGCAGGCTGGGGTATTCGGGCTGAGCGGCTTCGATGACCAGACCCTGGACGGGATGCTCGGGATCCAGTGCCCGAGCCTGCTGTATCCGTATGCTGCAGCCGTGATCGGAAACCTGGTGACCACCGGTGGCTTCCCGCCGTTCCCGATGCAGCCGCTCAACTTCGAGGCGCTGTACACGGAATCGATGCGCCAGCGCGCCGCCCAAGGCCAGCAGAGCAGCTTGCTGGCCAATACCGAAGCCGCCGGCAACGCCTGAGCGCACCGCGCCGCGATCGTGCGCGCAGGTTTCGTCCCGGTCCGGACAGGATCCGCTTCGCGTCCGCGCGGAGCGGTTTTCCGCGCACAATCAGGCTAGGCTTGCGGCATGGGGAGCATCGGCAGACCAACGCTTGCGGTCTTGGGCGCAGGCTCATGGGGAACCGCGCTGGCCGCACTGACGGCGCGTCATGGCCACCCGAGCCGGCTGTGGGGGCGTGATCCCGACGTCATCGCCGCCATCGATGCCGGCGCCGGCAATTCGCGCTACCTGCCGGGGATCGCGCTGCCGTCGGAGCTGCGCGCAACCACGGACCTGGCCACTGCGCTTGCCGACGTGGACTGGGTGTTGGTGGTGGTGCCCTCGCATGCGTTCGTACAGACCCTGCGCGCGCTGGCGCCGCTGCGTCCGGCCCGCGCTGGCGTGGCGTGGGCGACCAAGGGTTTCGAGCCGGGCAGTGGGCGCTTCCTGCATGAAGTCGCGGCCGAGGTGCTGGGGCCAGAGGTGCCGCTGGCCGTGGTCACCGGTCCATCGTTTGCGAAGGAGGTCGCGCAAGGCCTGCCAACCGCGCTGACCGTGCATTCGGACGACGACGCCTTTTGCCGGCAGGTGGCCGATGCCCTGCACGGCCCAGCCTTCCGCGCCTACACAGGAAATGACATGCGCGGCGCCGAATTGGGCGGCGCGATGAAGAACGTGCTGGCGGTGGCGACCGGCGTGGCCGACGGCATGGGGCTGGGCCTCAATGCCCGCGCTGGCCTGATCACCCGCGGCCTGAATGAAATGCTGCGGCTGAACATGGCCCTCGGCGGTCGGCCCGAAACCTTGATGGGACTGGCCGGGCTGGGCGATCTGGTGCTGACCTGCACGGGTGATCTGTCCCGCAACCGCCGGCTTGGGCTGGCACTCGGGCGCGGCCAGTCGATCGAGGCTGCTGTGCGCGAGATCGGTCAGGTCGTCGAGTCGCTGCAGACTGCTGACGAGGTGATGCGTTTGGCCACGGTCCACGGCATCGAACTGCCGATTTCCGAAAACGTCTGCGACGTGCTGCATGGCGAGATCACGCCCGCCGAAGGGCTGGGCCGGCTGATGGCGCGTGAACGCAAGGCCGAGTATCCGCAGCTGCTGTTCGACGCCTGAGCGTTCCGACAGACTGGGATACGCGCAAGAAAAACGCCCGGCGAAGCCGGGCGTTTTCGGAGGAGCCGAGACAGCTGTTACCAGCTGAAGCGCGGGCCCACGAACCATTCGGTGGTGCCGCCCTTGATGACGCGCACGTCGGCATTCACGCCCCAATTCGGGTTGAACTTGACGGTGGCGCCGAGGCGGCCGTAGGGCTCGCCGCTGAGGTGATTGCCGTCGAGATAGCCGACCATCGCATAGCCTTCGAGGTTTCGGGCCAGCGCGCTGCGGACGCCGCCTTCGACGCTGTAGCCGTCGGCATTGACACCGCCGCCGGCATTGACCCGCTCATAGGCGGCGTTGGCGACGAAGTCGGTGTTGCTGCCGACCTGGGTGTTGTAGCCGCCGCCGACGCGCCACTGATCGTAGTCGATGGCCGTGTGCTTGATGTCCTGACGGGCATAGTTGGCGAACAGGTGGACCTTCGGGTGCACTGCGACCGAGCCACCCAGACTCCAACCGTCGGCATCGGGACCGCTGGTGTTGGTGGCGGCGTAGCCACCTTGCACGTAGTTGTAGCTGATGCCATCGGCGGCAGACGCCGTGAACGGAACGGCGGCGGCCGCGCTCAGGGCAAGGACAAGGTAAAGACGCTTCATGGGGGAGGACCTCCGTGTGATGGGTTTCCGCTTCGCGCGTCGGCGAAACGTGGACGCACTCTTGCGTCGCGCATGCCAATACACACTGAATACAAAACTGAATCGTCCAGTAAATATTCAGGAGCGGAGGCGTAAACGCGCGCGCTCATGCGCCGCCTGAAAACCCCGCTTGTCGCCACGCCTCGAACACCATCACCGCGACGGTGTT
Source organism: Thermomonas sp. (assembly GCF_020850895.1). Classification (GTDB taxonomy): domain Bacteria; phylum Pseudomonadota; class Gammaproteobacteria; order Xanthomonadales; family Xanthomonadaceae; genus Thermomonas. The sequence goes on along the minus strand of NZ_JADZDS010000107.1, from coordinate 5,556 downwards.
CGACAGGTTCAGGCTGCGGTTGTCCGGACGCATCGGCAGGCGCAGACGTTGCGTATCAGGAATCGCGTCCAACACCTCTTGCGGCAATCCTGCGGTCTCGCTGCCGAACAGGAACGCATCGCCGTCGCGATAGGTTGGCGCGTCGTAGCGCTGCGTGCCGCGCGTGGACAGTGCAAACACCCGCGGCGGCGCACCGTTGGTCAGGGTCATCGCCGTCAGTGCGGTATCGAGGTCGTCATGCACCTGCATGCACGCGTACTCGTGGTAGTCCAGCCCGGCGCGGCGCAGTTGCCTGTCGTCGATGTCGAATCCCAACGGACGCACCAGATGCAACTGCGCGCCGGTGTTGGCGCACAGCCGGATCACATTGCCGGTGTTGGGCGGGATCTCGGGACGATGCAGGATGACGTGGAACATCACTGACGCCTCACCACGGCAGCGTCTGCCCGCGCCAGTCGAAAAAGCCGCCGGATTGCGCCAGCGTGGCGGCCTCGATCACCCCCAGCATCCCGGCCACCACGTCGGCGGGGGCGTCGGTGGCCTGCGGCCCTCCCATCGCGGTCTGTGCCCAGCCGGGATGCAGGGCCAGCACCACGACGCCGCGTGCTTGCAGTGCCTTGGCGAGCTGCGCCGTGGCCATGTTCTGCGCGGCCTTGCTGATGGCGTAGCTGGGTGCGCCAAAGCGGGTGACACCGGCGATCGAACCGAGCTGGGAGCTGAGGTTGGCGATGACAGGGTGGTGGCTCGTGTCGAAGGGGGCGGGTTGCCGATCAAGTCGCTCCCCGATACTCGCTTGGTTGATCGGCAACCCGCCCCCTTCGGCAGCGTTGGCAAACCACGGCACCAGCGCCTGCGCCAGCAGCAGTGGCGCGATGGCATTGGTGCGCAGACTGTCGTCCAGGGTTGCCTGCTGGAGATGGCCGAACCGCTCGCCCGAATGCAGCACCCCGGCGTTGTTGATCAGCAAATCGATGCGATCGTCTTCCTCCAGCACAAGCGGCAGCTCGGCGACCAGCGCGGCGCGGCTGGCGGCGTCGGCCACGTCCAGCGGCACCACGCGCAGGCGGCCGGGGTGATGGCCGACCAAGGCGTTCAGCTCGGTTGCCTTGCCGGGTTGGCGACAGGTCGCCACCACGCGGTCGCCGCGTGCCAGCAATTGGCGGGTGAATTCCAGCCCGAGGCCGCGATTGGCGCCGGTGACCACGGCATTGCGGGACATGGCGCCTCCTGCGGGTGGCTTTCGGCCTAGTGTATCGCCGGAGTGTGACCGCTATCATTGAACGCTTGTCCGTCGCCGATCCGGGAGTCCCGCATGTCCGTCCTTCGTCCTGCAGTCCTCGCACTCGCCCTTGTCGGCGTCCTGGGTGTCGGCAGCTATGCCCCGGCGGCCGTGGCCGCCACCGCACCAACCGTCAACATTCCGTACGACTCCTTCACCCTTCCCAACGGGCTGCGGGTGATCGTGCATACCGACCGCAAGGCGCCGATCGTCGCCGTCAACGTCTGGTACCACGTCGGCAGCAAGGAAGAGCCCGCGGGCCGCACCGGCTTCGCGCACCTGTTCGAGCACCTGATGTTCAACGGCAGCGAGAACGCGCCGGGTGAATTCTTCACCCCGTTCACGGCGGTCGGTACCACCAACCAGAACGGCACCACCAATTCCGACCGCACCAATTATTTCGAGAATGTGCCGACCACCGCGCTGGACATGGCGCTGTGGATGGAATCCGACCGCATGGGCCACCTGCTCGGGGCGATCGACCAGAAGACCCTCGACGAACAGCGCGGCGTGGTCCAGAACGAGAAGCGCCAAGGCGACAACCAGCCGTATGGGCAGGTCTGGGACGAGCTGGGGCGGATCATGTACCCGGCCGGCCATCCGTACCACCACAGCACGATCGGCTCGATGAACGACCTCAACGCCGCCTCGCTGGAGGACGTCAAGACCTGGTTCCGCACTTGGTACGGTCCCAACAACGCGGTGCTGGTGCTGGCCGGTGACATCGACCTGGCCACTGCGCGCGAGAAGGTCACGAAGTACTTCGGCGACATCCCGGCCTCGCCGACCATGGCCCAGCCGGCCGTCGCCGTCGCCGCGCACACCGCCGACACCCATTCGGTGATGACCGACGTGGTGCCGCAGTCGCGCATCTACCGGATCTGGAACGTGGCGCAGTACGGCCAGCCCGATCTCGATCGCCTCGATCTGTTCGCCCGCGTGCTCGCCGGTGGCAAGTCCTCGCGCCTCGCACGTCGCCTCGTCCACGACGAGAAGCTGGTGGACAACGTCGCCGCGATGGTGTCGCCGTCGCAGCTGAGCAGCAATTTCGTCATCACCGCCACGGTCAAGAAGGGCGTCGACCCGGCCAAGGTCGAGGCGATCATCAGTGAAGAGCTGCAGCGCCTGCTGAAGGACGGCCCGAGCGCCGACGAGCTGACTCGCGCCCGTACCGGCGTCGAGGCGGCCTGGGTACGCGGCGTCGAGCGCATCGGCGGCTTCGGTGGCAAGGCCGACGTGCTGGCCGAATGCACGGTCTACACCGGCAAGCCCGATTGCTATCAGGACAGCCTCAAGAACCTTGCCGCCGCCACGCCCGAGACCGTGCGCGCCGCCGGCAACACCTGGCTGGGCGCAGGCAAGGGCAGCCACACCTTGGTGGTGAATCCGGGCCCGCGCGTGCCGGTGGCCGAGGAACCGGCGGTGACGCCGACGCCGTTCACGATTCCACAGCCCGATCCGCGCTACACCACCACCGCGTCCAGCGTCGACCGCAAGGCCGGCCCGCCGATGCCGACCCGCTTCCCCGACCTGGTGTTCCCGGCCCAGCAGCACGCCACCCTGAGCAATGGCACCAAGGTGGTGCTGGCCGAGCGCCACGACATCCCGGTGGTGCAGATGAGCTACCTGTTCCGCGGTGGCCAGGCGGCTGACGCAGTGGCCCATCCGGGCCTCGCCAACTTCACCATGGGCATGCTCGATGAAGGTGCCGGTGACCTCGACGCGCTGGCCTTCGCCGACCGCGCCGAAGCCCTTGGTGCCAATCTCAGCGCCAGTTCGGGCCGCGACAGCAGCGAGGTCTACCTGTCGGCGCTGAAGCAGAACCTCGACGCTTCGGTGGCCCTGTATGCCGACATGCTGCGCCATCCGCGCTTCGATCAGGCCGACATCGACCGCGTGCGCGGCCAGTGGATCGCCGGGATTCGCCAGGAGAAGGCCAATCCGAACTCGCTGGCGGCACGCGTGCTGCCGGGCTTGGTCTACGGCGCCGGCCATCCGTATTCGGTGCCGGCCAGCGGCACCGAGGCTTCGATCACCGGCTTGACCCGCGCCGACCTGCAGGGCTGGCACGACAGCATGCTGCGTCCGCAGGACGCCACCCTGGTGGTGGTGGGTGACACCACCCTGGCGGAGATCCTGCCGGTGCTGGAACGCCATTTCGGTGACTGGAAACCGGCCGCTGGCAATGCCGCGGCGGCGGCGATCCCGGCGGTGCCGGCCCAGCCGCAGCCGCGGGTGCTCCTGGTCGATCAGCCGGGTGCCGTGCAGGCCACCCTCGTGGCGTCCACGACGATTCCGTCGAGCAGCGATCCGAAGTCGATCGAGTACGACATGGCCAACATGGTGCTGGGTGGCGACTTCACCGCCCGCCTCAACATGAACCTGCGCGAGGACAAGCACTGGTCCTACGGCGCCGGCAGTGGCGCCGGCAGCGCGCTGGGGCCGCGCCTGTGGATGGCGCGCGCACCGGTGCAGATCGACAAGACCGGTGAATCGGTGGCGGAGATGCGCCGCGAAATCACCGATTTCGCCAACGGCACCCGCCCGGCCACCGCCGCCGAAGTGGCCAGCATGGAGAAGATCGAGACCCTGAGCCTGCCGGGTGATTACGAGACGGCGCGTGCGGTGCTCGGCACGATTGCGTCCAACGTCCTGTACAACCGCCCGGACGACTACGTGTTCCAGCGCAAGGCCGCGATCGAGGCGATGACGCCGGCCCAGGTCAATGCGTCGGCGCACCTGTTCAGCCCGAGCGGGCTGACCTGGCTGATCGTGGGTGACCTGAAGCAGACCGAGGCGCCGGTGCGGGCCTTGAACATCGGTCAGGTGACCGTGCTCGATGCCGATGGCAAGCCGGTGCCGCCGAAGCCTTGATGCCTGGAAGCGAAGGCGCCCCCTGAGTCATTCAGGGGCCTTTGCCCGCCATGGATGGCGTGGGCTGACAATGCTTGAATCGCGTTGTTCAGGCGTTCGCCACGGTCGACACCGAGCGTCGGTATTCATCCTCGTTTCGACGAAGCCCGCCACACTAGGCGGGCTTCGTTTGGTCAGTGCCAAGGAAAGCCAATGCGGATCCTGCTGCTGTCCTGCCTGTTGCCGGCCTTGGCTGGCTGTGCCTTCGTCGCCCTGACGCCGGGAGGCGCGCAGGTGCGGGTGCTGGCGAGCGCCCCAAGCGGCTGCGAGTCGCGTGGCGAGGTCGTGGTCACGATGACCGACTGGGTTGGCCCGTACCAGCGAGATGCGCTGCGGGTGCGCGACGAATTGGAGATCCTGGCCCGCAATCAAGCCACGAGCTTGGGTGCCAACCGGGTCAATCCGATGCAGGAACCCAGGGATGGCCGACAGCGCTGGGCGATGTGGCGATGCGCGCACTAGGGCAATATTGAACAAGTCCCTCCCTGTGTGTCAGCACACGCTGCCCGCAGGTGATGGTTTCGCCTGAGTCGAGTCCGCGCCTGCACCGGACGCGTCGAGGGCTGACAGCCCCGGGACGATGTTGTCCGGACCTTGACCTCGTGGGCAGGAATCCTTGGCCGGCGTCACGCAATCGTCATTATCCGCGCCGGGCGAAATCCATACGCATGCGAATGGTTGTGGGAATGCGCTATCCTGAAAGGTTCAAGGGGGCCGTTGGGCGCCAGTTCGGGTAATCCACCATGCTTTTTCAACGCGTTGCCATCGCCGGCCTGGCCCATATCGACGCCCCGCGTCGCCTGTCCTCGGACGAGATCAATGCCCGGCTGAAGCCGACCCTGGACCGACTTGGTATCCGCACCGACGTGCTCGGCGACATCGCCGGCATCCACGAGCGCCGCCTCTGGGATGACAATGTGCAAGCCTCCGATGCCGCCACCCTGGCGGGCGTCAAGGCCCTGGCCGATGCCGGCATCGATCCGGACAAGGTCGGCCTGCTGGTCAATACCTCGGTCAGCCGCGACTATCTGGAGCCGTCCACCGCGTCGATTGTTTCCGGTAACCTCGGCCTGCCCGACACCTGCCAGAACTTCGACATCGCCAATGCCTGCCTCGCCTTCATCAATGGCATGGACATCGCCAGCCGGATGATCGAGCGCGGCGAGATCGAGTACGCCCTGGTCGTGGATGGCGAAACCGCCAACCTGGCCTACGAAAAGACCATGGAGCGCCTGATCCGCGCGGACATCAGCGAGGCCGATTTCCGCAACGAGTTGGCCACCCTCACCCTCGGCTCCGGTGCCGCCGCGATGGTGTTGGCGCGGGCCGAGCTGGCGCCGGGCGCGCCGCGTTACAAGGGCGGC
>NZ_JADZDS010000106.1 GCF_020850895.1 Thermomonas sp. | reverse complement strand
GCCTCGCCCTCTCAAACGCCGGCTCCCAAGTCGCCAGCGCCTCGTCCTGAGGCTGCTTGACGATCCGCCCAGCGGACACATCGTCCAGCACCGCGCCTAGCAGGCGCAGGCCCATCGGCCCCAGGTCCCGCCGCCAGAGGGACTCCGGCGTGTCACCGGCCCGCACGTGGCACCAGTCCTGGGCGGCGATTGGCCCGCCGTCTGCGCGGTCGGTCATCCAGTAGACGGTGCCGCCGGCGATCTGGTCTCGCATGTGAAGGGCCCAGCGCACGGCATCTCGGCCGCGGTGTCTGGGTAGCAAGCTCGGGTGGTAGCCGATGGCACCGAGCCTGGCGCGGAGCCGTGCTGGCCTGCTGATGAAGCAGTGCGCATGGGCCGCCAGAATTCGCCCAGGGTCGGCGACCGGTACGCCCGCCTCGACCGCTGCTGCGTGCAGGCGGTCGCCCGCCGGTGCCGCGACGGACGCCACGTCGTGGCCTTTGGCCAGCAGCATTGCCAGCGTCTCTGATCCCAGCCACTTCTGGCCGACCAGCATCACGCGCATGGTCCTGCCCCCCCGAGGTAGCGAAAGCCCTGCACGGCGCGGAAGTGACCGCCGTAGCCGCTTCCGCAGGCGGTCATGCGTCCGCGCGCCGCGGAACGCTGCATCGATGCCTTGCTCCGCTCCCGATTGCCGCCGTACAGACTGCCGCTGACCTGCGTCCAGCGCGGGTCACGCCGAAGCGCGGCGCACAGGCCGGGGTGGCTCGTATGGAACAGGGTCGGGACGCAGATGCCGTGCCGGTTGCCGCCGGTGCGCCAGCGCTCACAGACCGCCTGCAGGAAGCGCAGGCCGATGCCGGCGCCCTGCCATTCCGGCATCACCACCAGCCGGCAGGCGCGGGCTTCAGTCATGCCGGGGCGCGTGCCGACCGCGACGTGGGCGACTCGTTGGCCGTTGACGGTGGCCACGTAATAGGTCGCCGCAATCATCGACGGGAGCTTCAGATAGTGATGCGGCTCAAACGCCGGCCAGTGACGCCGGTCGGTCTCCCACAGCTCGAACGTGATCGGTGGTCGGCGTCGAAGTCGCCTCCCGGCTTGCGCCCGTTCAAACGTCCCGCTGGCAGTATCGAAGATCCAATCCGGCTCGATCCAGTCCAGTACGTCGTAGTGGCAGCTGAGCAAGACCGCCTGCCCGGCGCCGCGTCGCCATGCCTTGGCGAAGGCCATCGCGCCGATTTGCGCGATTTGCCGATCGACAACGCTGCTGAATTCATCGACTACGGCGCGCGCTGGGCGTTCGGCGATCAGGCGGGCGAGGTCTGCCCGGAAGCGCTCGCCGTTGCTGAGGACGTGATGCGGACGTAGCCACGCTGGCACCGAGCCGAGGCCGACCGCAGACAGCGCTGCGGGGACGGTGTCGAACGCGTCGCCAGGGGCGATGGCATCGATGATCGGCGCGTCCTTGGGCCAGCGCGGCTTCCAGATCGCGCGCGGGCCGAAGATGCGGCTGCCGAGGCTGGTCTTGCCGGAGCCTGACGGGCCGACGATAACGCCGATCTGCCAGCCCGTGTCATCGATCGGCAGTTCGGCATCGAGCCGAAAGTTGGCACCGCTGTCGCAGTTGAACAGGGACTTGACGCGCGCCGCGCGGTAGCTGGTGAAGTCGGCGCAGGTGTGGCTGACCTCGATCTTCATACGGTCACCACCTTGAGCTTCCTGAAACCGGCGCGCTGCAGGCGGGCGTAGGCCCGTTCCTGTGCCTGTTCGTTGTCACAGATCACGACGATGCCGAACTGCTGGCGGTAGCGGTACCGGTTCCGCCCCGGGCTCGCCTTGGCCGCGCCCCGTTGCGCGCCCGAATGTTGTCCGATTTTCTCCACGTCTCACCCCATGCGATTGGTATCGCCGAGACTGGCTGCGCTCCCGGGAGCGGCAGGGCCTCGGCCAAGACCACGCGGTGAGAACGCGTGCGTTGCGGCGGCGGCCCGGTGCTTGCAGGCATCGGGCCGCCGCTCTGTTTTCAGCTATCCGGGAACGGTGTCGTGCGCGGCGAGTAGCCGCTCGACACGTCGCGGCACTGGCCCACCACGTAGCGCAACTCGTTCAGGCGACCGGCGAACGCGAGTCCTGAGGCGAAGAAGTTGCCGACGCGGAGCGCCTGTCCGCTCACCGCGCCTGCGTAGTCGCCGAAATCACGTGTAAGGACGAACGTACCGGTCGTTTTCGCGCCGAAGCTCAAAGAAACCGCGAGCGGCGCATACTGATAATCAGCACAGCGGACGCCATCCAACCACGCGCCCCAGTTGCCGCTGGCGTCTCGGCCGAGCGAAAAATCGTGCTGCACACCTCCTGCGCCGGACAGGGTGGCCCCGCCGGGATAATAGAAGCGTACCAGTGATTGATTCGTCCCGCGCTTGCCGTGATAGAATATCAAGTAGTCGCGCTGTGCGGCCACTGACCATTCGTACTCAACGCCCGAATCACCCTTGGTCATCGACAAGATGGTGCAATAATGCCCGCCATCCGTGAGGTTCGCGTCGAGCTTCAGCTTGAAGTCGAATTGGAACGCACCCGCACGCATGTCCAGCTCAGTGCTCGTGGCGGCGGTGTAAGCACAACTCGTCGAGCCATCATAATCCAGCGCCGTGCCGCCGGGCGCATCGGTATCCGTGACGACTTGAATCGTGGTGCCGACCCGAGTGAGCGAGCGCGCATAGCTGCTGGTGTCGGTGATCGCGGTATCGCCATTGCTGCCGCCGGGGTGGATTTGCAGCACCGTGTGCGCGTAGTCCGGATCGCCACCGCTTCCACCCCGATACCCATCCAACACCACATACCCGCGCTGCCGTTGCGGTGGCGTCCAAATCTTTCGACTGGGCAGGATCAATCGGCTCATGACGGCTCGTACTCCACCGTCGCCATCAGCGCTTTCGCGCCGGTGCCGGCGGCATCGATGTCGAACGTGAAGCGGTCGCCTTTGGCGAAGCTAGCCGACGAAATCACCGCTGATGTTCCGGTCAAACTGGTGTTTTCGCTCACATCGATGCTGGGCTGCGTGGTCAGCACGCTGGTGCCGTTTTTGTTGAAGTCGACGGTCACCGCACCGCTGCTACTGACCGTCCCGACGCCGATCCAGACATCGGTGAGCGAGCCAGCCTCGGGTGCGATCCACAACGCCTTGCCGGTGCCGGTGGTCAGCGCCGTGCTCATGTCGGACAGCATGACTTGCGCCTGCTTGACCGTGGCCGATGCCGGCGTCGGCTGCTGCACGGTCAGTTCCAGCGTCTCATCCGCCGTCCAGGTGCCCGCGCCTGCGACGTAGGTCACGCCGATCTTGGTGTAGCCGGTCGCGTCGGTGAGACTGGTCACTTGCCATTTCTGCCAGCAATCGCGCCGCGAGCTGGTGCTGTTGGCTTGCAGATACACGAAGCCGCCGACCTGCACCGTCGCCAGCGGCGTGGCGATGTCACCGGATGCGGTGTCCGCGTCATCGATGTAGAGCACCGTGGCGCTGGCCGGGGTGGCATTGTTCCAGCGCACTTTGCCAGCGCCGGGATCGGCGTCAGTCGTAGCCGACAGGTCGGCCGTCATCGGCTTACGCAGGATCAGCACCGCGCCGCTGGGCACGCTGCGAGTAGCCAGCAGAGGCAGGCCGGCGTTGGCATCGCTGCCGCCGCCTTGAAGGATCGGGATCAGTTCCAGACCGCTGAGCGCGCTGGCCGGTGCCGCCATTTCTGAAATCTTGGGCATGTCATCACTCCATCAAAATTGCGTCGCCGTCTTCGGTCGTGATCGCGTCGCCGCTTTCGGCCAGCAGTGCCGTCCCGGTCGTGAACGGAATTTGCACGCGCTGCCAGCTCTCCACGCCATCGCGCACCGACCACACTTCCACGCGGTTGAGCGTGCGCAGGTCAGCCGCCGGGATCGTGTGCGGCCACGCGGTGATGCCGGTGGTCAGGTGCGTCTGGGTGTCGGTTTCGACATCCACATTGCGCACGCTGTAGGTCGTTCCGGCTTCGGCGGCAATCGTCGCCATCGCCCAATCCACAAGCTGATCGGCTTGCGTGACACGGTTGCGGGCGACCGCGCTGATCACCGCATCGCCGGTCACGGAATCCGGGAAGCTCTCGCTGTTGATCGTCACGCCAGCCGGCGGATACGGCCGGAACTGACGCTGGTCGAACGTCAAATCCATCGCCGTTGCGGCGAGTGGGTCCAACTGCCGGCTGGACGTGTTGGTCAGCAGCTTGGCGTGGACCAGCTCGCCGTCGGTGTATTCCGTCGTGCTGTAGGCGCGGTGGTCGGTGTAGAAGTACAGGCGCGCGCCGGCGGCATGGCGGGCGGGCACGGTGTCGGCG
>NZ_JADZDS010000105.1 GCF_020850895.1 Thermomonas sp. | reverse complement strand
CGCTGTTCGCTGCGCGCGAAAACGCGAAGGATGTCCGCATGGACCACTTCGACAAGGCGCGTGACAAGATCCTGATGGGTGCCGAACGTCGTTCGATGGCGATGAGCGAATCGGAGAAGACCCTGACCGCCTACCACGAGGCGGGACACGCCATCGTCGGTCGCCTCGTGCCTGAGCATGACCCGGTCTACAAGGTGACGATCATCCCGCGTGGGCGTGCGCTGGGCGTGACCATGTACCTGCCGGAAGGCGACAAGTACAGCTACAACCGCACCGCGATCGAATCGCAACTGGCGTCGTTGTATGGTGGCCGCGTCGCCGAGGAATTGATCTTCGGCGAGGACAAGGTGACGACTGGCGCGTCCAACGACATCGAGCGCGCCACCAATATGGCGCGCAACATGGTCACCAAGTGGGGCCTGTCGGAACTCGGCCCGATCACCTTCGGCGAGGAGCAGGACGAGGTCTTCCTCGGTCGAAGCGTGACCCAGCACAAGAATGTCTCCGACGAGACCGCGCGCAGGATCGATGAGGTGGTGCGCGGCATCCTCGACCGTGCCTATGCGCGCAGCACCCAGTTGCTGACCGAGCACATCGACAAGTTGCACACGATGGCGAAGACCTTGCTGGAATACGAAACCATCGACGTGCCGCAGATCGACGCGATCATGGAAGGCCGCGAGGTGCCGCCGCCTGCCGGATGGAGCAAGTCCGGCAATGGCAAGCAGGGGGGCGACGCAGCCCCGCCCGCCACCCCGATTGGTGGGCCGGCAACTCAAGCCTGATCTGAGTCCGGGAGACTCCTTGAAAAGGCCGAAGGCAACGCTGATCAAGTCAGCGTTGCCCGAAGTCCTGCGGCCTGTTCAGAGGGGAGAAGCGGACGCAATCCTGATCGCAGTTGCGGGATGTGGGCCCTTCCCGGAGACTGTCGGAGGGTACAGGCTTTCCGTCGGGGAGGTCGAAAGGTCAGCATGCTCCACCTTGGTGCCAAGTTAAAGCGGCAGGACTGGGTCGCCGTCGCCATCGAGCTGGTGGTGCTCGTGCTGGGCGTGTTCCTCGGCGTGCAGGCCACGAACTGGAACAGTGCGCGTGAGGAAAACCAGCGTTCAGCCATGTACACCGCACGCCTGAAAGAGGACTTGCGTGTCGAGGCATGGAACCTGGAGGCTCAGATCGGTTACAACGAGCAGGTCCTGGCCAATGCCGAACGTGCTGCCGATGCGCTGTCCGGCAAGGTGCCGTTGGCCGATGAAGCGTTGCTGGTCGCGGCCTATCGTGCGTCCCAGTATCTGGACAACCAGCATCGGCGTGCGACCTTCGACGAACTGATCTCGACGGGGGAGATCGGCCTGATTCGCGATCCGTCGTTGCGGACCTTGGCGGTGGATGTCTACACCCAGCCGCAGGTCGAGCAGATCGCACATGGCGGCAGGCAATCGGAATTTCGCCGGATGTTTCGCATGGCAGTCCCATTCCGGGTCCAACAGGTGATCGCCGCCAGTTGCGGGGACCGCGAGTTGTTGCTCGGTGACTATGCGCGCATTCGCGGCATGCTGGACTATCCCTGCACGACGACACTGGATCCTGCCTCCATCGCCGCAAGTGCCGCCATCCTGCGTGGGGATCCACGCATTCTCGCCATGCTGCAACTGCGCATTGCCGAGTTGAGCACGGACATCGACGGACTGACCGGCTATCTGTCCGTGTTCATTCGCAAACCTTTGCAGCGTCTGGTGGCCGAGGGTCAATCGCGGCCTGCAAGCCCACTCAATCGTTGAGCCGCCAGGCGACCTCGTCCCCCGCCCGCATCGGCACGCCGGTGCTGCCGCCGAAATCGACTGCATCGGGCACGCGCCAGGGCTGCTTGCGCAAGGTCATCGTGTCGCGGTTGCGTGGCAGGCCGTAGAAGTCGGCGCCGTGGAAGCTGGCGAAGGCTTCCAGTCGGTCCAGCCTGCCCACGCTGTCGAAGGCTTCGGCGTACAACTCGATCGCGGCATGCGCCGAATAGATGCCGGCGCAGCCGCAGGCGCTTTCCTTGGCGTGACGCGGGTGCGGCGCGCTGTCGGTGCCGAGGAAGAAACTCGGGTCGCCCGAGGTGGCCGCCGACAGCAAGGCCTGGCGGTGGCTTTCGCGCTTCAGCACCGGCAGGCAATACGCATGCGGGCGCAGGCCGCCGCTGAAGATCGCATTGCGGTTCAGCAGCAGGTGCTGCGGGGTGAGGGTGGCGCCGACGTAGGCCGGGGCCTCGGCAACGAAGTCGGCGCCGGCGCGGGTGGTGATGTGTTCGAGCACCATCCGCAAGCCGGGGAAATCGCGGCGCAGGCCGATCAGGTGGCGGTCGATGAAGACCGCCTCGCGGTCGAACACGTCCACTTCGGGATCGACAACTTCACCATGCAGCAGCAGCGGCAGGCCGTGCTTCTGCATTGCTTCGAACACGGCATGGCAGCGATGCAGGTCGGTGACGCCGCTGTCGGCATTGGTGGTGGCGCCGGCCGGGTAATACTTCACCGCGTGCACGCAGCCGCTGGCCTTGGCCTCGGCGATGTGGGCCGGGGTGGTGGCCTCGGTCAGGTACAGCGTCATCAGCGGCTCGAAGGCCGATCCGGCAGGCCGCGCGGCCAGGATACGCTCGCGGTAGGCGCGCGCTTCGGCCACGGTCGTGATCGGCGGCTTCAGGTTCGGCATCACGATGGCGCGGCCGAATCGACGGGCGCTGTCCGGCAGCACTGCGGCCAGCATGGCGCCATCGCGCAGGTGCAGGTGCCAATCGTCGGGGCGGGTGAGCGTCAGTTCGGTCGTGGCCATGCGTGCAGTGTACCGGCTGTGGTGATCGGTTCGCCCCGTGACACTCTGTGCAACGGGCTGCGCCGGCCATGATTTACACTCCCTGCATGTTCGATACCTCGCCCCAACTCGACTGCAATGGACGCATCCTGAAGCTCGACCGGCCGAAGGTGATGGGCATCGTCAATGTGACCCCGGATTCGTTTGCCGATGGCGGCGAACACTACGACAGCGAGGCCGCGATCACGCACGGGTTGAAGCTGGCGGAGGAGGGCGCGGCCATCCTCGACATCGGTGGCGAGTCCACCCGCCCCGGCGCACAGGCGGTGGCAGTCGAGGAAGAATTGCGGCGGGTGATCCCGGTCATCGAGGCGTTGGCCGCCCGGGTGTCGATTCCGATCAGCATCGATACCCGCAAACCCGAAGTGATGCGCGCAGCGGTGGCCGCCGGTGCCGGCATGATCAACGACATTTACGGGCTGCGAAATGACGGTGCGTTGGCTACCGCGGCGGAATTGAGCGTGCCGGTGGTCTTGTTGCACATGCAGGGCGAGCCGCGCACGATGCAGGATGCGCCGCAGTACGACGACGTGGTGGGCGAGGTGCATCGCTTCCTCGCCGAGCGCATCTTCGTGGCGGAACTGGCCGGGATCGCCAAGCGCAACATCGTCATCGATCCCGGTTTCGGTTTCGGCAAGACCACGCAGCACAACCTGCAACTGCTCGCGCAATTGCGGCGTTTCACCGAGCTGGGCGTGCCGGTGCTGGCGGGCCTGTCGCGCAAGCGCAGCATCGGCGAACTGACCGGTCGTGACGATCCACCTGCACGGGCGTCAGGTTCAGTGGCTGCACATCTGATCGCCGCCCAGAACGGCGCGATGCTGCTGCGCGTGCACGATGTGGCTGCGACCGTCGACGCACTCAAGGTATGGCATGCGGTGGCCGCAGTGCCGGCACCGCGCAAGGATGCGGGGCCGCCCGCGATCCTCTGGCCGGATTAAGTCGCATCCGGCTGCTACAGTGCGCCGATTCGTCCGGAGCACACCGATGACCGCCAGTACCCCGTTGTTGATCACCTTCGGCATCTATCTGCTGGCGATGGTCGGGATAGGCTTTGCCGCCTGGCGATCGACCCGCAACCTCGACGACTACATCCTCGGCGGGCGTTCGCTCGGCGGGTACGTCACCGCGATGTCGGCGGGGGCGTCCGACATGAGCGGGTGGTTGCTGCTGGGCCTGCCGGGGGCGCTGTACCTCAGTGGTGTGTCCGAGGCCTGGATCGCGATCGGCTTGGTGATCGGCGCTTGGTTGAATTGGCGCTTCGTCGCCGGGCCGCTGCGTGTCTACACCGAGCGCACCGATGACGCGCTGACCCTGCCGGATTACTTCACCACCCGGTTTGCAGCGGATGGCCGTCTGCTGCGTGTCGTCTCGGCACTCATCATCCTGGTGTTCTTCGCGGTGTATTGCGCCAGCGGGATCGTGGCGGGCGCGCGCCTGTTCGAGAGCGTATTCGGACTGCCGTATGCGCAGGCCCTGTGGTGGGGCGCGGCGGCGACCATCCTCTACACCCTGGTCGGTGGCTTCCTCGCGGTGAGTTGGACCGACACCGTGCAAGCGACCCTGATGCTGTTCGCCCTGTTGCTGACCCCGATCATCGTGATCCTTAGCGTCGGTGGCCCGCAGCAGGCGGTGGCGGGCATTGCCAGCGTGGATCCGCAGCGGCTGCATTGGATCGGCAAGGGCGGGCTGGTCGGGATCGTATCGGTGATGGCGTGGGGACTGGGCTATTTCGGGCAGCCGCACATCCTTGCCCGCTTCATGGCCGCCGATTCGCTGGCGGTGATCCCGCAGGCGCGCCGGATCGGCATGAGCTGGATGGTGCTCTGCCTGTTCGGTGCGATTGCGGTCGGCTTGGCCGGCATTCCCTGGGCTGCGGGGCACACCGACCAAGCGGCGGCGTTGATGGAGAATCCGGAGCGGGTGTTCATCGTGCTGACCGAGGCGCTGTTCAATCCGTGGATTGCGGGCGTGCTGCTGTCGGCAATCCTCGCCGCGATCATGAGCACGCTGAGTTGCCAGTTGCTGGTGTGTTCGAGTGCGTTGACCGAGGACCTCTACCACGGCTTCGTGCGCAAGCACGCCGGCGAGCGCGAGCTGGTCTGGGTCGGGCGCGCCATGGTGTTGGCGGTGGCCCTGCTGGCGATCTTCATCGCCCGCGATCCCGACAGCCGCGTGCTCGG
>NZ_JADZDS010000104.1 GCF_020850895.1 Thermomonas sp. | reverse complement strand
TTGGCAGCCGGCAGAACCCGGCCGACCGGCGGCGCTGCTGGTGATCCGCAGCCACATGGGCGAGGAATTGACCCAAGTGCTACCGCAGGCCTTGTTCGACCACGGCGAACTTCGGCTGGTGCGCGAGGCCGCGAGCCTGCTGCACGAGCTGGTGCGCCCCGGCGCGCGGGTGGTGCGCGGCAAGGGCAGCCAAGCCGTGCGCAACTTCGCCGAAGCGCAAGCTTGGTTGCTGGAAGAAGCCAAGAAAGGTCGCCAGATCCAGCGCTTCAAGGGCCTGGGTGAAATGAACCCGGAACAGCTCTGGGACACCACGGTCAACCCGGAAACCCGGCGCCTGCTGCAGGTCAAGCTGGATGATGCGGTCGAAGCCGACGCCATCTTCAGCATGCTGATGGGCGACGTGGTCGAACCGCGCCGCGACTTCATCGAAAGCAATGCCCTGAAAGTCGCCAATCTCGACGTGTGATCGCTTCATGGCGCATTGCGGCGAGAGCTGCCACAAGCAGGAAGAGGCGTTCGATCCGGCGGCCCAAAAGACGGATATGCTATTTCGCCGCGCTCCGGGAACGGAGCGGATAGGTCTTTTGGTACTGTGTCGCCGACCCGACGACAGCGCTACCATGCATCGTTGCCCGCCTTGTCGGCGGGTTGTTCCTTGTCCTTGAGGTGATTCCATGTCACAGCTTTCCCTTCGGCCGCTCACGATTGCCTTG
This sequence comes from Thermomonas sp., assembly GCF_020850895.1. GTDB lineage: Bacteria > Pseudomonadota > Gammaproteobacteria > Xanthomonadales > Xanthomonadaceae > Thermomonas. The sequence goes on along the minus strand of NZ_JADZDS010000104.1, from coordinate 61,312 downwards.
GTCCTTGGCTTGGGCGTGCTCACGCTGACCCCGCTTGCCCAGGCCCAAAGCAGCGGACACCAAACGCGCGCGGAGCGCAGGGCTGCGCGGCAACAAGGCCAAGCCAGCGCGGAGACGGAAGCCCGCCCGCCGGCTTATCCGAATGCGACCCGTCAAGCTCCGGACGCCAAGGCCACCCCCAGGCTGATGCCGAAGCTGAAGGCCATGCAGGAGCGCTATGAGCAAGAGGATTGGGCAGGGGTCATGGCCGCTGCGGATGACATCGCCAATTCGTCCATTGCCGGTGCGTATGACAAGTCATTCGCCTACACCATGGCCGGCAACGCCGCGTCCAACCTGCAGCAACAGGACAAGGCCGCCGACTATTTCGCCAAGGCGCTCGCCGCCAACGGACTCGACAACGACGGTCATTACGCGACCATGTTCAATCTGGCGGTCATCCAATTCGGCGAGGCGAAGCATGCCGAGGCGCTGGCGACGATCGACCGTTTCCTGGCCGAAACCAAATCCGACAAGCCGGAGGCCCTGAGCTTCCGTGCGGGCATCCTCAGCACCCTCGGACGCAATGAAGAGGCCGCCGCTGCCTACCAAGCCTTGCTGGCCCGGAATCCGAACGACAAGCGCCTGCTGATGAACGCGGCGGCGTCGCTGCAGGCAGCGGAAAAATACGACCAAGCCAATGCCCTGCTCGAAGATGCATTCAAGCGCGATTTGCTGACCGACCCGCGCGAGTTGCAGGCGCTGTATGTCGGCTACCTCAACGCCCAGCGGTTCGATGATGCGCAGCGGGTGATTGCTGCCGGCGTGGCCAAGGGCATACTGCAGCCGGGACCGGATTTGGGCAGGGCTTACCAGCTGCTGGCACAGAACGCCTTCTATGCCGAAAAGCTTTCGCTGGCGATCGACCTCTACACGCGCGCCGCGCCGATGGCGACCGATGGCGAGGGCTACCTGAACCTCGCCAAGGTCCTCGACTATGCGGGCAGAAAGGCTGAAGCCAGGGAGGCGGCACGCCAGGCCCTGGCCAAAGGCATCAAGAAACCGGAGGAAGCCAACCGGATCATCGGGCATTGAGACGTGCGTCACGCAGCCCGATGCCTGCCAGCAGTCTTGGGTATGGAACAAGCGCACATGATTCGTGTAAGCTAGGTAATTCCGGCGGCCATGTGCCGCGTCAGCAACCCTGTCGGCACGAGCCGTGCCGTGAACCCATTCCAGAGCCGTGCGCATGACGGAAGATTTCCCCCAGCACAGAAGCGACCGGGTTGATGGCTTGAGCTGGCCGCGTATCGCTGGCTTCAGCTGCGCCATCGCGATCCACGTTGCCGGCGTCCTCCTGTTGCTGACGCCGATGTCGCCGCCGGCACAGGAACAGGTCAACAACGACTCGGTGAGCGTGACCTTCATCGAGCCGCCGCCACCACCACCACCACCACCGCCGCCGCCGCCGGACCAGCCCAAACCGCTGACGCCGCCCAAGCAGCTGGCGCCGCCGCAGCCCAGCCCGATCCCGCCGCCGCCGGAGGCTCCGCCGGTGGTGCTCAGCGAGAGGCGGCCGATCGACACCGTGGCACAGCCACCGTCGCCACCGTCGCCACCGGCTGCGGTTCCCGACATTGGCTCCAGCGTTGACCCATCCTCGCGCGCACTGAATCCCCCGGTCTATCCGCCGCAGGAGATGCGCAGCGGGATTGGCGGCACCGTGACCCTGATCATCAGCATCGATGCCAACGGCGGCGTGCTGGACGTCGAGGTCCAGCGGTCCAGTGGCAACCGTAACCTTGACCGGGCGGCGGTGAAGGCCGCGGGCAAGTGGCGCTTCAATCCGGAAGTCCGCAATGGCCAGAAAGTGGCAAGCCGGGTGATCGTCCCGGTGACGTTCGAGCCCCCGAGGTAAACCCGTTCCCGTTTCGCCCGCACCACCCGTTGCACCGTTCTCCCTGAAATACCCCATCCACGACATCGAAAGGTAAGCGTATGTTGCAAGAAACAGCTGCTGCCGCACCTGCCGCCGCCGGAGGCAACAACGCCGCCGCGCTTCAGCAGATGGGCTTCGACCACCTGATCCAGAACTTCGACTTCATGGGCTGGATCGTCTTCGTGACCCTGCTCATCATGTCGCTGATGTCCTGGTACTGGATCATCATCAACGCGATCAAGAACCTGCGTCTGCGCGGCCGCGCAGACCGCGTGGTCAACACGTTCTGGGAAACCAGCAACGCACAGGACGCGATCCGCTACATGGAAGAACAGCCCCGTTCGGAGCCGTTCTCCAAGATCGCCCTGGACGCCGCCCAAGCGACCGCCCACCACCAGCGCCAGGACGGCTCGCCGCTGGCCGAATCGCTGAGCCGTTCGGAGTTCGTCGACCGTGCCCTGCGCCAGGCCGTGACCCGCGAATCGCTGCGCCTCGAAGACGGCTTGACCGTGCTGGCGACCGTGGGCTCCTCGGCGCCGTTCGTCGGCCTGCTCGGTACCGTGTGGGGCATCTACAACGCCCTGATCCGGATCGGTGCCTCGGGCGATGCCTCGATCTCGGCGGTGGCCGGCCCGGTGGGCGAAGCGCTGATCATGACCGCGTTCGGTCTGTTCGCCGCGATCCCGGCCCTGCTGGCCTACAACGCGTTCGTGCGCTTCAACCGCGTCACCAACAACCAGTTCGACACCTTCGCGCACGACTTGCATGACTTCTTTGCCACCGGTTCCCGCGTGGGCGAGCTGCAGGTCAACCGTTGATCGTTGACGAACGGAACTGACGGAGAGCCCTGCCCATGGGAGCCAGTGTCGCCAAAGAAGACGGCGCGCCGATGGCGGAAATCAACGTCACGCCCCTCGTGGACGTGATGTTGGTGCTGCTGATCATCTTCATGATCACCACGCCATTGATGAACCACAAGATCAAGGTCCAGCTTCCGGAGGCGACGCTCCAACAGCAGCAGGACGACAAGAAGCCGAAGGACACGCCGGTTACGATCACCATCACGGAGGCCGGCGAGCTGTTCCTGAACGATGAGCCGACGACCAAGCCGGCGATCGAAAGCCGACTGTCGGTCGAGGCGCAGAGGCAACCACAGCCGCCGGTCCAGATCCGCGCAGACTCAACCACGCCGTATTCGATGGTGGGCGAGGTGGTGAAGATCGCCCAATCCCAGGGCATGGCGAAAGTTGGCTTCATCACCACGCCGCCCAAGCGCCGGCTGTAAGGAGAGCGCACGATGGCCTTTTCCAGTGGCAGCAGCGCGGGCACGATGGCGGACATCAATGTCACGCCGCTGGTGGACGTCCTTCTGGTCTTGCTGATCATCTTCATGGTGACGATGCCGATCCAGTCGATTCCGGTCGACGTGGACTTGCCGCAGAAGACCGACAACCCGGTCGAGCCACCGCCGAATCCGCCGGAGCCGATCAAGCTGCGGATCGACGGCGCAGGACAGGTGTTCTGGAACAATTCGCCGGTGCAGCTCACCGAGCTGGAGCCCAAAATGCGTGAGGAATCGCAGCGCGATCCGCTCAACCAGCCGGAACTCCAGATCGAAACCAACGAATCGGCGCAGTACGGCATCTTGGCCAAGGTGCTGGTGGCTGCCAAGAATGCTCGGTTGGTCAAGATCGGCTTCGTCCAGTAGTACGAACATCGATTTCCGCTCCGGTTTCGGAGCACGTCGTGGATGACGAACGCCGCCCTTGGGCGGCGTTTTTTTGTCTGCGAGCTGTAGGAGCGCACCGCAGGGGCGCGAACGCTCTTTCAGGATCCCACCAAAAGCATCGCGCCCCTGCGGTGCGCTCCCACAACAGCGGTGCGCGTCTACAGGGCGGCGGCGGTTTCGACGATGGCGCGATAGGCGCGAACGGTGGCATCCAGCCCGACGTAGAGCGCTTCGCTGATCAAGGCATGACCAATCGAGACTTCCTGCACCGCGGGAACGGCTGTCAGGAATGCGCCGAGGTTGGCCTGGTCGAGGTCATGGCCGGCATTGACGGCAAGTCCTGCCGCCTGCGCCAATCGCGCGGTGGTCGCGGCAGCGGCCAGTGCAACATCGGCAGAGCCAGCAGCAAAGGCTTCGGCGTAGGGTCCGGTATACAGCTCGACACGGTGCGCGCCGAGGACGGCGGCCATCGCCACGTCCGGGTTGCCGACATCGACGAACACGCTGACCCGGCAGCCGAGTGCCCGGAACTGCGTGATCAACGGTCGCAACGCCTCGCCATCACGGCGGAAATCGAAGCCGTGGTCGGAGGTCAGTTGGCCATCGCCATCCGGAACCAAGGTCACCTGTGCCGGGCGCGCCTGTTCGCACAGGGCCAGCAGGCCGGGATAGCCCGGACGCGGCGGTGCGAACGGGTTGCCTTCGATGTTGAATTCCACATCACGCAAGCGGCACAGCTCGGCCAGCACGGCGACATCATCGGCGCGGGCATGGCGTGCATCCGGCCGGGGGTGCACCGTCAACCCATGCGCGCCTGCATCCAGGCAGGTGCGTGCCGCACGGGCGACATCAGGCTCATGCCCGCCGCGCGCGTTGCGCAACAGTGCGATCTTGTTGAGGTTGACGCTGATCGCGGTCACCACGCCAACCTCAAGGTGGGGGATCCTTGGCTTCTTCCGCCCGTCGCTCCTGCGCCAGTTCACGCAGCCGGCGCAGCTCTGCGGGATCGATCATTGCCGTGGTGTCGCGCCCCGAACCAGCCACATGGGTCTGGTACATGCCCAGCACCCACAACAGGAACAGGACGAGCGCAGCCACGATGCAGGCCGACAGCACCGCCATCGAGGTGGTCAAGAAACCGGAGACCATGGCGGCGAAGGCCAGGAGCAGGAACAGCCAGTGCATGGGCGCGACCCGTGGTGGGAGGATGGCAGTGTACGACGGCCGTGGCGATCGTGGCAGCGGGTCGATTACAGCAGCGGAGCCAGCAGGCGTGCCATGGCTTCCGGCAGGCGTCGCGTGAACAATGGTTGGGCGTGGTCGCGGCCGACCACGCGGGCGTCGGCGAATTCCTCAGCGAGCAGTTTGGACAGGGTGGTGGCAAACGCAGCGTCATCAATCAGCAGCGAAGCTTCGAAGTTGAGGCGAAAGCTGCGGTGGTCGAAATTGGCGCTGCCGACGATGGCCAAGTGGTCGTCGATCAGCAGCGCCTTGCTGTGGAGCATGCGCGGTCCGTATTCGTGGATCTTCACCCCGGCGGCTAGCAGCTCGTCGTAGAACGAACGCACGCACCAAGTGACAAGCCTGCTGTCACTCATTCTTGGCACCAGCACCCGGACGTCGAGACCACCGAGGGCAGACGAGGTCAGTGCCATCATCGCCGCTTCCCCAGGAACGAAATAAGGCGTTGCCAGCCAGACGCGCTGTTCGGCGGAATGGATGGCATGCACGTGCAGGCGGTGGATGGCTTCCCAGGGTGAATCCGGTCCGGAGGCCAACAATTGCACCCGCACACGACCCGGGCAGGGCTGCGGCATGTTGCGTGCAAGACCGCTGATGAATTCCCGCCTGCCGGTGGCATAGGCCCAGTCGTCGACGAACAGGTCCTGCAGCTTGCGGACGACATCGCCCTGCACCCGAAGGTGCAGGTCGCGGTAGGCATCCGGGCGAACCCGCGGATCCTCTTCGTCGGTGAGGTTGATGCCGCCGATGAAGCCCACCGCGCCGTCGATGACGGCGAGTTTACGGTGGGTGCGCAGATTGACCCAGGGCCGTCGCCACGGCAGCCAAACGCGGCCTGGATGAAACCAGGCAAGCTCGCCGCCGGCGTCCAGCAGGGGCTGGAACATGGACTTCGGCGCACGGCTGGAACCAACCGCGTCCAGCAGCAGGCGCACGGAGACCCCGGCCTTGGCGCGTTCGGTCAGGGCCGAGACAAGCGCACGCCCGGTGAGGTCGGGCTCGAGGATGTAGTACTCGAGGTGGACGTGATGGCGGGCCCGTGCGATCGCATCCAGCAGGGCCGGATATTTCTGGCAACCGTCCACCAGCAGGTCGATATGACAGGCCGTGGTGGGCGCGTAGCCGGTGGTGGCTTGCGCCAGGGTCCTCAGTTCTTGGGCAACCGGCGTGGCTGCTGCGGTCGGTTCGGGAAGGCTTGCTCGCTGCCGGCGTCTGGCGCGGTGCCGAACCAGGCGCTGTGGCCCGAACACGTAGTAGATGAAGAATCCAAGGTAGGGAAGTATCGCAAGGCTGATCAGCCAGCTCAGGGTGGCGGCCGGTTCACGCTTCTGCAGGAGGATCCAGATTCCCAGCCCGAGCAGGTACAGCGCCCAAGCGGCAGCAAGCCAGGCGCGAACGTGCGGGATGTCCCGCATCGCGCTCCACGCCTGCAGCAGCACGACCTCCATCACCGTGGCCTCAGCCCATGCGCCAGTGGCGCCGCGGCGCTGCGGGACGCGCGGCTCCACCGTCGATGCGGCTGCGTGCTGCAATGGGCAGGGGCACCGGCCTCTCCGGAAGGGGTTGTGCAGATGCGACTGTCCGGCCTTTTCGGCGGTGGTGCAAGCGGGAAGGCCTCAACCGAACGGCAGCAGTGGGCCGTGCATCCACAGCCAGCGCGCCAACCAGGCGCTGACCAAGGCGATCAGGGCGGTCAGCGGCAAGCCGATGCGCATGAAGTCGGAAAACCGGTATTGGCCGGGACCGAGGATCAGCAGGTTGCCGTGGTGGCCGATCGGGGTCAGGAATGCCACCACGGCACCCAAGGCCGTGCACACCACGAACGGTGCAGGCGGCAATCCCAGCGCTTGCGCCATGGCAATGGAGATCGGTCCGAGCAAGGCGGTGGTGGCCGCATCGCTCATGACTTGGGTGAGCAGTGCAGCCAGCGAGAACACCACCAACAGGATGGCCAGCGGCGGCCAGTGCGCGATCAGGTGTGCCAAGCCCCCTGCAAGCAGTGCCGCGGTTCCGGTCTGTTCCATCGCGATCCCGAGTGGAATCACCCCGGCGATCATCACGAAGATGCGGGTGTCGATGCTGCGGTAAGCCTGTTCGACGTCGATGCAGCGGGTGACCACCATGGCGAGGGCGCCGAACAGGAACGCCAGCTGCGGCGGCAGGAATTCGGTGACGGCCGCGAGGATCGTCGCGCCGAGGATGATCAGCGCCAGCGGTGCGCGCAGCCGGCGCTTGGCTTCGCCGGCGAATGGCACCAGCAGCAGGAAGCCGTGGTGGGTGGCCAGTTCGGAAAACCGCGATGGATTGCCCCACAGCACCAGCAGGTCGCCTTCCTGCAGGCGTGCATCGGAGAGGCGTTCGGCCATCTGTTCGTCACGACGCCACAGCCCGGCGATCACGGTGTGGAAACGGCGGGCGAAATCAAGCTCGCGGATGCTGCGACCGATGAATTCCGAACCCGGCGCGACCACTGCCTGCACCAGTTGGGTGTGGCCGTCCTCGCTGCTGGCCAGGCCGCCGAACCGCGCGATCGCATTGAGGTCGAGGCCGGTATCATCGTGCAGGGAGAGCAGTTCGTCGGCCGCGGCCTCCACCAGCAGGACATCGCCCGCCAGCAACGGGCTGTTGGATCGCAGGTCGTCACGGTGCTTGCCGTCACGCAGCCAGGCAAGCAGCCGGAAGCGCTGGCCAAGCGCTTTTTCGAGTTCGGAAAACGGACGGGTGCACCAGTGACCGTCCTTGACCACCACCAGTTCGGTCCGATAGCGGTCCAGCCGCAGGTAGGTGTCGTCGTTCTGCTGGCCACTGCGCTTGGGCAACAGCCAGCGCGTCAGCAGCATGTAGCCAGTCCCGATCACGACCAGCGCGATTCCGATCGGCGTGACCGAGAAAATCCCGAGGCCCTCATTGCCGGAGCGCTGCAGCATGTCGTTGGCGAGCAGGAATGCCGGGGCGCTGAACAGGGTCAGGGTGGTGCCGAGCGAAGCTGCCAGCGACATCGGCATCAACAATCGCGACGCCGGCAGGTGGCGGCTGCGGGCGTGGCGCAGCAGCAAGGGCAGCATCATCGCCGTCACCATGACGTGGTGGGTGAAGGCGGCCAGCAGCGACACCAGAGGCATCACCACCGCGATCGTCCGGCTTTCGGAATTGCCGGACGCATGTTCGATCCAGCGACCGATCCGTTCGCTGATGCCGGTGGTGCCGAGCGAACCCGAGATCACGAACACCGCGGCAACGATGATCGCCGGCTCGCTGGAAAACCCGGACAGGGCCTGCTGGCCGTCGAGCAGGCCAGTGATCACCAGCGCGCCAAGGATCAACATGGCAGTGACATCGACCCGCAGCTTCTCGCTGATGAACAGATACAGCCCGCCGATCAGGATCAGCCCGAAGACAATCTGGGACCACGTGGCGGGGTTGATATGCATGCGGTGGTTGGCGTTCCGGCTGGGGCGCTGGAGGAAGCGCCGCTCAGCTTGCGTCGGTGCCTTGGGCGTGGTGGTAGCCCTCGGCGGCCTCGACTTCGCGCTTCGATCCGAGGAACACCGGCACCCGCTGGTGCAGGCCGGTCGGCTGGACCTCAAGCATTCGCTGGCGGCCGGTGCTGGCAGCGCCGCCAGCCTGTTCGACCAGCAAGCTCATCGGGTTGGCTTCGTACATCAGCCGCAGTTTGCCGCCCTTGGCCGCGCATTTGCTGTCCAGCGGATAGCTGAAGATGCCGCCGCGGGTGAGGATGCGGTGCACGTCGGCCACCATCGAGGCCACCCAGCGCATATTGAAGTCCTTGCCGCGGGGCCCGTCCTTGCCGGCCAACAGGTCGCCGACATAGGCCTGCATCGGTGGCTCCCAGAACCGCTGGTTGGACATGTTGACCGCAAATTCCTTGGTCTCCTCCGGGATGCGGATGCCGCGCGCGGTCATCGTGAAACTGCCGACTTCACGATCCAGGGTGAACACATGGGTGCCGTGGCCGACGGTCAGCACCAGGGTGGTCTGTGGGCCGTACACGCAATAACCGGCGGCCACCTGCGCCGTGCCCGGTTGCAGGAAATGCGCGTCGGCTGGCGTGGCGATACCCTCCGGGCAGCGCAGTACCGAGAAGATGGTGCCGACCGAGACATTGACATCGATGTTGGAGCTGCCGTCGAGCGGGTCGAACAACAGCAGGTAATTGCCGTGCGGGTACGTGTCCGGGATCGGCTGCGAGGCGTCCATTTCCTCGGAGGCGAGGCCAGCAAGATGTCCACCCCAGGCGTTGGCTTCCAGCAGGATCTCGTTGCTGAGCACGTCGAGTTTCTTCTGCGCCTCGCCCTGCACGTTGATGCTGGCCTCGCCTGGCGACCCGGCATCACCCAGCACGCCGCCCAGCGCACCTTTGCCCACGGCGACGGAAATTTGCTTGCAGGCGCGTGCCACCACCTCGACCAGCAGGCGCAACTCGGCATTGATATGGCCGGCGCGTTGCTCTTCGATCAGGTAGCGGGTCAGCGCTATCGCCCCACTCATCGTCATGGCATCCCCCTGGGCATGGCGAGGTTATTGTGGCCCAAAGCGCGGGCGGTGGACGAGCCGGCCTTATGGCTAGCAGTACCGGCGGGATTCCAGACGGTACCGCGGCCTGGTGCGCCCGGCTTGCACGGAACCCCGACGCAGGGCCTCAAACATCGCCTTCGGCGCTCCAACCTTCACCGCTGCCATGCTGCAACACGGCATCGGTCTCCAGCACACCACCGGCCGGAACGGTCGGCTGCATGGCCAGCCGTGCGTAGATTGGAGCGAAATCGGGTCGGGTCGCCTCGATCAGCTGTTCGTAGCTGTCGATCACGAAATAGGTCTTCTGGTAGCTGTCGATCCGGTAGCGGGTGCGCATGATTCGCTCCAGGTCAAAAGCGATTCGGTTCGGGGCGGCACTTTCGACGCTGTGGACGGATTCCCCCGCGGAACTGGCGATGCCGGCCCCGTAGATGCGCATCTGTCCGTTTTCTCGCATCAGCCCGAATTCCACCGTGTACCAATACAGCCGTGCCAGCTGCATCAGCGCGTCCGGGCCGAAACCGTGGGCCTTGACCCCGCCTTCGCCATAGGCAACCAGGTAGTCGGCGAAGGTTGGATCCATCAGCGGCGGAACGTGACCGAACAGATCATGGAACAGGTCAGGCTCGGCGATGTAGTCGATCTGGTCCGGACGCCGGATCCACCAGGTGACTGGAAAACGCCGGTTGGCGAGGTGAGTGAAGAAATCCAATTCGGGCAACAGGCCTTCAACGCCGACGATTTGCCAGCCGGTGGCATCCCCGAGCACCTTGTTCAATTCCGAGAATTTCGGAATCCGGTCCGGCGTCATCCGCATGGTGTCCTGCGCATGCAAGAACGCATCGCAGGCGCGTCCCGGAAGGACGTTGCGCTGGCGCTCGTACAACCGCCTCCAGACGTCGTGGTCGACGTCGGAATAGTCGTTCCAAGGCTGTTCGACGATTCCTGTGGTGTACACGGGAACCGAGCCGCGATCGGTCTGGATGTTTTCGAGGCGGCGAGGTTGGGCGTTCATGGCAGGCTCGAACAAGGTGGAAACGGCAAGCATAGGCGGGCAAGGGCGCACGATGTCTGCTTTATTGCGCAAAAATTGATGATTCAAGCATGATTAGTGCGTAATTCATCCGGAATATGTCGGATATGAGCGCAATCGAGTTGGACCGGATCGACCTCGTCTTGTTGGCAGAATTGCAACGCGCCGGCCGCCAGACCCATGCCGAACTGGCCGAGCGCGTGCATCTGTCGGCCTCTGCCTGCCTGCGGCGGGTGCAGCGGCTGGAACGCGACGGCGTGATCGTCGGCTATCGCGCCGAGGTGGACCCGGAGCGGCTGGGCTTGGGCCTGCAGGCCTTCGTGCGGGTGCAGCTCAAGAGCCACGACGCCGAACGCATCGCGGTCTTTGCCCAACAGGTCAACGCCTGGCCGGAAGTCGTGGCCTGCCATGCCCTGACCGGTGACATGGACTATCTGTTGCACGTCGTGGTCGGCGGGCTGGAGCATTTCTCCCGCTTCCTGCTCGACAAATTGCTGGCGCAGGCCGAGGTCGCCGACGTCAATTCCAGCTTCGTGCTGCGCACGGTGAAGCGGGCGCAGGGTCTGGAATTGCCGACCGGCTAGTCCACCAACGTGGCCTGTAATTCCAGCAACTCCCGATCGCGACCGATCGCGGCGGCGGCGATCAGCGCGCCATCGCGGTAATAGCGGGCGAGGCAGTCGTTGTCGGCTGGCGTGCCGTCCATTTCAATCGAATTCCAGCCGCGGCCATGGCCGAGGTAGCGCAGGTCGGTGCCGTAGTGGTGGGTCCAGAAGAACGGCGGATCGTCGAAGGTGCGCGCATCGCCCAGCAGGTTGTCGGCCACGCACTGGCCCATGCGCTCGGCGTGGACCCAGTGCTCGACCCGCGCGCGCCCGTCGCCGTGCGGGTAGCTGGCCACGTCGCCGGCGGCGTAGATGCCATCGGCTGAGGTACGCAGGAACGGATCGACCAGGATGCCGTTGTCCACCGCAAGGCCTGCGGCCTGCGCCAGCGCGGTGCGTGGCTTGACGCCGACGCCGACCAGCAGTGCATCGGCGTTGATCGTGTCGCCATTGGCCAAGCTCAGGACCTTGCCGTCGAAGGCAGTGGTTTGGGATTGCAGATGGAATTGCACGCCCTGATCCCGATGCCGGTTCAGCAGATCGGATGCAAGCTCATCACCGACGATCCGCGCCAGCGGCAATGCTTCCGGTGCGATGACATGCACCTCAAGACCACGCGAACGCAACGCGCCAGCCGCTTCCAGCCCGATGAAACCGGCACCGATGATGGCGACCGACTTGGCGTGTTCAATCCCTGCCAGCAGCGCACGAGAATCGGCCTGCGAACGCAGCGCGTAGACATTGGGCAGATCGAAGCCGGGCAGCGACAGGTGGTTGGGTTCGGCACCGGTGGCCAGCACCAGCGCGTCGTAATCGAAGGCCTCACCGCGGGCGGTGGTGACCTGCCGTGCAGCCGGATCGATGGCCGTCACTTCGCAATCCAGATGCAAGTCGATGCGGTTGTCGCCATAGAACTCCGGAGACTGCAGCGGAATCCATTCCTCGGCGGCGGTGCCGGCCAGATAGTCCTTGGACAGGTTGGGCCGATCGCAGGGTGGATCGGCATCGGTGCTGAGCATGGTGATGGTGCCGTCGAAGCCGCGCTCGCGCAGGCGCTGGGCGCAGGCAAACGCGGCCGCGCCACCGCCGATCAGGACCACGCGTTCGGGCAAGGTTTGCTTGGGTGCCGTGACCGGCGCCGCAATGCCATCGGCGGCCTTTCGAACGTAGGCTCTGTCACCCTCGATCTCCACCGTCCAGCACGCCAGCGGCGCGAATGCCGGGGCTTTCAGCGCCTGCCCGGTGCGCAGGCTGAAACAGGCGTGGTGCCAGGGGCAGCGGATTTCATCGCCCACCCGCAGGCCTTCGCCCAGCGGCGCGCCGTAGTGGGTGCAGCTGCCGGAGACCGCGTGCAACCGGCCGTCGACGCGTGCGAGCAACACGGCATCGTCACCAACATGGCCAGTCACCACGCCGGCGTCGGGGATGTCGGCCAAGGCAATGCCTTGGGTGAAATCGATGCCGCTGGGCGTGGTGGTTCCGGACATGTCGATCCCTCCCGAGAGTTGGCTGATGGAATGCAGGATGCACGCAACTTGGATGCAGGCCGCGTGAAATCGGTTCCCGCTCGCAATGCGGGAACCTTTTCCGCCGCCGCGTCATCAGCCTTGGAAACCGGTCGAAAAGGACGCCGCAATGCTCGAACACGCCGCCCATGCCGTGACCCCGATTTCCCGTGATGTCGCACAGACCCTGGACACTGCGGACGAGTTGCGCCCCAGTCGCGCCCAGGCCGAAGCGGCGGTGCGCACCCTGATCCGTTGGGCCGGTGACGATCCGGCACGCGAAGGCTTGCTCGATACCCCAGCGCGGGTGGTGAAGGCGTATGAAGAATGGTTCGGCGGTTATCGGCGCGACCCCGGCAAGATTCTTGGTCGTCGTTTTGCGACCTCGGGCTATGACGATCTGGTGATCCTGCGCGACATCCCGGTGCAGTCGGTATGCGAGCACCACATGGCGGCGATCCAGGGCGTGGCGCATGTGGCTTATCTGCCGGGCAAGGATGTCGTCGGCATTTCCAAACTGGCGCGGCTGGTCGATGCGTATTCACGTCGACTGCAGATCCAGGAGCGATTGACCGCGGAAATCGCCGATACGCTGCAACGCGAATTGCAGCCGCGTGGCGTGGCAGTAGTGATCCGCGCCAGCCACGGCTGCATGACCACACGCGGCGTACACACCCACGGCACCAGCATGGTGACGCGACGGCTGCTGGGTGACTGCGCGAACGCGCCGTATCGCAGCGAAGTCCTGAAAATGTTGATGGATTGAACAGGGGAGGCAACGCCATGGTTTCGTCAGCAACGACCACCGCACGCGATTACGCCGCAATGGGCGATGCACAGCTGGTGGCCTGCGTGCGCGCCGGTGAACGCGAGGCGTTTCGGCAGATCACCCAGCGCTGCAACCAGCGCCTGTTCCGGGTGGTGCGCGGCGTGATCCGCGACGAAGCCGAAGCCGAGGATGTGGTGCAGGAGGCCTATCTGCATGCGTATCAGAAAATCGGCAGTTTTCGTGGCGAGGCCTCACTGGCGACCTGGTTGACCCGGATCGCGCTCAACGAAGCCTATGGCCGCCTGCGGCGCAAGCGTGAAACCGTGGAGATCGAGGTGATGGAGACCGTGATGGATGCCGGCAAGGTGGTGCCGTTTCCCGGCACCGAGAGCACGGGCGAAGACCCGTTCCGCATGGCCGAAACCGCGCAGCTGCGGCGCTGGCTGGAAGGCGCGATCGACGCCCTGCCGGAAGGCTTCCGGCTGGTCTACCTGTTGCGCGATGTCGAGGGCTGTTCGGTCGAGGAAACCGCAACCGCACTCGAGTTGCGCGAGGAAACCGTGAAGACCCGCCTGCACCGCGCCCGCAAGCAGTTGCGCGCCGTGCTGGAAGACAAGGTCAGCGGCGCACGTGGCGGCGTGTTCGAGTTCATGGGCGCGCGCTGCGCCCGCGTCACCGCCGCGGTGATGGCGCGGATCGAGGCGATGCCTGGCGATTGATTTCGTTTCAACACACTCAACAAAGGAGGGGGCCATGTTGTTGTATGCATTGATCGTGTTTCTGGTGGGTGCCTGTGGTGGCCTGGTGCTGGCCTCGTTCGTACTGCGCGGGAAACTCGCGCCATGGGCGGTCTCGCTGCTGCACGCGATGCTGGGTGCGACCGGCATCATCCTGCTGACCACGGCCATCCTGCCGGACAACGTCGGCACGTTGCCGATCATCGCGCTGTGCGTATTCCTTGTCACCGCCGGTTTCGGCTTCTACCTGGCCTCGATGCACTACGGCAAGCGGGTGGCGATGAAGAAGGTGGTGTTGACCCACGCCAGTTTCGCCATTACCGGCGCGTTGTTGCTGATTGCCGCCGTGGTGATGCACTGAACATGGGTCGCAGCGCCGGCAGTAGCATCCCCATGGCAACGCGCAGCACGGCAACGCGCAGGACACCCACCTGATGAAACATCCGCTCCATCCCATGCTGGTGCACTTCCCGATTGCGGCGTGGCTGATGGCGACGGTGCTGGATGGCGTGGCCTTGGTCTGGCAGCCTTGGCTGCTGCAGACATTTGCCGCCTTGCTGATGCTGGTGGGTTGCGCCACGGGCCTGATCGCTGCCGCCGCCGGATTCGTCGATCTGCTCAAGCTGCCCGATGGCCACCCGGCACTGCGCATCGTCAACCGGCACATGGGGATGGCGCTGGCCAGCTGGTGCCTCTATGCCGGTAGCCTGTTGCTGCGGGTGCAGGGCATCCAGCAGCACCAGTTCTCCTTGGTTGCGCCGGGGACGGTTGCCTTGGCCTTGAGCGGTGCCGGCTTGCTGGCGGTGCTGGCCACCGGTTTCCTGGGCGGCACCTTGGTCTACGGCCATGGCGTCGGGACGTCGCCACGTCCTTGAAACAAGGTTGACCGCAGGCGTGATGCGGTCGCGCTGCGCGGGATTTACTCGGTCTTGCTGCAGACACTGCGCCAGAACGTCGTCCAGCTTCGGTGCGGCGTGCATTCGGCAACCGGCGTCGCCGCACTGGCCTGTTGTGCCTGCGCAGCCGCACGCGCCCGTTGCGCACGCGCGGTCAGCACGGCGGCGAGGCGGTCACGAATCTGCGGCAGTGCCGCCTGCAATGCGCGTTCGCCTTCGAGGATGGCGCGCTGTTTCTGGCTGAAATCCGCCGGGCCGATGTCGTTGACTGCCGGCCGGATCACCACGTCGGCGCGCTTGAGTTCGGCGGCGGCGAGCCGCTGGCCCATGATGCGGATGCTCTGATTGACGTTGCCCAGCAGGCTGTACGGTGTGGCACTGGAACCGGTGGCCTTGCTGCCGATGTCGACCGCGATCACGAAGTCGGCACCCAGTTCCCGTGCGGCATCCACCGGCACCGGACTGACCACGCCGCCATCGACGTAATGCCAGCGGCCGATGGTCACCGCCTCGAACACACCCGGGACCGAACTCGATGCACGCACGGCTTGGCCGACATTGCCGCGCTGGAACACCGTTGGCTTGCCATCTTCCAGTCGCGTAGCGACGGCGGCAAACGGAATCGGTAGGCGCTCGATCGGCCGATTGCCAACCTGTGCGTTGACGTAGTCCTCCAGCTTCTGGCCCTTGATCAGGCCACCGGAGAACAGGCTGACATCGCGAATTTGCGCCTCATCCAGCGCCACCGCGCGCTCCTGCAATGCGTAGGCATCCATGCCGCTGGCATACAGCGCGCCAACCACGCTGCCGGCGCTGGTGCCGGTGACAAGCACCGGATGGATGCCGTTGGCTTCCAGCATCTTGATCACGCCGATATGGGCAAAGCCCTTGGCCGCACCGCCCCCGAGAGCCAGGCCGATCCGCAGCGGCGGCAGCGTCGGGGTGGTGACAGGTGCCGGGCTTGCCGGCGCATCGACCACCGTGGGCGATGACACGCAAGCGGCAAGCAGGATGGTGAGCAGGGTAATTGCAACGGGCGCGCGCATGGTAGTTTGGAGGACACGACGGATGCGCAGCTTATGCCCCGGATCTGCAACCGTGGCAGAACAGCGGCTAGCATGGGTGAATGATGACAAGAGTGATCGCGATCCCGCCGAACCGTGCAGAACGCTGGCTGCTGGCGGGTGGCGTGCTGTTGGCATTGGTGGTTTCTTGGTGGATCACCCGCGACCGCCTGACCTGGTTGCTGGAAGTGGTGTGGGCGATGACGGGCCTGGCCCTGATTGCTTGGCGCTGGTCGAGTTTCCCGCTGACCCGGCTGTTGTGCTGGTTGTTGGCACTGCATGCGTTGGTACTGATCCATGGTGGCACCTACACCTATGCGCAGACGCCACTTGGGTTCTGGTTGCAGGATCTCCTGGGGACAGCCCGCAATCCCTGGGACCGGCTCGGCCACTGGATGCAGGGCTTCGTGCCGGCGATCCTTGCCCGCGAACTGCTGCTGCGCTGCACGCCGTTGCAGCGGGACGGCTGGTTGACGTACCTGATACTGGCGGCCTGCCTGAGTTTCTCTGCTTTCTTCGAATTGATCGAGTGGTGGGCGGCGCTGGCCTTCGGCGCGGATGCAGACGCCTTCCTCGCCACCCAAGGCGACCCATGGGACACCCAGTGGGACATGTTCCTTTGCCTGTGTGGTGCAGCAACCTCCTTGCTCCTGCTGTCGCGCTGGCACGATCGTCAACTGGGTGCAGTCGTAAAGGCCGGCAGCTAGCTCAGTCGTCAGTGCGATGGAACGTCAGCACCACACCCCGTCGTTCGGGCTCGGTATCGCGGTGCCAGATCACCGGCACATCCTCCGGTGCGCGGGTTTCGAAGGTGTCGAATCCGGCCTGCGCCTGCTCCCGTTCCAGTTCTTCCTCGATTTCCCAACTGTATTTTTTCCGCGCAGGCGTCGGATCGCTGCGACGGAACAGGATCGCTGCGAGGATTCCTGCCAGTGCGCCGCCGAGGTGTGATTCCCACGAAACGCCAGCTTCTCGCGGGAAAATCGTCAGCAGCATGCCACCGAAGAACAGGAACGCGATCATCCCGGTGGCGATCGAGGCGCGGTCCCGGCGCAGCAGGCCGAGCGTGAACAGCAGGAACATGAGGCCATGCGCGAGCCCGCTGGCGCCCAGATGATGCGATTCGGGCTGGCCCAGCAGCCACGCGCCCAGCCCCGAACCCAGCCACAGCAGCGGCAGCGCCCGCAGACTGGTGCGCGGATAGGCGATGCCCGCCAGCGTTCCCAGCAGCAACAGCGCCGTGCAGTTGGCCAGCAGATGCGCGAACGACCCGTGCAGCAGCGGTGCTGTCAGCAGGCCGAGCAAGCCTTCCGCCGTGTGCGGGGTGACGGAGAGCAAGGTCCAGTCGAAGGTCTGCTGGAGGCCGAAACACAGCCACAGCAGCGCCACGAAGCCGCCGCTGGCCACCGCCGCCCGCCACATTCGCCTGCGGTCGGCTTGGCGCTGCGCGGCGGCGGGCGATTGCGTGGACATCTTCCTGAGGTGGGGCGGGGCTGCCGAAACGCAAGCCCCACCCACACTCCGCTCATGCTGCCTTCGCCGCCGCCGGCCGCGTCAAGCTGAGCGCAATCGTCACCCCGATGATTGCGGCTACGGCACCCAGCGACAGCAACACTGGGATCTTGACCACGTCGAGCAGGAGCATCTTTGCGCCGATGAAGGCCAGCACCAGCGCCAGCCCGTAGGGCAGCAGGTGAAAACGATCGGCCATGCCCTGCAGCAGGAAGAACATTGCGCGCAGGCCAAGCACCGCGAACACGTTCGAAGTCAGCACGATGAATGGATCGGTGGTGATCGCGAAGATTGCCGGGATCGAATCCACCGCGAAGATCACGTCGGTGATGCCCAGCATCACGATCACGATGAACAGTGGGGTGAACTTGCGCCGGCGTCCTTGTCCGATCCACAGCGCGCCGCCGTAATAGCGGCGCAGGAAGGGCACATGCGCGGTCAGCCAGCGCAGGACGGGATTGGTTTCGAGGTCGGGCTCCTGCCCGGCAGCCCGCCACATCTTGATCCCGGTCAGCAGCAGGAAGGCGCCGAAGAGATAGAGAACCCAGTGGAATTTCGCCAGCAACAGGGCGCCGGCGAAGATCAGGATCGCGCGCAAGACAATTGCGCCGATGATGCCGATCACCAACGCACGCTGGCGCTGCAACTCCGGCACTGCGAAATAGTTGAACAGCATCAGGAACACGAAGATGTTGTCGACCGCCAGCGCCTTCTCGACCAGATAGCCGGTCAGGAACTCCATGCCGATGCGGTTGCCTGTCTCTGGGCCGAACTGCTGGCCGGCGTGCCACCACAGCCAGCCGTTGAAGGCCAGCGCCAGCGCCACCCAGCCCAGGCTCCACCACGCCGCTTCCTTGAAGCTGACCTTGTGGGCGCCACCGTGGCGCATCAGCACCAGATCGCCCACCAGGGCGACCAGCACGACCCCGGCGAACACCAGCCAGAGCAAGGGGGATCCGATCGTTTCCATGCACGCCTCCACCGGTTAGCAGGCGGAGGGCGTCCATGCAGGGCACATGGAAAGGAAGCGCGCTTCGCCAGTCGGCGAAGGTCTCACTCACGGGCCGTTGGCCTGCCGCGGCGCCGGGGTCGGTCTTGACCCGTACTGACGACGTCCGCGCGCGGAGTTACTCCCCTTCTTGGGCGACAATAGCCCACTTGTGTGACAGAAACATGAACATCGCCATGACCGAAGCTCTGCCCGTCGTCCAGCTCAAGAACGCCTGGAACTCCACCCATCCGTGGATTTTCCAGCGGCTGGTGGACAAGCCCGCGCAAAAGCCCAAGCCCGGCAGCATTGTCGATGTGGTCGGCGTGGATGGGGTGTGGATCGGGCGTGGCTTCTACAACGGCCATTCGCGGATCGCGCTGCGGATGCTGGAGAAGGATCCGGACGTGGCGGTGGATGCCGACTGGTTCGTGCGCAAGATCGGCGCGGCGGTGCGCCTGCGCCGCGAAGTCCTGAAGCTGGATGCGGTATCCAACGCATGGCGCGTGGTGCACAGCGAGGGCGATGGCATCAGCGGCTTGGTGGTGGATCGTTACGATGACCTGCTGGTGGTCGAGTTCTTCAGCGCCGGCGCGTGGCGGCACCGCAGCATCATTTTCGATGCGCTGCGCACGCATTTCCCCGGCTGCCGCTTCCACAGCTTCGCCGACGAGCATGTGCAGAAGCAGGAGAGCTTCGACTACAAGGACACCCAGGGCACCGAGCCGGCCATCGTCACCGAGTATGGCGTGAAGTTCCGCGCCGACCCGGCCGGCGCGCACAAGACCGGGTTCTTCGCCGACCAGCGCGAGAACCGGCAATGGCTGTCGCAACAGTGCGAAGGCAAGCGCGTGCTGGACCTGTGCTGCAACACCGGCGGTTTCGGCGTGTACGCAGCGGCGCGCGGCGCCAGCGAGGTGGTCGGGATTGATATCGATCCGGCGGTGATCGAGATCGCGAAGGAAAACGCCCATCTCAACAAGGTCAAACCGCGTTTCATCCAGGCCGATCTCTTCCCGTGGCTGCGCGATGCGGCGATCAATGGCGAGCAGTTCGACGTAGTCATACTCGACCCGGCCAAGATGACCCGCGACCGCGAACAGGTCATCAACGCGCTGAAGAAATACCTCGACATGAACAAGCTGGCGCTGGGTGTGGTCAAGCCGGGTGGCCTGTTCGCCACCTTCAGCTGCACCGGCCTGGTCAGCGAAGACCAATTCCTCGACATGCTGCGCCGCGCCGCGTTCTATGCCGGCCGCACCGTGCAGATCTTGAAGGTCGCCGGCGCCGGCGCGGATCACCCGTGGCTGGCGCAGGTGCCCGAGTCGCGCTATCTGAAGGCGGTGTTCTGCCGGGTGCTGGACTGACGGCCATGGCCGCTTGCGGCGCCGTCGCCCTGGATCGTGCTTCATGCCGCCGGAGCCCGCACTCGTCGCTTGGCCTGGCATCCGCGCCGCCCATGTGCTGATATCGGCCATTCTCGACCGGGAGTGGCGGAATGAGGTGTTTCGGCAAACGGCTGTTGCGGTTCACGCTGGTCGCCATCGCCCTGCTGGTGCTGGCGATCCCGCTGGTATCGCGGATCAAGGGCGTTGTCATCGGCAGGTATGACGGCAAGGTGACGGGCTATGCGAAGGACGCCGGGGTCTGGCTGTTCAACGAATACCCGCCGGTGCCGGCGCGGCGCGATGGTCCCTACGTCATCGACGCAGTTGGACAGCGTATCGCCTTGAACCTGGTGCCGACGGCCGACGGCGAGGCACGGGCCGTGCGTACGCCGGTGGACGGCGATATCGACGTCATCGTCGATGATGCCGTCGGCACGCGCTTCACGGTGCCGCTGCGTAGCCGTTATCCACGACCGGCACTGCAGTGGCCGATGCCGGAGCGCTTGCTTGCGGTCTCGGATCTTGAAGGCAATTTCGCCGCCGCCACCCGCCTGCTTCGCGCGCAGGGCGTGATCGACGCGCAGTTGCATTGGGCCTACGGCCGCGGGCAGTTGGTACTGCTGGGCGACATGGTGGATCGCGGCGACAACGTGGTGCCGCTGCTGTGGCTGTTGTACCGGCTGGAAGCGGAGGCCGCCGCCGCGGGCGGCGCGCTGCATTACGTGCTTGGCAACCACGAGCAGTACCTGCTGCAAGGGCGGATGAAATCGACCCATGACAAGTACTACGGCAGCGCGCGCGTGGCCGGGAGCGACCATGGCGATTTGTGGTCACCGCGGACCGAATTGGGCCGTTGGCTGCGCAGCAAGCCGGTGATGGTGCGGGTCGGCGACACCTTGTTCACCCACGGCGGGGTCAGTCCGCAGGTGCTGGCGGCCGGGCTGGACCTGGCCGCGATCGACCGGCTGGCTGCGCGCTACACCGGGGTGTTCGCCGAGCCGGACAACCCGGGCATGGAGGCGATCCTCGGCCGCCACGGGCTGTCGTGGTATCGCGGGCTGGCCAAGGCCACCGAGTCGACGCCGCTGGCCAGCGCTGCGCATGTCGATGCGCTGCTGGCGAAGTACGGCGCGCGGCGCATCGCCATCGGCCACACCCTGACCGCGCATGTGGGCCAGGCCTACGGCGGGCGCGTGCTGCGCACCGACGTGGCGCATGTGGATGGTGTCAACGAAGGCATCCTGTTTGCAGACGGCGACCTGTGGCGGGTCGATGCCGCCGGTGGCCGCGCCGCGTTGGCGTCAGCGGTGAACCTGACCGAGTGAGGGCGCTGGCCTTGCCGACAGCGGCAAGCCCTGCGCCGCGCCTGCGACCGTCATGCGCTGGTTCGTCCGCGATGAACCTGCCGCACCACCACGAGCCACACCGAACCCGAACAGCGGCTGGTTGCGCATGACGGTGCCGGGCGCCGACGACGGCCTGATTTCCACCAGCAGCCTGATGCTTGGCATGGCTGCAGCGCAATTCCAGTCCTGACGGGTTCGGCCTTGGATGCCCGTTCGCGCCGTCAGGTGGCCTGGGGCAAGGCCATGTGGCGGTCCCGTGCTTACAATCCTCCACGAGGCGGGCGTTTCCCATGCCGCGTTCCGGGCCCGTTCACGCATGATCCACGACGAGCACCATCACCATCACGAACCCCACCGCAGCCAGAACAGCGGCTGGCTGCGCGCGGCGGTGCTGGGTGCCAACGACGGCCTGATTTCCACCAGCAGCCTGATGCTTGGCATGGCTGCAGCGCAGGCCCAACCCACCACCATCCTGCTCAGTGGCCTGGCCGGGCTGGTGGCTGGTGCACTGTCGATGGCGGCTGGTGAGTATGTTTCGGTCAGCTCACAGCGGGATGCCGAACATGCTGATGTGCGGATCGAATCCCGCGCCCTGCGTGAGCATCCCGACCTGGAATTGAAGGAACTGACCAACATCTACATCCAGCGCGGCCTGACTCCGGAGTTGGCGCATGCCGTAGCGGTGCAGTTGACAGAACACGATGTCTTGGGCGCGCACCTGCGTGATGAGGTCGGGATCAACGATGCCCAACGCGCCCGACCGGGGCAGGCGGGGATTGCATCGGCTGCGGCGTTCACGGTTGGCGCGCTGCCGCCGGTGCTGCTGTGCTGGCTGTGGCGGGGGCCGGGCTTGGGCGTGGCGATCGTGGCCAGTTCCCTGCTGTTGTTGGCGCTGCTGGGCTACGTGGCCGAACGGATCGCCGGCGGCGGCGGCTGGAAGGGCGCAACGCGCGTGCTGCTCTGGGGCACGCTGGCGCAGGCGGGAACGGCGCTGATTGGCTGGATGTTCAGGGTGTCGGTGGCCTAGTCCATGGCGGGCATGCCCCGATTGGCTCCGCAAACGTGCGCTGCGGTGCCCGTCGCGGGATTTGCGACGCGCTCTGGCTAAACTGCCGGGATGGAGATGCAAACCATCCTGCTGGTTGCGCTGTTGATCACCGTCGTGGCCGTGTTGGTGCTGCTGCTGCGCAAACCGGACAAGCGCGTGGAACTTGCGATCCGCGAAGATCGCGAGCGCCTCGCTGCGGATTTGGAGCGGGAGCGCAACGCCCGCCAATCCGCCGTGGCGGACGCGGCGCGCTTGGCGGAACGCGCAGCCATGTTGGCCAAGGCTGAGCAGGACTTGGCAGTGATGCGCACGGTCCTGCAGGACAGCCAACAGACTGCAGCCGAAGCGCAGGCCGGACTTGCAGCACAGACCAGCGCTCGCCAACAGGACGAACTGCACCGTGCCGCCGTGGAAGCGGAGCGTGATGCGCTGCGTGACGAGCGCGACACGCTGCGTGCCCAGTTGGCCGAACGCGAGTCGAAGCTGAGCCATAGCGAGCGCAGCAAGGACGAAATGCGGGCCTTCCTCGACAGCGCGCAGGCACGCCTGTCGGGTGCGTTTGCAGAACTGGCGAGCAAGGCATTCGACGAACGCACCCGACAGGCGACGCTGCAGTCGAAAAATGACATTGACCTGTTGTTGAAGCCTTTTGCCGAGCAACTCGCCGGGTTCCGCCAGCGTGTGGACATCCTGCACGGCGAGGACACCCGCCAGCGCGCCACCCTGGTCGGCAGGATCGACGAACTCAAGAGCCTCAATCACGACATGGCCCAGCGTGCCCACGAATTGACCCGTGCCCTGCGCGGCAATGCCAAGGTGCGCGGCGATTGGGGTGAGCTGATGCTGGAAAACGTCCTGCAAGGCTCGGGGCTGGTCGAAGGCGAGCACTATCAGCGGCAGCAATCGGCGACCACGGACGAAGGTGACCGCCAGCGCCCTGACATCGTGGTCAAGCTGCCGGATGATCGCCAGATCGTGGTCGACAGCAAGGTCAACCTGATCGCCTGGCAGGAGGCGATGAACGCGGAAACCCCGGAAGCACAGCAGGATGCGCTGCGCCGGCACGCGGTCGGGTTGCGTCAGCACGTCAGGGACTTGGGCGGCAAGAACTACCCCATGACACTGGGCGAGAGCACATTGGAAGTCACCATCGCCTTCGTGCCGATCGAGGGCGCGCTGTCGGCGGCGCTGGGGTTCGACGGGTCGCTGCAAACCTACGCGTTCGAGCAGAAAATCGTATTCGCTTCGCCGAACACGCTGATGGCATTGCTGCGGGTGGTCGAACGCCTGTGGACACGCGACAAGATCCAGCGCGAAGCGTCCGAAATCGCCAGGATGGGTGGGCTGGTGCTGGACGCGCTGACCAATTTCATGAGCGATTTCGATCGGGTCGGAAAACAACTGGATGATGCACACACTGCCTTCAGGGCGGCGCGTGGAAAACTGAGTGAATCCAATCAGGCGTTGTTCCCGCGCGCACGCCGTCTGGTCGAGCTGGGGGCCAAGGGCAAGAAAGCGCTGCCCGCCGAACTGCGACCCGACCCGGACGATCTTCCGGGCCCGCCCTGATGCCAAGCGTGGGTCCCCTGGCCGGCAGCTGGAGTGAGGCAGGTCGGTGCATCAATCGCAGGCGTTGCGCTGGCATCGTTGACGTGCGGGCCGCAAAGAACGTGCGGGAGGCCGGCAACAGGATCGAGGACCCCGGCGAGTGCACGTGGACGCCGAACCGGAAGCTGCACGTCGTGGATGCCCTGCCAAACGGGGAAACCCAGCAGTTATTGGGGTTCGTGGCGGTCGATCGTGCCGATGACGATGCGTGATGCATGCGCGTCGCATGCCATGCGACACGTCTCCGGCACAATGACGGGACGATGATCGCCGCCACCGATTTCCGCCTCTACCACTCCAGCGCGCTGGACGTGTTGGCTGCACTGATGGCAGAAGAATTGCGCCGGCCGGTGGCCGGACGCGGGTTGCTGGAGCCGGACGTGATCCTGATCCCGCAGCCGGCGATGCGGCGCTGGCTGCAGGCGACGCTGGCCGAGAAATTCGGGGTGGCGGCGAACCTGAAGTTCCTCGCTCCGGGCGAGTTCGTCCAGCAGGCGCTGGATGCCAATCTGGGGGCATCCAACACTGACCTCGACGCCGAAGCGCTGTGCTGGCGCCTGCATGCCGCGTTGGGTGATGTCGAACTGCTGTCCCGGCCGGCGCTGGCCTCGATTGCTGCCCATCTGCGCGATGGTGACGCCGGCAAGCGTTGGGCGCTGGCGGAAGAACTGGCCCGGGTCTACACCCGCTATTCGGCGTGGCGTCGCGACTGGCTGCTGCGCTGGGACGATGGAGCCGATCCCGACGATCCGCAGGCAATCCTGTGGCGAGCGGTCACCCATGGCCGCACGCACCGGGCCCGGCGTATCGGCGAGTATTTGGCGCGGTTTTCCGACGGCGATGGCCGGCCCGAAGGGTTGCCCGCGCGCCTGTTCGTGTTTGCGGCGCTCAACATCTCGCCGGACGTATTGCGGGTGTTGGCGAGCCAGGCCCGGATCGGCACGCTGCACTTCTACCTACCCAACCCGACCCGTGAGTATTGGGGCGACCTGCAGTCGCGGCAAATGCAAGGCCCGGACGAGAACCCACTGCTGCGTGATTGGGGCGCTGCGGGCCGCGATTTCGTGGCCCTGCTGGAAGGCTACGAGGTCGTGCATCCGTCGCTGGACATCAAGGCCCATCCAGACCCCGCACCGGCAGACCCGCAGCAGCCATGCAGCCTGCTGCGGCAGATGCAGTCAGACCTTCTCCACCGTCGGGCACCCCCGGTGCAGGCGCAGCGCGCTGCGGTGGATCGCAGCGATTGCAGCCTGCAGTTCCACGCCTGCCACACACGCCTGCGCGAGTTGCAAGTCCTGCATGATCGCCTGCGCGTGCTGCTTGATCCAACGTTGCCGGAAGGCCGCAGTTTCGATCCGCCGCTGCAGCCGCGCGAGATCGCGGTGCTGGCCCCGGACATCGATCTCTACGCACCGTATCTGGACGCCGTGTTCGGTGGTGCCGGCGAACACGGGCGCGAGGGCCGAATCCCGTACACGCTGGCCGATTCGAGCCCGCTGCAGTGCGAACCGCTGGCCGAGGTGTTCTTGCGTCTGCTGGCCCTGCCGGTGTCGCGGTTCGGCCTCGAGGACGTACTCGACCTGCTGGCCAGCCCAGCACTGGCCGAAGCCTTCGACGTGGGGCCGGAAGACATCGAACGCCTGCGCAGTTGGCTCCACGCCGCTGGTGCGCGCTGGGGGCTGGATGCAGAACACCGCGATCGCAGCGGGGCGCCTCGAGAAACCGCGTACACGTGGCAATTCGCGCTGGACCGCCTGCTGCTTGGCCATGCCAGCGACAGCGAGGCGTTGATCGGTGGTGTGGCGCCGTGGACGGACCTGGAAGGCGGCGTTCTGACGGCCATGGACGCGTTGCTGCGCCTGCTGCGGGTGTTGGCCAGGCACGAAGCGCGATTCCGCGTCCCGATGCCGCCAGCGCAATGGCGTGACCTGTTGCAGGCGCTGCTTTCGGTTCTGTTGCCAAGACCGCCCAGGGACCGCGCCGCGGCACGCAGCCTGGAACGCCTGCGCACCCTGATCGTCGAGTTTGCCGATCAGGCCGAACGTGCTGGCGTGGACGAAGCGGTCCCGTTCGAGCTGGTGCGCACCTGTTTCACCGCGCGGTTGAACGAGGCCGACACCCGCGCGCCGCTGCTGACCGGCGGCGTGAGCGTGGCTCGGATGGTGCCGATGCGCTTGCTGCCGTTCCGGGTGGTTTGCCTGCTGGGTATGAACGAAGGCGAGTTCCCGCGCAGCGATCCGGCCGCCGGGCTGAACCGCCTGACCGCGGAGCTGGGCACGGAGCGCCGTCGCCCCGGTGACCGCAGCATCCGCGAGGATGATCGCTTCCTGTTCCTGCAGTTGTTTGCCGCGGCGCAGGAGGTGCTGTACCTCAGCTGGATTGGCAAGGATCCACGCGATGGCAGCGACCGCGAGCCGTCGACGCTGGTGACCGAACTGCTGGCGGCTGCGGCCGCTTGCCACATGCCACCGGTCTCCGGCGAATCGCCGGTGGCGCAGCAACTGGTGCTCCAGCATCCGCTGCAGCCGTTCTCGGCCGCTGCGTTTGGTGATGGCAAGGATCCACGCCGCTTCAGCTGCCGCGATGACTGGCGTGGCGCGGCCCTGCCAGCTGCATTGCGCACGCCGCTGCCGGCGTGGTTGCCGCGCGATGTGTCGTTGCCGGAATCTGGCGAAGCGGAACAGGTGCTGTCGCTGACGGCGCTGCGGCAGTTCTTCCGGGCGCCCGCCGAACAATTTCTGCGACAGCGACTGCATCTGCGCCTGCCGATTCTGGAAGACGTGCTGGACGATATCGAGCCGTTGCAGCTACCAGACAGCGCGTTGGAACAGCACGGGCTCAAGAGCGCGCTGTTCGATGCGCTCGTGGCCGGACACGCGTGGTCAGACATCCTTGCCACGCTGCGCGCCCGTGGCCTGCTGCCCGCCGGTCCGATGGGTGAGCAGGTGCTGGAAGCCCTGCGCTCTGAGATCGGGCCGTATGTCGACGTGTTCCTGAACTGGCAAGGTGGCGCGGTGCCCACCGACGTGGCGTTGGATGTGGACATCGATGGCCTGCGCCTGCAGAGCCACCTGCGCGAGGTGTATCCGCACGGTGCCGTGAGGATGCGCTTCGGCAAGCCCAGTGGCAATTCGGTGTTGCGCAACGGCATGGATTGGCTGCTGCTTGGTGCCGCCGGAGTCGACTTGGGACTGGTTGAAATCGAAGAGAGGGAAGGCGTGGGTATTGCTGCCTTCCCACGCACGCCCTGTGATCGAGAAAGGGCGATCGACGCGCTGCGTTTGTTGCTCGCCCTGCGGCGGGACGGGCTGCGCACGCCGTTGGCGTTTGCACCCTACAGCAGTTGGGCGCTGTATGAATCTCGCGAAAATCCCGCAAGGGGTCTGAAGCATGCAGCCCGCAAATGGAATGGCGGCAGCTGGGACAAGGGCTTTGCCGAAGGCAGTGAAGCTGGGTCGCGTCTGGCACTGCGCGGACGAGACTGGTTTACGCAGCGCGAAGAAGCCGCGGAATTCGCGCGCGTCGCTGGCCTCGTGTTCGGTGCGTTGACCTTGGCGCAACCCGAACCGATCGTCATCGATGGCGTGTCGTTGCCGGAATCGGATGAGACCGAGGGGGCCGAATGAGCGTCGTCGAGCCCTATCTGGACCTTCCGCTGCGTGGCGTGCAGTTGATCGAGGCCAGCGCCGGCACCGGCAAGACATACACCTTGGCGACCCTGGTGCTGCGGCTGGTGGTTGAGGAGCGCCTGCGGGTCAGCCAGATCCTGGCGGTGACTTACACCGTTGCGGCCACCCAGGAACTGCGCAAGCGCATCCGCGAACGCCTGCAGCTGGCGTTGGACGTGTGTGGCACCGAGGATGCCCCGGAAGATTCGCCCGAATCCGGATTGACCCGACAGATCCTCCGCCGCCATCTGCAGCGACAGGAGGAAGACGTTCAGTCGGCACTGCGTGAAACATGGGAAATGCTGCAGCAGCGGCTGCGGGAGGCAGTGCTGGAAACCGACCTGGCGGCGATCTTCACCATCCACGGCTTCTGCGCCCGCGTGCTGGGTGAGCACGCATTGGAAGCGGGTGGAACCTTCGTCGCACAGGACGTGCTCACCAGCGAGCGCGACCTGCACGCGCGCCTCGCCGCCGACCTCTGGCGCGCCCGGGCGGTGGATCCGGACGCGGCACTGGACTTGGTCGAGTTGTGGAAAACCCATGCGGCGCTGGCCGACGATCTCAAGCACCTGCTGAAACCGATTCCGCTGTTGCCAGATGCGCCGACCGACGACATCGACACGACCGCCGCGCAGCAGGACGTGGCACGTGCCGCCGAAGCCCTGCGGCAGAACTGGTGTGACCACGGGGACAGGTTTTTCGATGCGCTGGCGCAGGCCACGGTCGAAGGCATCTTGAATTTGGGGCAATACAAGCTTGATTGGCAAGCTGACCTGCGCGGTTGGCTTGTGCAGTTTTCCGCGGGACACAACACCACCGACAAACCCCACGACAAGCTGGCGAAAATCACCCCGGCCGCGCTGGAAAAAGGCACGAAGGCTGCTTTCAAGGGCAAGACGCCGGCCGCATCGCTGACCCAGGTAGTCGATTCCTATCTGGCTGCGCTGCAGGCATGGGAATCCGTCGTTCGCCAGCGACGGATCCGGCGCTTGCATTCGCTGCGTGCGGAGGCCCGTGTTCGCGCTGCGCAGATCAAGCAGGTGCAGCGCTCGCAAACGTACGACGACCTGATCACTGGCGTGGCCGATGCGCTCGCGGGCGATCAGGGCAGCACGCTGGCGAAGTCCCTGCGCGGGCAGTACCGGGTGGCGCTGGTGGACGAATTCCAGGATACCGATACGCGCCAGTGGCAGATCTTCAATCAGGTATTCGGCTTCGAAAGCATGGGTCCCGCGCTGTTCCTGATCGGCGATCCCAAGCAGGCGATCTACGGTTTTCGCGGTGGTGACGTGCAGGCCTATCTGGCTGCTGCGGGACTGCCGGGCGTGTCCAAGGCGCCCGAGTTGACTCGCAACTTCCGCTCGCGCCCCGGCCTGATCCGCGCCGTCAATGCGCTGTATGCCGGCAAGGAAGGAGCCGCGTTCTGCGAGGCCGGCATCCAGTACCGGATCGTCGAAGCCGGTGACCAGCGTTCGGATGCGGATTTCCAGATCGACGGCGAACCGGCGCCGGCACTGACCCTGTGGCAGTCGGGTCACGATTCCCCCACTGATGGCCGCGGCGCCGGCCCGAAGGATTGGGACGCTGAAGGCTCTCGCGTCCAAGCCACCGCCGCCTGCGCGGCCGCAATTCACGCCGTGCTGGCACAGGCAGTTGATGGTCGCGCGCGGATCGAGGGGAAGCCGGTTGTTCCCGGTGACATCGCGGTGCTGGTGCGCAGTCACAAGGAAGCCACCCGGATCCGGCAGGCGCTGGTGCAGCTGGGCATTCCGGCAGTCGCAGCCGGAAAGTTGAGCATCTTCGCCACGGATGAGGCCCGTGAGCTTCACGCCGTGTTGCTTGCACTCCTGCACGCGGGCGAGGACGGACGCCTGCGCGCGGCGTTGGCAACGGTGCTGGTGGGCGTTTCTGCCACCGAGATCGACCGGTTGGAACAGGATGGTGCGCTCCACCTAAACTGGCAGCAGTCGCTGCAGGCTTGGCGGCTGCGACTGCTGCGCGGTGGGCCACTGGCCATGATCAGCGAGCTGTGTGCACAGCAGGCCACGCGGTTGCTTGGGCTCATGGATGGCGAACGGCGGTTGAGCAATTACCTGCAGCTGGCCGAAGCTCTGCAGGAAGCACAGGCACTTGCATCGGGCCTGCATGGGTTGGTGGCTTGGCTGGCGCTGCGCATCGCCGAGTCGGACAAGGACGACGACAGTCAGCTGTTGCGGCTGGAATCGGATGCGCAGCGGGTGCAGATCGTGACCCTGCACAAGAGCAAGGGTCTGGAATACCCGCTGGTGTTCCTGCCATTCGTCGGGATTGGCCGCAAGCCGCCATCGTTTGGCCGCTGCTGCGAGGTGCACGATGAAATGAACGGGGCACGCTGCCTGCATTGGAAGTTCGACTCGACGGGCGAGGCTTGGAAGGCTGCCAAGGAAAAGGCGGAGCAAGCCGAACTGGCCGAGGAAGCGCGCCTGCTGTACGTCGGCTTGACCCGCGCCCGCCACGCGCTGTGGCTGGCGTTCGGGCCGTTCTTCAACCACGACAAGGCCGCGCTCAATCGTTTGCTGGATGACCCGCAGGCGCTGGTCGAATGCCAGGACATCGTGCTGGATGCGACGGTCGCCCCGAACGATCTCCCGCGTCTGGCGTTGGAGGTGGGGCGGGACGTCGCGCCCGCCCGCAGTGCGTCCATCCTGACCCACGGCGACTGGTGGGTGCACAGCTTCAGTCAACTGCGCGATTCCAAGGGTGGCGGCGAGCATGGCGCAACGCCGTTCGAAACCGGAGGCGGGAAGGACGAATCGGACGAACCCGATGGAATGGCAGACTCAAGCGCCAGCGACCGCCGGTTCACCGGCACCCGTTTTGGCGTGGCCCTGCACGCGATGTTCGAGAAAACGACGTTCTCCGCTTGGTGTGCTTGGCACGATGGCGAATCGGCGCCGGCAGATCAGCACGCATTCCTTGTCGATGCCTTGCTGCAACAGGGATATCCCGCCGCCGAAGTCGCAGACGGCGTGACGCTGGCCACGCGACTGGTCGGGCACACGCTGACTGCGCGATTGCCGGAACAGTTGCGCTTGTGCGACCTGCCGCTTGAGTCGCACCGGGCGGAAATCGAGTTCCAGTTCTCGATCCGACCCACCGATGTCGATGCGCTGCTCGCGTTGCTGCACGCCCACGGCATTGTTCCCGACCGCGACCGTTTCGGCTTGCGCACCCGACTGGAAGGATTGATGACGGGGTTCATCGACCTGGTCTATGTCCACGCCGGACAGTGGTATGTGCTCGACTACAAATCCAATCGCCTGCCAAGCTACGACGCGACGTCACTGCGTCTGGCCATGCGCGACGGCGAATACGACCTGCAGGCGCTGATCTACACCCTGGCCCTGCACCGCTGGCTACGCTTTCGGTTGGGACGTGGCTACGATCCGGCGCGCGATCTCGGCGGCATCCGCTACGTCTTCTGCCGTGGCGTGCATGCCGAGGACGCCGACGGTGCGGGCATCCACGCGCAGTGTTTCGACCCGCAGCTGGTCTTGGCGCTCGACACCCTGTTCGGACCGGCTCCGATCCAGGAGGTGGCGGCATGAGCCTGTGGATGTCACTGCTGCAAACCGGCAGCTTGCGGGCCCTCGATGTGGCGCTGGCCGAAACCGTGCAGAGGCAGGATCCGGGCGCGTCTGATGCCGTGTTGGCCGGCGTGGCGCTGGCTTCGCTGGCGGTATCACACGGCCACGCGGCGCTGGATCTGGCCAGGCCGCAGCTGCTGGTGGAGTCGCACACGGCCTGGCCATCCGTCGATGCCTGGGCGCGGGCGTTGGCCGACGCACGCTGCGTGGCATCGCCCGCACAACCGGATTTGGAATCGGAACCGAAGCCATTGGTGCTGGAAAACGGCCTGCTGTATCTGCGCCGCTACCGCGAATACGAGCGCCGTCTGGCGCGAGGGTTGCGGGGGATCGCCGCGCATTCCATCGATGCCGATCCCGCGCCACTGGCGCCGCTGTTCCGGCAACTCTTTCCATCCGGGGATGCCGACGACCTGCAGGCGCAGGCGGCACGCTTGGCGCTGGAACGCACCCTGCTGCTGGTGACCGGCGGCCCTGGCACCGGCAAGACCACCACCATCGCGCGATTGCTGGTGCTGCGAATCGCGCAGTCCCGGAACGCTGGCCGGCCGGATCCGCGTATCGCGCTGGCCGCACCGACCGGACGCGCCGCCGAGCGCATGGCTGCGAACCTGCAACGCGCCGCCGCGCAGATGGCGGAAGACGGCGTGGAATCGACATTGCGTGCGGCCCTGCCGGAGTCTGCCAGCACCCTGCACCGGCTGTTGGGCGTGATCCCGGACACGCCGCGGTTCCGGTACGGCGCGGAGGACCCGCTGCCACTGGACATCGTGGTGGTCGACGAGGCCTCGATGGTGGACCTGCCGCTGATGTGCAAACTGGTCGAGGCGGTGGCCGATGGCGCGCAGCTGATCTTGCTGGGGGATGCCGACCAGTTGCCCTCGGTGGAAGCCGGCGACGTGCTGGCGTCGATCCTCGGAGCCACCGGCGACGGGCAGGAGCTGCAGGGTGCACGCGTGCACCTTAAGCGCAGTTGGCGGCAGAGCGCGGCGCTGGACCTGGCACCCTTGGCTGCGGCCGTGTGCGATGGCAACAGTGCATCGGCACTCGCGCTGTTGCACGGTGGCAGGCTGTCCAACGTGCGATTCCATGCCGATGCCACCGATCCGTTGGCGGCCTGCCCGCAGTTGCTGGAACACTGGTGCGCGCTGGCCGCGTTCGATGATCCTGCGCAGGCGCTGCAACACGTCGGTGCGATGTGCCTGCTCACCGCGCTGCGAGACGGTCCGCAGGGAGCCACGACGCTCAATGCGAGAATCGAAACGCTGCTGTCCGGCCAGCCGGCCGGTCGATCCTCCGCATGGTTCCGCGGCCGACTGCTGCTGATCGCCCGGAACAGCCCAGAGCACGGCTTGTCCAACGGCGATGTGGGGATCTGCCTGCCGGATGCGCAGGGCCAGCCTCGGGTCTGGTTCGCCGCCAGTGGCGGCATGCGCGCTTTCCATCCTGCGGCGCTGCCTGCGCACGAATCCGCCTTCGCGATGACCGTGCACAAGGCCCAGGGCAGTGAGTTCGACACCGTGTTCCTGCAGCTTCCGGGCCGCGATGCCCGCGTGCTCAGCCGCGAACTGCTCTACACCGGCATCACCCGTGCCCGCAATTCGCTGCACCTGGCGGCATCGGAGGACGTGCTGACGACCGCACTGGCGCGTCGCGCGCAGCGGGTGTCCGGGCTGACTGCTCGGTTGCAGGTTGCCGGCGTGCGGAAGCCGTACCCCGCGACGGTTTGCCCGGTGTCAGACGCAGGATAGATTTCGCATACTGATTCGCGCCCGAGCCCGGAGCCTGCCATGAAAACGCCTTGCCTTCTCGCCACCACGCTCCTCATGGCCGCATCACCCGTGCATGCCGCCAAGCCGGTGTTCGAAACGCATTCCTGTGATTACACCGACCTGAGCCGGGACGTGACGTATTCGGGTCGTTGCCACAAGCAGCAGACAGAGATCAACGGCCACTTTGCCTACATCCTGACGTGGCCTTCCGGCGGCAGGGTGACCGTCGAATTCGTCAATGCGCAAAGTGGCAACCACATCTGGAAATTGAACGGCAAGGCTGCAGTGGCCGTCGAAATCTCGCGCGAACAGCTCAAGGGATTTTCGCTGGATCTGAACCAGATGCTGGAATGGCAGGACCGTCCCTGATCGGGGATGTCGCCGTGGATCCAGCAGCTTCCTGCAGCGCGAGCACCGTTGACCGAGTAATTGCTCCAATTCAACTGGAGTAGCCTCGACGGAACGTCATTGGGGGCATCGTGATGCAAGAGACGTTTGCAACCCACCGCGTCGATAACCAGCCGCCTCCGTTCGGCGCCTGCAACATCTGGATGGACGACGCCGGACTGCGCGAGGCGGTTTTTCGTGAAGGTGGTGAAACGTTTGCTCCGCAGCTTGTCGAGTACGGCCAGGTCGCCGGCACGCGATTGCTGCAGCTGGCCGATGACGCCCACCGTGACCGCCCGCGCCTGATCGCCTACGACGCCTACGGTCGGCGCCTCGATCGGGTCGAGTTCCATCCGGCCTACCACGAAGTGATGGGCACGGCGATCGCCCACGGCGTTGCCGGGTGGTCGTGGGCGCAGCCGCAGCCCGGCGCGCACGTTGTCCGCGCCGCGCTGAGCTATCTGCACTATCAGGGCGAACCGGGCAGCAGTTGCCCGCTGACCATGACCCATGCCGGCGTGCCGGTGCTGCGCCAGAACCCGGCACTGCGGGAATGGGCAGACAAGGCCGCGGCACCGCACTACGACCCGCGCTTCGTGCCGATCCACGACAAGCAGGGTGTCACCCTCGGCATGGGCATGACCGAGAAGCAGGGAGGCAGCGATGTGCGCAGCAATTCCACCCGCGCCACCCCGCTCGCCGCCATCGGTGAATACCTGCTGGTCGGCCACAAATGGTTCTTCTCGGCGCCGATGTCGGATGGCTTTCTGGTGCTGGCGCAGGCACCCGGTGGCCTGAGCTGCTTCCTGCTGCCGCGTTGGCGGCCTGACGGCACGGTCAATGCGCTGCGCCTGCTCAGGCTGAAGGACAAGCAGGGCGACTGGTCGAATGCTTCGTCCGAGGTCGAGTTCGAGAATGCCTGGGCGTGCTTGATCGGCGAGGAAGGCCGTGGGGTTGCCACCATCCTGGAGATGGTGATGCTGACCCGGCTTGATTGCATGCTGGGCTCGGCCGGCCTGATGCGGATGGCGCTGCGGCGCGTCCTCCACCACGTCAGCCACCGCCATGCGTTCGGCAAGCGTCTGCTCGATCAGCCGCTGATGCGCAACGTGCTGGCCGATCTGGCGCTGGAATCGGAAGCCGCCACCGCGCTGGCGCTGCGGGTGGCCGGGGCGGTCGATCGTGCGCCGCAGGATCCGCACGAAGCCGCGCTGGCGCGGGTGGCCACCGCAATCGGCAAGTTCTGGATCTGCAAGCGCGCCTCGATGGTGGCCGCCGAAGCACAGGAATGCGTCGGCGGTCTCGGTTACATCGAGGAATCGGGGATGCCGAGGTTGTTCCGGCAGTCGCCATTGAATGCGATCTGGGAAGGCTGCAGCAACATCCAGTGCCTCGACGTGCTGCGTGCGCTGGGCCGCGAGCCGGAAACCGGCGAGGCGCTGGGCGCGGAATTGCAGGCCGCCGCAGGGCACGATCCACACTTTGATACGGTGTTGCAGGCGGGCCTGGCACAGCTGGCGGCTGGTACCGACGAGGCTGGCGCGCGCGCCCTCGTCGAGCGCCTGGCGCTGCTGCTGCAGGGCGCCACCCTGCTGCGCGCCGGCCATCCGCTGGCCGCGCACTGGTGCGCCAGCCGGCTGGGCGGTCACACCGCCTGCTTCGGCGGCTTGGCCTCGGCGGAGGCCATCGAAGCTGCGCTGGCGCGAGTCGGGGTTTGAAAAGCCACTACGGAAGCCGGGCCTTGTGGCGATGGCGCGTGGTGGTTGCGCTCCTGCTGGTGCTTCCGGCCGGGCAGGCCGAAACGACAACACCCGATGCCTGCCATGACCTGCCTGCCTGCATCCAGCAGTTGCGATCACAAGCACTTGCCCGGCATCAGGACCGATACGCAGGCATGGGGCCGGATGAAGAACGTGTGGTACAGCGGATCGTCGCGCTGCCGGGGGGAGTTGATGCCTTGGTGCCGTTGCTCGAAGACCCTGACGAGGCGGTCGCTGAACTGGCGGCTTACGCATTGCGCGATGCGCCAGTGATCAAGCCGGTCTATTTGCCGCAAATCCAGAGGGGTCTAGATCGCGGGCTTGGCTGGCTTGCCCCTGCGCTGGCTAGGATCGGTACGGCCGAAGCGGCGAAGGAGGCCGTGGACAGATACATGGCATCCGACAGTTCGCCGGGGAACCAGGAGGCCTACGCACTGCACCTTCTCGGGCGTCGGGCTTTCCCTTTTCTGCTGGAATATGCGCGCTGCCGGCCTGCGTGCAAGGACACTACGTACGATCTGTTGCGTTTCGTTCTGGCCGAGTTGGGGCCCGAAAGGGCTGAAATCGGCCCGCCGCTGCTGGCAATTGCCTTGGACAGGACGGCCACCCCGCACGTGGCGCGCGGCGCGTTGTGGATGATTGCAGCGCTCGGAGAAGATGGCCTGGGGCTGGAGCACGACTTGCTGCGCGAACGCGACCAAGCTCGGCACATGGCGGCATGGATTGACACGGCACTGGTGGGCATTCACTCCGCTGCCGCTGGCGAGATCTTCGCAAGGCAATTGGCGGAGGCGCCGGAGGCGATGACGCTGGTTGATTTGGCACAGGTCGGACGGGCCGGCCGTGAAGCCGGGCCCACCGTGCGTTCGATCTTCAAGGAGCGAGAGGAATTGCGTCTCGAAGCGGCGGCCACCTTGGGCTATATCGGCTATTCCGAGGCGATCCCGGAGTTGGTTGCTGCGCTGGATGACGTTGTGGATCCGCGCATGCCCATGGTGGCCGCCGCTGCGCTGGCGCAACTTCAGGCAACCTCCGCGCTGGCTGCGTTGGACCGGACGGCCTCAGCGCACTGGTATCCGCCGGCCCGCGATGCCGCGCGCAAAGCGGCGGAGAGCATCCGGTCCGGAGTCGAGCCGCCAACACCCAAACGCGGAAACCTGTACGTGTTTGTCCCGTTTTACCCGCCGCCAACCAGCCTCCCCGACTGCGAACAGTTCCGTGAGCAGGCCGTGCGTGAACCCCCGGAAGCAAAACTGTATGCCGCGTCGGCAGCGGCGCAACTGCAACGGCTGGCCTACCCGAGCGAAATCGTCAGCGTTGGGGCGGCCGATGAAGCCGAGCAAAGAGCGCAGGGCAGAGACATCGTGGACGTCCGTCCGGACAACCTGCTGGTGCATCGACAGCCGATCCGGCAGACGCCGGATGTTGCCTTGCGGGTTGAAGGGGGGTGGCTTGCCGGGAGCAATCGCGGGGAGTGGGGCGGTGAGCTGGTTTTCATTTCGGACAAGGGGGACGTTCAGCGCGTCGCGGATGAAAACGTCGAGGATGTCTATCACCTTGGAACGCGCATCATTGCCACCATCGGGCTGGCCCATTTGTCCCGGAACGAGGGCGCCATTCTGGAGCTCAAGGCAGATGCGGATGGCCATTGGCAATCCGCGGTTTGGCGCAGACTGCCCGGTGCGCCACGCGCGTCCTATCGGGTTGCTCCTGACAGCCTGCTGGTGCAGACCGCAGGTTTGGGCGCGATTGTCATCAATGCGAATGGGGACATGCGGATGGCGAGCTGCGCCGCGCCTTGATCGGTCACTGCCGGTTTTGCGCTGCGATCACGCGGTGACGCGCTAACATGCACTTTTGCGAGAGCGCTCATGACCGAAGAGATTCGCCACGACATCACCCGCAGTCAGGCCGAAGACGCCGTGCGCACGCTGTTGAAATGGGCCGGGGACGACCCGAGCCGCGAAGGGCTGCTGGACACCCCGCAGCGGGTGGTCGATGCCTACGGCGAATGGTTCGCCGGCTATGCGTTGGATCCGGATGATTACCTGCAGCGCACCTTCGAGCACGTCGGCGGCTACGACGGCATGGTGGTGCTGCGCGACATCCAGTTCGAAAGCCACTGCGAGCACCACATGGCGCCGATCATCGGCAAGGTCCACATCGGCTACCTGCCCAACGGCAAGGTGGTGGGGATCAGCAAGCTGGCGCGGGTGGTCGAGGCCTACGCGCGGCGCTTCCAGGTGCAGGAAAAGATGACCGCGCAGATCGCCGACTGCATTCAGCGCGCGCTGCAGCCGCTGGGCGTGGGCGTGGTGGCGGTGGGCTCGCACGAATGCATGACCACCCGCGGCATCCACAAGCGTGGGGTGGGGATGGTGACCTCGCGGATGCTCGGCAGCTTCCAGGAAGACGCCCGCACCCGCACCGAGTTCCTGCAGTTCATTGCGGTGGAATCCGGACGCTGATGGCAGGGCGGAGGCTGAGGACATCGCTTTTCTGTATTTATCCGGGTAATATAAGGATTTCCTCGACAGGCTGCCATGCTCAATCCAGCGCTGCGTTGCACCGCTTTTTCCGGATCGACCCGGATCGCCACTGGCGAACTTCGGCACGTTGCCATGAAGGCAAAGCAGGTTTTCGATACCCACCCTGAGCGGCCATTGCGGGTGTTCGAGGATGCCGGAGGACAGACCGTCGAGTTGCCCTTGGAACTCCCGACCGTCGATCTGCTGCGCTTGATCGAATACCCTGAAGTACGGGCCGATACGGGCAATGCACATCCTTACAAGCGCCCGCCCGGCCGCCCGAAACTGGGCGTGGTGCCACGTGAAGTGACCTTGTTGCCACGGCACTGGGATTGGCTGGCGGCGCAGCCGGGCGGGGCCTCGGTGGCCCTGCGGAGATTGGTGGACGAGGCGCGCAAGGTGTCGGCCGGGGAAGACCGGCGTCGCGCCGCGCAGGAGGCAACCTACCGATTCATGCTGGTGATGGCGGGCGACGCGCCGGGCTTCGAAGACGCCGCCCGCGCGCTGTTTGCCGGCGATGCCGGCCGTTTCGAAAACCAATTGCTGGCCTGGCCCGAGGACGTGCGCGAGCACGCGCTGTGGCTGGCCACCGACGCATTCGGCGGCTGAAACCTTCCGTCAGTCCGTCAGCCGCAGCTGATCTTCGCGATTGCGCCGGCGGCGTCCTTGATGACATTCAGGCGGTCGTCGCGGAAATCCAGGGTCATCGGGTCGGTCGGTCCGAGCACGCGCACGCTGGCGGCACCGGCAGCAATCCGGGCGGCTTCGATATTGCTCGGCGTGGCCGGCTGGCCGACCAGACTCTGCGCGGCGTCGGCCTTGCAGGTCAGGGCCGGGCTGGCGGCGGGTGCTTGATCGTTGGGTGCCTGGTTGGAGGGCGACGGCGCGGCGCAGGCCACCAGCAGCAAGGGCAAACACAGGGAAAGCAGGCGCACGGGTCTTCTCCGACAGGACGCAGCGCATCCTGCCAGAACGCGGCTGAATCGGGCTTGCATGGCTTTCGGCAGAGGAAGCGGGCGGAATCAGCCGTTAGGATCCGGGTTTGACCATCCACCGGAGCGTTCCATGATCCGCCAATGCCTGCTGCCGCTTGCCCTGCCGCTGTTGATGGCCGGCAGTGCCGGCGCCTATGCCCAGAACGCCTCGGGAGCGGTGCAGCCACCGCAGGACGTGCCCTACCCCGGCACCATCCGGCTTGAAGTGGATGCCACCAACCTCAGCCAGCGCATCTTCAAGGTCCGCGAGACCATCCCGGCCACGCCCGGTGCATTGACCCTGCTGTATCCGATGTGGATCCCGGGCGGTCATACCCCGCGCGGTTCGCTCGACAAGGTGGCGGGCATCACCTTCAAGGCCAACGGCCGGGAACTGGAATGGAAGCGTGACCCGCTGAATGTCGCCGCGTTCCACGTCACCGTGCCGGAGGGCGCCTCGGAGATCGTGGTCGAGTTCGACTTCCTCACCCCGACCACCGGCGCGCAAGGGCGCGTGGTGATGACGCCGAACATGCTCAACCTGCAGTTCATCTCCACCGCGCTGTACCCGGCCGGCCACTACATGCACCGGATCATGGTCGATCCGCGCGTCACCTACCCGGCCGGCTGGACCGCGTTCACCGCACTCGACGAAGAGGGCCGCACCGGCAACACGGTCAACTACCAGGACGTGCCGTTCGACATCCTAGTTGACTCGCCCGTGTATGCCGGTCGCTACACCCGCCAGATCGACCTGACCCCGGCCGGCAGCCAGCGCCCGGTGCATCTGGGCGTGGTCGCGGATGCGCCGAAATACCTGGAAGCCAAGCCAGACCAGATTGCCATTCACAAGGCCATGGTCGAACAGGCGTTCAAGCTGTTCGGCGCCCAGCACTTCGACCACTACCAGTTCCTGTTCTCGCTGTCCGACCAGATGGGCGGCAACGGGCTGGAACACCAGCGTTCCAGCGAGAACGGCGTTGGGACTGGCTATTTCACCGACTGGAGGGACAAGACCGGCTTCACCGACTTGCTGGCGCACGAATTCACCCATTCCTGGAACGGCAAGTACCGCCGCCCGGCCGATCTGTGGGTGCCCAACCTCAACGTGCCGATGCAGGACAGCCTGCTGTGGGTCTACGAAGGCCAGACCCAGTACTGGGGCAATGTGCTGGCCGCACGCAGCGGCATGCGCCCGCTGCCGGCCTCGATCGACGCGCTGGCGCTGGTCGCCGCCACCTATGCGGAAAACCGCCCGGGCCTGAGCTGGCGCAATGTGCAGGACACCACCAACGACCCGATCATCGCCAGCCGCGCCCCGCTCGCCTATCGCAACTACCAGATGAGCGAGGACTACTACTCCGCGGGCCAGATGATCTGGTTGGAGGCCGACGCGCTGATCCGCAGCAAGACCGGCGGCAAGAAATCGCTGGATGATTTCGCCCATGCCTTCTTCGGTGTCAACGATGGCGAATGGAAGGTGCAGAACACCTACACCTTCGACGACGTGGTGGCCACCCTGAACGGCGTGCTGCCTTACGACTGGGCAACCTTCCTGCGGGAGCGTCTGGATGGCCGGGTCGGCCTGACCGGCGGAATCGAGGCGGCGGGCTGGCGGTTGGTGTTCAAGGACAGCCCCAATCCCTATGCCAAGGGCAGCGCCAGCCCGCGCTGGGGCGGCGCCGATTTCGTGTATTCGCTGGGCCTGACCATCGGCAAGGACGGCGTGATTTCCGACGTGCGCTGGGACAGCCCGGCCTTCAATGCCGGCATCGGCAGCGGCACGACAGTGATTGCGGTCAACGGCCAGGCGTATTCGCAGGACGTGCTGGAAGACGCGGTCAAGGCGGCCAAGGGCACGACCGCGCCGATCGAGCTGCTGGTCAAGGAATTCGACCGCTACCGCACGGTGCGGATCGACTACCACGACGGCCTGCGCTACCCGCACCTGGAGCGCATCGAAGGTCGTCCCGACTACCTGACGCCGATCCTGACCGCGCGCAAGTAAGGCCGGTGCGATCACGCCCCAAGCCCGCGGCCTGCGCCGCGGGCCTGAGGCGGACGAACGGATCTGTCCCTGGCCCGACGGACCGGCAGCCGTGGCCAAGGCTGCTGGGGGTCTTGCCCGCGTGACTGCACGACGCATGGCGTCGCGATGGCGGTTTCGAGCAGTCGATTGCCGCGAATGATTCGCATGCGCAAAAAACTGCTACACTGGACGCTTGCATTTCCGGTTGCAACGCGCATGGGACAGGTTCATTTCCGTCATCTGATCCTCGTTTTCCTGCTCACGGTCAGTGGACTGGTGATGGCTGCCACGCCTGGCGGGGATGCACAGGTCCGACAAGCTTGGCAGTTGCTCGATTACGTGGCCGTGGACTATGCCGGTGCAGTGCGGGAAGGAAAGGTCATCAGCGATGGGGAATACGCCGAGATGCGCGAATTCTCCGCGACCGCCCGCGCACGCATTGCGGCCCTGCCGGACAATCCGCAACGGGCCGTCCTGCTGGATCAGGCCCAGGCCCTGATCGGATTAGTGGAACAGCGCGCCACTCCCGATGCCGTGGCGCGCAGTGCCCATGCCCTGGCAAGCGATCTGCTCGCCGCCTATGGCGTGGCGGCGGCCCCGCGCACGGTTCCCGAGGTGGTGACCGGCAAGGCTCTGTACGCACAGGCATGTGCGTCCTGCCACGGTGCCAGCGGACGTGGTGATGGTGCGGCAGGTGTCGCGCTCGATCCACCTCCGATCGCGTTCACCGATGCCCAGCGTGCCGCGCAGCGCAGTCCGTTGGCACTGTACGAAGCGATCAGTCGCGGGGTGTCCGGCACCGCGATGCCGGGCTTCCCGCAGTTGAGCGAGGAGCAGCGCTGGGCGCTGGCGTTTTATGTCGGTGGGCTGGCGCTGGATGATGCCCAGCGCGCACAGGGCGAGCAGCTTTGGAACGCACGGCCGGACTTGCACGGAGTACTGCCCGACCTGGAGACGTTGGCGCACACCAGCCAAGCGCAGCTGTCGCAACGGATGGACGCGCATCAGGCGCAGGCGATCCTTGCCTTCCTGCGATCCCATCCGCCGGCACTGGCACGGGAGCAAGGCTCCACGCCGGCGACACTCGACCTGGCCCGCACCCGCCTGCAGGAAACCCGTGCCGCCTTTGCGCGCGGCGACCACAAGCAGGCCGCCAGCCTGGCCTTGTCCGCCTATCTGGACGGCGTGGAGCCGGTGGAGCCGATGATCGCGGCGCGCGATGCCGAGTTGTTGCGATCGATCGAAACGGCGATGGGCAAGCTGCGCTCGGATATTGGTGCCGGTGCTGCGCAGGAGCGAATTGATGCGGACGTCGAACAAGCGACTGCGCTGTTTGCCCGGGCCGATTCCGTCCTGCAGGGCAGCAACGGGAGCTGGTCGGCGGCCTTCCTCGGCAGCCTCACCATCCTGCTGCGCGAAGGGCTGGAAGCCTTGCTGATCGTGGTCGGGATGATCGCCTTCCTGCGCAAGGCCGAACGCCGCGAGGCGCTGCCTTGGGTGCACGCCGGCTGGGTCGGTGCGCTGCTGGCCGGCGGCCTGACCTGGGTGGTGGCGACTTGGCTGATCGACATCAGCGGCGCCAACCGCGAACTGACCGAAGGCCTGTCGTCCCTGTTCGCGGCGGCGGTGCTGCTCAGTGTGGGCATCTGGATGCACCAGAAGAGCCTGGCCGGGCGCTGGCAGGAGTACCTCAACGCGCGGTTGTCGGCGGCGCTTGGCCGCAAGTCGATGATCTTCCTGTTCGTGCTCTCGTTCGTCGCGGTCTACCGCGAGGTGTTCGAGACCATCCTGTTCTACGCCGCGATGTGGAACCCGCGTGATGCCGGCGCGATCCTGACCGGCCTGGGCGTGGGCGCGGTGAGCCTGGCGGCGATCACCTTCGCCCTGCTGCGGCTGGGGATGCGGCTGCCGATCGGCAAGTTCTTCGCGATCAGTTCGGCCCTGATCGCGGTGCTGGCGGTGGTGTTGGTGGGCAAGGGCGTGGCGGCGTTGCAGGAGGCGGGCTGGATCAGCCTCGGCCTGGTGCAGGCCCCGCGGGTCGACCTGCTTGGCATCTATCCCACCTGGCAGACACTCGTGGCGCAATTGACGGTGGCGGTCGCCGCCGCACTGGGTTTCTGGATCAACCTGCGCGGGGGCCGTGTTCCGGTGCCTCGCAGCTGAACGCGTCGCAGGCCAACCACGGCACGTGTACCCTGCGTTGCAGTGGTTGTTTCCAGGAGCTTTGCAATGACGGTCTGGCTGGTGGCCTGTTCCAAAGGCGGCGTGGGCAAGACCACGCTGGCAGTCAATCTTGCAGCCGCGCAGGCCGATGCTGGAAGGAATGTCAGCGTGGTCGATGCCGATCCCCAGGGGTCGGCGACGCGCTGGAACCAGCGCCGCAGCGAGCATGGGCACGCGCTCCCGATCCTCGACGGGCGCAACCGCACCTTGGTGCGGCAATTGCCGGCAGGCGCGGGGACCGCGGTCATCGACACCCCGGCCGGAATCGGCGGACGCGAACTGGAGCCCTTCCTCGATGTCGCCGATGCGGCGTTGGTGCCGGTGCAGCCATCGGCGCTCGACATTGAAGCGGCTGCGCGATTCCTGGATGGCGTGGCGATGCATCCGCGTGTACGCCGCGGCACCCTTCCGGTTGCCTTGGTGCTCAACCGCGCCAAGCCGCAGACCAGTGCTTCGCAACAGGCGCTGGAGTTGCTTCGAGGCTGGCCGTTCCCGGTGGTCGCGCAACTGCGAGACAGCCAGGCGTACACGGTGCTGACCGGATTGGGACGCAGCCTGTTCGATTACCATTCGATGCAGGTGCGCGCCCACCAGGAAGACTGGCAACCCTTGTTCCGCTGGCTGCAACGGGTAGGCTGAAGGACGCATCTGGCAACGGAGGGACCCATGCGTGAATTGATCCTGCTACGTCATGCCCATGCCGAATCGGCGCTCACGGGGCAGGCTGACTTCGAGCGCCCACTGTCCGCAACCGGACGCGATGAAGCCGGTGCCGCTGGCGACTGGCTGCGCGCCCATGCCCTGCAACCCGGTCGCGTGCTGTGC
The DNA here is from genome assembly GCF_020850895.1 of Thermomonas sp. Taxonomy (GTDB): domain Bacteria; phylum Pseudomonadota; class Gammaproteobacteria; order Xanthomonadales; family Xanthomonadaceae; genus Thermomonas. The sequence continues at coordinate 17,596 of NZ_JADZDS010000104.1, read as the reverse complement.
TCGCCGGCGCTGCGGGCGCGGCAAACGCTGGATGGACTCGGGCCGCTGGAGACAGCCGACATCCGGATGGAGCCGACGATCTACGAGGCCACGCCGGGGACGCTGATCGATCTCGCCGATGCCCATCGCGATGCCCATCCGCTGCTCCTCGTTGGCCACAATCCCGGGCTGGAGCAACTGGTTGCACTGTTGCACAGCGGGCGTTCCGGCCACTATCGAGGAATGCCCCCGGGAGCCATCGCCGTGCTGGAATTTGCCGACAGTGCGGCCATGGAGCCTGGATCTGCCCGCTTGTCCTGGTTCTGGTGGCCGTGAGCCGATGGATGGGGGGGGTCGTTGCTCGCCTGTCTGGGATCCTGCTCGCACTGGTGCTGGCTTCCTGTGCCAGCATGCCGGCGACCCGGCGCGAGGCTGCCGCACGAATCGCCGAGCAGGCACGCAGCACCACCGTGGACTGCACGCGCGCCGATGCCTGTGCACTGGCATCACCCTTGCTGGCAATGGCCCGCGAAGAACGGGTCGCCTCGACGCCGCAGGCACCACGGCATCGCGCGCTGATCCTTGATGACGGTCCGAGTGCCCTGCTCGCGCGGGTCCACCTGATCCGCAGCGCCCAGCGCAGCATCGAATTGCAGACCTATATCTTCGACGAGGACGATGCTGCCCAGCTTGTGCTCGACGAACTGCAGGCTGCGGCCTTCCGTGGGGTCAAGGTGCGATTGCTGGTCGACCAACTGGCGGCGCTGCGCAAGGTGGAAACCCTGGCTGCGCTGTCCTCGCTGCACGCCAACTTCGAAATCCGCGTCTACAACCCGGTGCTCGACCGGACCCGCCTGTCGGGCCCGATGTATGCGGTTGCCGCACTGTGCTGCCTGCGCAGGTTGAATCGACGCATGCACAACAAGCTGCTGGTGATCGACGGCGACATCGGCATCATCGGCGGGCGCAATTACCAAGACGACTACTACGACTGGGGCGAGGATTTCAATTTCCGCGACCGCGATCTGCTGATCGCAGGCCCGGTGGTGGCGGACATGCTGGCCAATTTCGACGCCTTCTGGAATGCCCAGCGCAGTATTCCCGCACAACGCGTGGGCGACGTGGCCCGTTACCTGCGCGCCCACGGACCACCGCCGGCACCGCACCATCCGTACCGTCGCCCGGAGCGGGTGCGCGCGCTGCTGGCCGACGTCGCCGACTCCGAGGTCATGCGCCAGCGTTTCGTCGAGCCGTCGATGGCGGTGCGCGGGGTGCGCTTCATCGCCGACCTGCCCGGCAAGCACCGACGTTCCGGAAACGCGGACACCGAGGGTGATGCCGGCGTGACCGACGGAACAATCGGGGTTGCCGGCAACGGCCTGTTGACCCTGATCGACGGGGCGCAGCAAGAAATCCTGCTGCAGACGCCCTATTTGGTGATGTCCAAGCCTGCCCAGCACCTGTTCCGGGCGCTTCGGCAACGAGACAACCCGCCGCAGGTGCTGGTGTCCACCAACAGCCTTGCCTCGACCGATGCTTTCATTGCCTATGCGTTGTCCTACAAATACAAACGCCGCTACCTGCGTGATTTCGGATTCCAGATCCATGAATTCAAGCCATTTCCAGCCGACTCCCCGTTCGAACTGGGCGCCACCGGCGCGAACCTGATCGACGAACCAGAGACTGTGGAGTCGGAGCCCTCGCTGCAGGCCAGCCCAATCCCTCCTGGCGGTACCCGTCGCGAGCGCAAGCTGGCCGCCCGTGGCCTGAGCAGCGAGCCGGGCAGTGAGGCCGGCCGACCTTCGCCATTCGCCTCCTCGGGCGGCCTGCCAGTGCGCCTCAAGACCGCCGGCATGCGGATCGGGCTGCACGCGAAATCCCTGGTGATCGACGAGCGCGTCGGTGTCGTCGGCACCCACAACTTCGATCCGCGCGGCGATACCCTCAACACCGAAAGCGCAGTGATCATCGATGATCCGGCATTCGCCACCGCGCTGGCCGCCAGCATCCGCCGCGACATGGCGCCAGCCAATGCCTGGACCGTCGGACGCCGCGATTCGTCACCACTCCTGCCCGGCATCGAATTCACCCTAGCTCGGCTGTCCGAACGGATGCCGGTTTTCGACCTGTGGCCGATCAAGTACGCCACCAGCTATGACTCCATCGTTGGCCCGGGCTGCCCGCCGACGGCGCAGCCACCCTCGCCCTTCGCGGCCGACTTCCGTCGCTGCAACCGCCCGGTGGGGGATTTCCCCGAGGTCGACCTGGGCCTGAAATGGTTGGGCGTGCGCCTGTTCACCGCTTTTGGTTCGGGATTGGCGCCGATTCTGTGAGGGTTTGCACCGGGCCAACCCGGGGCCTGAAGATTGACGCGCCGCCCCGCCCCGCCTAGGCTGGTGGTTTGCGATGTCGCAACCAAACGGAACGCAGCCATGCCGATCACCCTGAATTTCGAGCTTTCCGACAAGGACCTCGAGCATTTCCAAGCTGCAGCAGAGCGTGCGCGCAAGGCTGCCGAGGGCAAGAGCAATGACGACATCGTCGCCGCTGCTGCCACCGTGCTGGAAAACGCGCAGAAGGCCGAGGTGCCGGGATTCATCCTGCAGCGCCTGACCCGCCTCGACGACATGATCGCGATGGTGCGCGACGCCGGCTGGAGCCTGCCCGAGGACGACCGCAAGCGCGTCATCGACACCCTGACCTACTTTGCCGACCCCAACGACATCATCCCGGATAACGCCGGCCCACTGGGCTTCTTCGATGACGCGGTGATGGTCGAACTGGCGGCTGGCGCGCTGGCCCACGAGATCGAGGCCTACGACGAATTCTGCGAATTCCGCGAACGCGAAGCCAAGCGTCGAGGCGTCGAGCCGTCCACGCTGGGCCGGGAAACGTGGATGGACGACCGCCGCCAGGAACTGCAGACCCGCATGCACGAACGGCGCGAGCGCGATTTCGGCGTTGGTTATGGCCGCAGCAGTGGTTATGCCAGCCCGCGCGCATCCTATGTGCGCTCCTGGCGCCCGGGCTCGTTCCGGATCGGCTGACGACGCGTGACCGGCGCCGCGTTCCGCTGGCCGGACGGAGCCACGGTCGACCTGCTCAACGCGCGTTCGGCCGGGACCCTGATGGAAACCCTCGGGATCGTGTTCACCGAACTGGGTGAGGGGTTCCTGCGCGCAACCATGCCGGTCGATGCCCGCACCCACCAGCCCTACGGGATTCTCCACGGCGGTGCGTCGGTGGTGCTCGGCGAGACCTTGGGCAGCAGCGCTGGGGCCTTGGTGGCTGGTCGTGACGCCGCCGTGGTGGGTCTGGAAATCAATGCCAACCACCTGCGTGCGATCCGCAGCGGGCTTGTCATCGGCACCACCCGCCCCATCCACCTCGGCCGCAGCACCCAAGTCTGGGAATACCGGATCGCCGATGAGGAAGATCGCCCGGTGTGCATCGGCCGCATCACCCTCGCCGTATTGCCCAAGCCGCCGGGTTCCGGAGGCTGAATTAGGCAGCCTGCTCCAGGGCAACGCGGCACACTTGAGACCATGAGCGCGACGACACCCACCGTCGAGATCCTACTGCGCGGACTGCGCTATGCGTTCCGGGTGCCGTTGTTGGCCTTGCACCTGTGCATTGGATTGCCGCTGATCATTTTCTTCATCTCGATTGGCCGTGGCAGTCGGCTGGCGCACGCCGTCATCCGGGCCTGGATGGGCGGGCTGGCATGGGTGTTCGGACTGCGGGTGAGGGGTGAGGGCACGCCGCTGTCCGGAGGCACCCTGTTCGTGGCCAATCACGTCAGTTGGCTGGATATCGTGGTGCTGCATTCGCAGCACATGATGGGCTTCATCGCCAAGTCCGAGATCCGCGGCTGGCCCCTGATTGGTTGGCTGGCAACGCAGGGCGAGAGCATCTTCCTGCAGCGTGGCAATGGCGACTCACTGTCGCAGGTGATGGTGGAAATGTCCCAGCGGTTGCGCGCAGGACGCGCCGTGGGGGCTTTCCCAGAAGGAGGCACGCGCAAGGGGCAGTCACTGGGCACGTTCCATGCCCGCATCTTCGCGTCTGCGGTCGATGCCCACGCGCCGGTGCAACCGGTGGCAGTCTGCTACGGGCCACGCTGCAGCGCACAGACTGCCGTTGCTTTTGCGCCGGGCGAGCGCTTCGTCGGCAATTTCCTGCGGATGCTTGGCGAACCCGTGCGGGCAGTCCACGTGCGATTCCTCGAGCCGATTCCCGCTGGCGCCTTCGACAGCCGCCGTGGCATTGCCGAGGCCGCGCAGGAGCGGGTGGAACAAGCCATGGCCACCGCTTGAATGGGCTCGTGTCTTGGGCGTGCACGGCGTTGCGTGTACGCTGAAATGCAAGACGGGATCGGTTGCACGCCTGTTCTTCCGGAGGAGAGCCCATGCACATCCACAGCAACAGCTTCGCGCATCGCCAGCCGATCCCCGCGGAATTCGCGCTCGGCGCCACCGCCGGCAAGGATGGGCTTGGCGGCAATCGCAATCCGCACCTGGCCTGGAATGATGTGCCTGACGGCACACTCTCCTTCGTCCTGCTGTGCATCGATACCGATGCGCCCACCGATGGCGCGCTGGTGGCCGATGCATCGACGCCCATCCCGGTCGACCATCCGCGCGGGGATTTCGTGCACTGGGCGGTGGCGAACCTTCCGGCTGGGCTGCGTGAGATCGCCGCCGGCAGTTGCAGCAATGGCCTGACCGTCAGCGGCAAGCCCGCCGGCACCGATGCCGGTGGCACGCGCGGCCTCAACGATTACACCGGCTGGTTCGCAGGCGATGCGGCGATGGCCGGGCAGTACCACGGCTACGACGGCCCGTATCCGCCGCCGCATGACCTGCGCGTGCACCGCTATTTCTTCCGTCTGTTCGCGCTGGATGTGGCGACGTTGGCGCTGCCCGCACCCTTCACCGCCGGCGACGTCATGCGCGCCATGCACGGCCATGTGCTCGGCGAGGCAGCGCTGTACGGAACCTACAGCCTGTACGGCTGAGGCGGCCCTCACCCGCCTTCGGCACCTTCTCCCCGCGCCAGCGGGGAGAAGAGAAAAGCGGCGCTACAGGATGTACCGGCTCAGGTCCGGATCCTGCGCCAACTCACCGAGGTGGGCGTCCACGTAGGCGCGGTCGATGGTGAGCGCGCCGCCCTTGTCCGGGGCGTCGAAGCTCAGACCTTCCAGCAAGCGTTCGAGCACCGTGTGCAGGCGCCGCGCACCGATGTTTTCCTGGCGTTCGTTCACATGCGCGGCGATCTCGGCAAGCCGCTCCACTGCATCCGGCGCAAACGCCAGAGTGACACCCTCGGTCTGCATCAGTTCGACGTATTGCCGGGTCAACGCCGCCTTCGGCTCGGTCAGGATGCGCACGAAGTCGTCCTTGCCCAGCGCCGACAGCTCCACCCGGATCGGGAAGCGGCCCTGCATTTCCGGGATCAGGTCGGAGGGCTTGGCGAGGTGGAAGGCGCCGGAGGCGATGAACAGGATGTGGTCGGTCTTCACCGGGCCGTACTTGGTGCTCACGGTGCTGCCTTCGACCAACGGCAACAAGTCGCGCTGCACGCCTTCGCGCGAGACATCCGCGCCGTAGCCTTCACTGCGCTTGGCGACCTTGTCGATCTCGTCGATGAAGACGATGCCGTGCTGCTCGCAGGCTTCGATCGCCGCTTCGCGCACGTCGTCCTCGTTGACCAGCTTGCCGGCTTCTTCCTCGATCAGCTGCGGACGCGCCGCACGAATCGTCATCCGCTTCTTGTGGGTCTGGTTGCCTGAAATCTGCGAGAACATCTGCCGCAGCTGCTGGCCCATTTCCTCCATCCCGGCCGGCGCCATGATGTCCACGCCGATGTTGGCGCTGAGTTCGAGTTCGATCTCGCGATCCTCCAGTTCGCCGGCGCGCAACTGCTTGCGCAGCTTTTGACGCGTCGCCGATTCCTGTGACGACGGCTCGGCGGCGATGTCGACCGTGGCGATGCTTTGCTGCAGCCCGAAGCCCGGCTTCATCTCGCGGCGCGGCAGCAGGGCATCGAGGATGCGATCCTCGGCGCGCTCCTCGGCCTGGGTGCGCACGCGGGTCTTGGCCTGCGAACGGTACAGCTTGACCGCGGTGTCGGCGAGGTCACGGATGATTTGTTCGACGTCCTTGCCGACGTAACCGACCTCGGTGAAGCGGGTGGCCTCGACCTTCACGAACGGCGCGTTGGCCAGCGTCGCCAGCCGGCGCGCGATTTCGGTCTTGCCGACGCCGGTGGGGCCGATCATCAGGATGTTCTTCGGCATCACCTCGTTGCGCAGCTCGGCCGGCAACTGCGCGCGCCGCCAGCGGTTGCGCAGGGCAATGGCGACCGCACGCTTGGCCGCGTGTTGGCCGACGATGTGGCGGTCGAGTTCGGCGACGATCTCGCGTGGGGTCATGGAGCTGGAATCGGTCATGGTGCTCTGTCCTTGCTGGAGGCGTACCGGGGCGGCCCGATCAAGTCGCTCCCCGATACTCGCTTGGTTGATCGGGCCACCCCGGTACGCCTCCGGATGCTTTGTCCGGATCGCGTCAAAGTTGCTCGACCACGATATTGCGATTGGTGTAAATGCAGATGTCGCCGGCGATGTGCAGCGCCTCGGTGGCGATGGCCCTGGCATCCAGCTGGGTATGCGCCAGCAGCGCACGCGCCGCGGACAGCGCGTACATGCCGCCGGAGCCGATCGCGATCAGGCCGTCTTCCGGCTCGATCACATCGCCGGTGCCGGAAATCACCAGCGAGGTGTCGGCATCGGCCACCGCCAGCAAGGCCTCGAGCTTGCCGAAGCGGCGCTCGGTGCGCCAGTCCTTGGCCATCTCCACCGCCGCGCGCTGCAGCTGTCCATGCTTTTCCAGCTTGGCCTCGAACAGTTCGAACAAGGTGAAGGCATCGGCGGCGGCACCGGCGAAGCCGGCCAGCACGCGGCCGTCCTTGCCCAGCCGGCGCACCTTGCGCGCATTGGCCTTCATCACCGTGTGGCCGAGCGTCACCTGACCGTCGCCGGCGATCACCACCTGGCCGTTGCGGCGCACCGAACAGATCGTGGTGGCATGGAACACATGGGGATTCTGGCTGGGATCCATCGTTTTCTCCGCTGACGCTGCCTAGGGCAACGCTGATTGAGTCGGCATTGCCTGCCGACCATGGACGGTCGGCCGTGGATCGACCACCGAAGTGATTGATCCGCGTGAGCTGCGTCCGGGCATGCACCGGACGCAGCGTGTGCTGACAAGTCCAGGAGGGGCTTGTTCAACATTGCCCTAGATGGGGACGTGCGGCAGCGGCTTCAAGCGGGCATGGGCGCGGGAGACACGCGCCTGCCGGGTGCGCGGCGCGTTCAGACTGACGGTTTGGCGGCGTCCAGCAGGTGTTTGGCGCGTGCTTGCAGCGCCAGCCACGAGGCTTCCAGCTGTCCTGCCTTGGGCGTGGTCCGTGCGATCAGCGCCAGCGCATCTTCCAGATCCTGGACCCGCAATGCCAACTCGGCGTAGTCCGCGGCCAGCACCAGTTCGCAGCGACGATCCGTGCACACGCCGATGCACGGACGCGGGGCGTCCACCTTGCCGCAACCGATGCAGCGCCAGCCGTCGATGATCTCAACCATGCCGCCAGCCTGCACCTGCGGTGGATGCGGGTTTCTGATTTCGGTCAATTCCCGCTGCGCTTGGCCTTGCGTCGGGCGCGCGGATGGGCTTCGTCATACACCTTGGCCAGGTGTTGGAAGTCCAGATGGGTGTAGATCTGGGTGGTGGCGATGTCGGCATGGCCAAGCAATTCCTGCACGCCGCGCAGGTCGCCGGAGGATTCCAGTACGTGGCTGGCAAAGCTGTGCCGCAGCAGGTGCGGGTGGATGCGCTTGAGCACACCCTGCCGCAGCGCCAGCCGCTTCATCCGCAGCTGGATGGCCCGCGCGCTGATCTGCTTGCCGCCACGGCCGGGGAAGACGCAGCCATCGGCCTTCCCCAAGGATTCTGCCTGCCACGCCTGCAATGCCTTCCGCGCGTGCGAACCCACCGGCACGATCCGCTGCTTGCTGCCCTTGCCGAGCACACTGACCAAGCCTTGCTCGAAATCGAGGTCGTGCCAGCGCAGCGCGCACAGTTCGGACAGGCGCAGCCCGGAGGAATACAGCAGCTCCAGCACGGCGCGGTCGCGCAGGCCCAGCGGTGCGTCGGTGGGCACTTCGACCAGTCGCGAGGCTTCATCGACGTCGAGCACCTGCGGCAGCTTGCGCGGTGCTTTCGGTGCGCGCACGCCGTCGGTCGGCAGCGCCGCGATCCGGCCCTGCTTGAGCAGCCAGCGGTACAGACTGCGGCAGGCCGACAGTCGGCGTTGCAGGGATTTGGACGACAGCCCACGACGGTGTTCGCGGGCAATGAAGGCGCGGATGTCGTCGCCGTGCATCAGCAACAGATCGCGATCCTGTGCCCACGCGGCCAGCGCGGCGAGGTCGCGGCGGTAGGCATCCAGGGTGTGCGCGGAACTTTGCCGTTCGACCGACAGGTGGGCCAGGAAGTCGTCGATCACCATGCGTGCAGTGTAGGCGCAGTCTGGTCTCGATCGGGAGCGGGCGCGTCAATCGAAGCGCAGCAATGCCGCCGCCAGCGCCTCGCCCATCATCCGCAGGAACAGTGTGCCCATGCCCGGGAAGAAACGGTTGCCGTCGCGACTGCCCACCGCGACCAGGCCAACGCCCGGCAGGCTCAGCAAGGCCGAGCTTTGCACGTCTTCGGCGCGCACGCCGTAGAGCAGCGCGTTCTTGTCCGGATGCAGGCGCCCGCAGACCGGCTCGCCGCTGGCCAGCAGGTCCTGGAAGCCGGCCAGGCGCGGGCTGTCGGTTGAGATGTGTTGGAACCAATCGGTGCCTTCGAGCCCGTCAACCGTGCTGAAGCCAACGATGCGCACCAGATCGCCCTGGAAATCCTCGGCCAAGGATGCCGCCATCGCGCGCAGGGTGTCCGCTGCCGTGGTCTGGCGCAGCAGCGCCAGCGTCAGTTGATGGGTGCGTACCGCCAACCGCTCGTTGTCCTGGGCATTGACGAACAGTTCGTGCAGTCGACGATTGAGCTCGCGGTTCTTGTCGCGCAGCACGTCGAGCTGGTAACTCGCCAGCGAGGCGGCCGGACCGTCTTCGCGAGGCACCACCAAGGTCAGCGCAAGGTCCGGGAACTGTTGCAGGAAGCCCGGGTGCCGGCGCAGCCAGGCCGCCACTTCATGCGCGCCGAGTTTCTCGGTGCTGTCGTTGAAATCCATCGTCACAGCCTACTCCTGGAAACGCGTGGTGCCGTCGAAGACGAATGCGGCCGGGCCGCCCATGAATAGCGTATCGGCGCGGGTGTCGCGGCAAACCGTGAGCGTGCCACCGGGAAGCTCGACCGCAATCTCGCGATCCGCATCGACGCGGCCGCGCCGCACCAGCACCGCCACCGCTGCACAGGCACCACTGCCGCAGGCGAGGGTTTCGCCGACGCCACGCTCGTAGACGCGCAGGCGGATGCGGTCGGGCGCCAGCCACTGCGCGACTCCGACATTGCAGGACTGGGGGAACAGCGCATCGCCTTGCAACAACGGGCCGAGGCGAGCGAGGTCCGCGCCATTTGCATCGGTGACTTCGATCACCGCATGCGGGTTGCCCATCGACACCGCCCCGAAGCGCAGCGTCTCGCCGTCCAGCACCCGCGTGTATTCGTCATGCTCGTCCGCGACACCGGCCAGCGGCACCTCCGTGGGCGCGAACCGCGGCCGGCCCATGTCGATCACGAAACCGCCGTCGCCGTCGTGGCGTACCGGATGCAGGCCGGCGGGACTTTCAATACTGAAACGCCCTTGCGCCGGTGCGCTGCCATCGCGCACCAGCCATGCGGCGATGCAGCGTGCCCCGTTGCCACACTGGCCGGATGGCGAGCCGTCGGCATTCCAGATGCGGTAGGACGCCACCGCGCCGGTGCTGCGAGGTGATTCGATGGTCAGGATCTGGTCGCAGCCGACGCCGAAATGACGATGGGCCAATCGCGCGCACTCGGTGGGTGTTGGCGCAGGCCTGCCGTCGCGCAAGTCCAACACGACGAAATCGTTGCCGGCGCCGTGCATCTTGGTAAAGCGCATGGCCGACTCAGGGTTCGGTCGCGGGCTGGTCGGAGGCTGCCGGCTGCGCAGGCGTGGTCGGCGCGTCGGCCTGCGGTTTGTCCGGCAGCACCAATGGGCCCTTGTTGCCGCAGGCCGTGAGCAGGCCGGCCAAGAGGAGCAGGGAAACGACACGCTTGATCATGACTGAAGTGTACCCGTGGCCCGCGCCGTCGTCGCGTTCAATGTACAGGTTCCGGCCGCAGCCACAGCCACAGGGTGACCGAGCCCATCACCGCGATCCCGATTGCAGGCACCCACCAGACCGGCGAGAACACCAGCATGGAGATCGCGGAGAGCGACATCATGATCGTGGCCAGCCACTTGGCGCGACGGGCGACGGTGCCGTGGGTTTCCCAGTCGATGATGGCTTGGCCGAACTTCGGATGCGTCACCAGCCAATGCCGCAGCCGTTTCGAACCGCGCGCTGCGGCAAATGCGGCCAGCAGGATGAAGGGCACGGTCGGCATGATCGGCAGGAACGCACCGATGATGCCCAACACCAGGCTGGTCCAGGCCAGCGCTGCCCACATCCAGCGCGTCATCGCAACGCCGAGGTTGCGCCCATCCCGCAAGACACGTTCGCGCCCGTTCCGTGCACACCCGCGGGTTGGATGCCGCGTTGTGTGGGAGCGCAGCGCTGGGGTGCGATGGCATGCCACCGCACGCGTCGATTCGCGCCCGGAACGGGCACGACTGCGCTGAGGGCTTCAGTGCACATCCAGTTGTTCCAGCATGAAGGCGTACATTTCCGACTGCTCGCGGTAGCGGCGGAAGCGGCCGGACTTGCCGCCGTGGCCGGCGTCCATGTTGATTCGGAACACCACCGGTGCAGCCGAGGTGTCGAGATCGCGCAGCCGCGCCACGTACTTGGCCGGCTCCCAGTACTGCACTTGCGAATCCCACAGCCCGGTGCCGACGAACATCGCCGGGTAAGCCTGCGCGCGCAGGTTGTCATAGGGCGAATAGGTGGCCATGTAGTCATAGGCCGGACGTTGTTCGGGGTTGCCCCATTCGTCGTATTCGTTGGTGGTCAGCGGAATCGTCGGATCCAGCATGGTGGTCAGCACGTCGACGAAGGGGACTTGCGACAGGATCACCCGATACTTGTCTGGCGCCATATTGGCAATGGCGCCCATCAGCAGGCCGCCGGCGCTGCCGCCATACGCGGCGACCCGGCCAGGCGCGGCATAGCCTTCGCGCACGAGGAAGTCGGTCACATCGACAAAATCGGTGAAGGTGTTGCGCTTGTGCATCAGCTTGCCGTCGTCGTACCAGGCGCGGCCCATCTCCTGCCCGCCGCGCACATGGGCGATGGCGTAGACCATGCCACGGTCGAGCAGGCTGACCACGCTGACCGAGAAGCCCGGGTCCGACGAGATGCCGTAACTGCCATAGGCGTACTGCAGCAGTGCCGCAGAGCCGTCCTTCCTTAAGCCCTTGCGGTACACGATCGACACCGGAATGCGCGTGCCATCGCGGGCGGTGGCCCACAGCCGCTCGGTGACGTAGTTGGACGGATCGTAGCCCGGCACCGGCTGCTGCTTGAGCTGGCGCCGCTCGCCGCTGGCCACGTTCAGTTCGTACGTGGTGTCGGGCGTGGTCAACGAGGTGTAGCCGTAGCGCAACCATGGCGTGTCCGGCTCGCTGTTGGTTGCCAGTTCCATCCCATAGGCGCCCTCGTCGGCCTGCACGTACTGGCTGCTGCCGTCCGGCTTGAGGATGCGCAGCCGCTGCAATCCGCCGCTGCGTTCGGCCACTGCGATGAAGCCGTCGAACAGTTCGAAGCCTTCGATCAGCACCGCAGGATCGTGCGCCAGCAGTGGCTTCCAGTCGGTGCGCGAGGTGCTGCCGTCGGCGGCGGTCATCAGCTGGAAATTGCTTGCGCCGCCGTCATTGGTGCGGATCACCCAATGGCCGGCGATATGGTCGGCGTCGTATTCGACGTCGCGCGTGCGCGGTGCCAGCACAACGAAGGTGCCCGGGTTCGATGCCGGCGCGTAATGCGTTTCCGAGGACAGCGTGCTGGATAGCCCGATCACGATGTACTGGTCGTCGCGGCTGCGATCGATGCCCATGTAGAAGCTGTCGTCGTGCTCCTCGTACACCACCGGATCGCGCGCCGGATCGGTGCCGAGGACGTGCTTCTTCACCCGCACGGTGAGCAGGGTCTCCGGATCATTTTCGACGTAGAACAGGGTGCGGTTGTCGTCGGCCCAGACCAGGTTGTCGGCGACGCCGGGGATGCTGTCCGGGTAGGTCTGGCCAGTCTCCAGATTGCGGAAATGGATGCGGTACTGGCGGCGGCCATTGTCGTCCTCCGCCCAGGCCAGCAAGGTGTTGTCGGGCGAGACCACGTAGTCGCCGACGTTGAAGTAGTCCTTGCCGGCGGCCATTGCGTTGACGTCCAGCAAGACCTGCTCGCCGCTGAACTCTGCCATGGCGTTGGCACGCTGGATTGACAGCGCGTCGATGCCGGGGCCGTCCTTGCGGCGCGCGTGGATCGGATAGTCCTTGCCGGTTTCAAAGCGCGTGTAATACCAAAAGCCGCGCTCGCGGAACGGCACGCTGGCGTCGTCCTGCCGGATGCGGCCGACGATCTCGTCGTACAGCGCGGTTTGCACCGGCTTGGTCGGCGCCAGCACCGCGTCGGCATAGGCATTCTCGGCGTTGAGGTAGGCCAGCATCGCCGGGTTCTTGCGTTCGTCGTCGCGCAGCCAGTAGTACGGGTCCTGCCGCTGTGCTCCGTGCGGCGCGGTGACGGTGTGCGGATGCTGCGCTGCGTCGGGCGGCGCGGGCAAGGTCTGGGCGGAGGTAGTCGAACTCATCAGCAGTGGGCTTGTCAGGAGCAGGTAGGCAAGGAAACGCAGCGGCTTCATGGATGGGGCCTCGTGAGGCGGTTTGCAACGCTTTGATCGTCATCCCCGCGGAAGCGGGGATCCATGGACTTTCTACGCGGCATGCTGAACAAGGCCAGCATGCGCCATCGCCGGTTTCCTCTTGCAGAAACGGCGCAGGAATGACGGCAATAGCGTCACTTCGCCAGCCGATTCCACAGGAAGGTCCAGGCCAGCGCGGTCATGTGCGCGGCCTGGGCGTTGTCGGCGGCGCCGCCGTGGCCACCTTCGACGTTTTCGTAGTAATGCACGTCCTTCCCGGCCGCTTCCATCTTTGCCATCATCTTGCGCGCGTGCGCCGGATGCACGCGGTCGTCCTTGGTCGAGGTCAGGAACAGCGTCGGCGGATAGGCCCGGTTGGCATCGAACAGGTGATAGGGCGAGAAGGTCTGGATGAATTTCCAGTCATCGGCGTCCGGATTGCCGTACTCGGCCATCCACGAGGCGCCGGCCAGCAGGTGGCTGTAGCGCTTCATGTCCAGCAGCGGCACTTGGACGACGATCGCGCCGAATTTTTCCGGGTACTGGGTGAGCATATTGCCCATCAGCAGGCCGCCATTGCTGCCGCCCATCGTGCCGAGGTGTGCGGGTGTCGTGATGTGGCGGGCGACCAGGTCATCGGCGATCGCGGCGAAGTCTTCATAGGCCTTGTGGCGGTTGGCCTTGAGCGCGGCCTGGTGCCAGCGCGGGCCGTATTCGCCGCCGCCGCGGATATTGGCCAGCACGTAGACGCCGCCGCGCTCCAGCCAGGCCTTGCCGATCGTGCCCGAATAGGACGGTGTCATCGAGACCTCGAAACCGCCGTAGCCGTACAGCAGGGTGGGTGCGGTGCCGTCCAGCTTCATGTCCTTTGGCCGCACCACGAAGTACGGTACCCGGGTGCCGTCCTTGCTGGTGGCGAAGTGTTGTTCGATCACTTCCTTCCAGGCATTGAAGAACTCGGGGTTTGACTTGAGCTTCTCCGGGGCCTGTCCGACCTCCACCATCGACAGCGTCGTCGGGGAGAGGAAATCGGTGGCGGTCATCCACACCGCATCGCTGTCATCGGGATCGACCGCGGCGACCGTCACCGTCCCGATCGGGGGCGCGCCGATGAAGGCGCTGCGCGCCCAACCTGCCGCCCCCGGCGTGAGCACCGACAGGCGATTTTTCACGTCCTCCATGACGTTGAGGACAAGGTGATCGCGGGTCCAGGTGTAGCCCGCCAGCGCGGCGCGGTCGGTGGGCGTGAACAGCGCGGTGAATTCGCGCTTGCCGGCCATGAAATCGTTGAAGTTCGTGGCGATCAATGCGCCGGCCGGATAGGTCGTGCCGCCCGCCGTGTACGGCTCGCGCAGCTCCAGCAGCAGCCAGTCCTTGTGCACGCTCTTTTGCGCCGAATTGGGCGCGTCCACTTTGGCCAAGCTGCCGTCGGCGCCGCGCTGGTACAGCTCGTCGTTGTAGAAGGCCAGCGTGCGGCTGACGAAATCGCGGGCGTAGCCGGGGGTGAAGTCGTGGAAGGCGGCGATGTACATGTCGCCGGGCTGGCCGGTGTAGACCGTGGTCGCGCTGGTCAGCGGCGTGCCGCGCCTCCAGATCTTGACGATGTTGGGATAGCCCGAGCTGGTCATCGTGCCTGGCCCGAAATCGGTGAACACGTACACGCTGTTTTCATCGATCCAGGCCAGCCCGCCCTTGGCCTCGGGGCGGAAGAAGCCGCCTTCGACGAAGGATTTGCTGGTGAGGTCGAACTCGCGGGTGACATCGGCATCCGAGCCGCCGGGCGAGAGTGCGATCAGGCAGCGCTGGTAGGCGGGCTTGAGGCAATCGGCGCCGTGCCAGACCCATTGCTTGCCTTCAGCGGCGTTGAGCGCATCGAGGTCGAGCACGGTTTCCCACTGCGGCTCGGGTTTGCGGTATTCGGCCAGCGTGGTGCGCCGCCACAGGCCGCGCTGGTGCTGGGCGTCCTTCCAGAAGTTGTAGTAGTAATCGCCGATCTTTTCGACCCCGGGGATCTTGGCGTCGGAATCGAGAATGGCGCGAATCTCGCCTTCCAGCGCCTTGAACTCCGGAGTGCCGGCGATCTCGGCCTCGGTGCGGGCGTTGCGTTCGCGTACCCAGTCCAGCGAGCGCTGGCCGGACACATCTTCCAGCCAGGCGTAGGGGTCGTCGACGGGCGGCGCCGTTTGCGCGGCTGCCGAGGCGGCGATGGCGAGGCTGGCGATCAGGCAGGCGCTGGAGAATTGGGACATGGCGGGCTCCGTGGCAAAGGCGTCAAACCGTGAACGCTAGCACGCAGCGGCGGAACCGCGGATGTCCTGAAGGTTGGCCGAAGGCCGGGAATGCCGCGCCCGTGGCTCAGGCGCGGCGTGCTGAAGGCCGCGGGATGGCCCACCCGTCGAACGCGCTGACGGCGTGCCTGCGGGCGGCGGCGCGGCAGTGCCCATGCAATCTGCGGTTTCGGCAGCCGCAACAAGCTCAGCCACGCCGCCAGCGGCATCCCCACCAACCACAGCGGCAGCCAACCAATCCACAGGCTGCTGCCACGCGCAGCGGGGATCAACACGACGGCCGCAATTCCCAGGATGACGAGTTGGCGCAGGAAAGACTCGATCCGGCGATGCTGCATGGCAGGACTCCGATGGACGGGAGCTCAGCCTGCATCGGGTTCGTCGCAAGGGCTGCGACTCTGAAATCCTGCTGCATCCAGCGCTTGTTCCGCTTCGCGGCGACCGATGTCGATCAACTCGGTGGCGCGCCAGAACTCGTAGAACTCGCAGGCATCACGCGGGATGCGGATCAGCAGGTCGGGCGGTTCCAGCGCCAGCTGCACACGGGCGATGCGCTCCTGCATGGTGTCGAGTGCGCGCGACATCACTTCCATCAGTTTGAAGTGGCGCTGTGGCACCGGTTTGTCCTCATCACCGAAGTGGCGTTCCACCCAGCGGCCGAAGACGCTGGGCGCCGCCTTGCCGTGTTCGGCGGCGACTTCACGCACCGGGTCATTGGCGAGATTTTGCGGCTGGGAGTGGATGTCGATGGCGATCACCCGGTGCGGCCCGGCCAAGCGGGTGGCGGTGATCGGCAGCGGCGCCAGCAGGCCGCCATCGACCAGTTCCATGTCGCCGATGACCATCGGGGTGAAGATGCCGGGGATGGCGAACGAGGCGCGAATCGCATCCCAAAGATCGCCGCGGCGCAGCCAGACTTCGCGCTGGCGCATCAGGTCCACGGCCACGGCGGTGAAGTCGATGTCGAGATCTTCGATCCGCGGCTCACCGACCACCTTGCGCAACTCGCGCACCAGTTTCTCGCCGGTGAACATGGCCGGGCGACCGAGCCCGGGATCGAGCAGGCGCAGCATTTCCGCGCGGCTGGTCGTCTGCATCCAGTGCATCAACTCGGGCAGTTTGCCGGCCGCACAGGCGCCGCCGACCAGCGCGCCGCAGGATGTACCGGCAATCGCCTTGATTTGCAGCCCGCGCTCCAGCAGGACCTCGATCACGCCGATCTGCGCCAGACCGCGCGCGCCGCCGGCGCCCAGCGCGAGCACGATGCTGCGGTCCTGGGCATTGTCCATGGCAGGTGTGTCGGTGGCGTTCATGGCGCGTCTTCGTAGTTGCTGATCGCCAGTTGCAGCAGGGTGCGCAGCTGCATGCGCAATGCCTTGGGTTCGACCAGTTCGACATCGGCGCCGTGCTGCAGCACGTCCATCAGCAGCTCGCGCGGGTTCGAGTACGGCAACTTCAGTTCATAGCGACCATCGGCCAGGAAATGGCCTTGCTGCTGCGAGTGCCAATGTTCCTCAGCCACCCAGCGTGCCGCCTTGGTGGAAAACCGCATCGTCGCCCAGCCCTTGGGTGTACCCGAGAAGATGCCGTAGCTGGCCGATAAATGGGCATTGAGATCCGCATCGACGACATCGCGCGCGTGGCCATCGAGCAGGCGACCGCTGGCGATCCGATCGACCGAAAAACTGCGCAGCGCCTCGCGCTCCTCGTCCCAGCAATCGAGATACCAATTGTCGCGATAGTGGGTCAGACGCTGCGGGCTGACGCTGCGATGGGTCTTTTCGTCGGTGGAACGGGCGCGATAGTCGAAGCCGAGGCGCCGCCGCTCCAGCACCGCCGAGGCGACGATCCGGAAGGTGTGTTCGTCGAGGCGGCGGGTGCGGTGCGGGATCACCCGGATCCGCTCCAGCGGCCAGCGTTTGCCACCCGAGTGCGCATCCAGCAATTTGTCGATGCGCTGCTGCAGCGGTGCCAGTGCGGCCGACAACATCCCGCCGCTGCTGCGTGCCAACAGCTGCTGGGCCGCAACCAAGGCGTGCAGCTCTTCCGAACTCAGCCACAGCCCGGGCAATTCAAAGCGTTCCGATTCGGCCTTGTCGTAACTGAAGCCGGCTTCGCCATCGCCGATGACCGGAGCCATCAAGCCATCGCGCAGGAAGGCGATATCGCGATAGACGGTGGCGCGCGAACAGCCCAGCTCGTCCTGCAAATGGCCAACCGTCACCGGTCGGCGGGCGGCCTGCAGGGTTCGATGCAGGGCGATGATGCGCTCGTAGCGATCCATGGTCGGAT